>JBOGFC010000033.1:0-6923 GCA_050742155.1 Acidimicrobiia bacterium
CCGGCCGCACCTTCTACATCCTCGACGAGCCCACCACCGGGCTGCACTTCGAAGACGTACGCAAGCTGCTCGGGGTACTGCAGCGTCTGGTGGACGCCGGCAACACGGTGGTGATCATCGAGCACAATCTGGACGTCATCAAGACCGCCGATTGGGTCATCGACCTGGGACCGGAAGGGGGTGAGGAGGGAGGCCGGATCGTGGCGGAGGGCTCGCCCGAGAAGGTGGCCGAGAGCCCGGGGAGCTACACCGGCAAGTTCCTGGAGGAAGTGCTGCGAATCGCTTAGGCGTGACGGGGCTGGTCGTTTCTCTGGTCGGCCAAGAGCACTCCCGCCATCAGTGCCAGACGGCCCGCCAACCGCATCCAGTGAAGCATCGGGCCAGCTCCTTCGAGAGCAGGGATGCCGGTCAAGGCGAAGAATGTCGCCAGTGCCAGGACGGGGATCAGTCCCGAGCGCGCCCGGCCCATCATCCAAGCGACCACCAGAAGCAAAAGAGCGTCATAGTGGAACCACCCGAGTGGGAAGCTGGTTACCGCAACGGTCATCCCCAGGGCTGTCCCTCGATCCAAGTCGTTCCAAAGGCGCGTCACCAGCCAGGAGGCCATCAGGGCCAAGGCGGCGACGGTGGCCGCCCCGGCAGGATCCAGGCGCAGCAGGGAAGTGAGGGAGGCCCCTACCGGGATGAACTCATCGACGGTGGCGGCCTTACGGACCCACTCGGTGGGACCCAGCCCGAACAGCCAGAAGTTGCCTGTGATGCCGAGCGCAGCGCTGAGGACGGCCATGGAGATCCGGCGTCGGGACCAGGTTGCCCAGCCGGACGTCACGCCTGCTCCGGGTGGCCGCACCCCAATCGTCAGGGCGGCGAGCAATCCACTGGATACCGGCCTTCCAGTTCGACTGAAGTGCCAGGCAGCCATGCCAGCCAGAGCCAGGAAGCCGGGCGGGGCGCCCCAATCGAGGCCCTGCCAGACGGGGGCCCAGGCACCGAGGACAACCCCCATGACAAATGGCACCAGGCCCGGTCGCCAGAAGCTTCGTACCGCCCACCACCAGGCGAGTGACAACGCCACGACTTGGGCCAACCGATAGGCGCTCAGGGCCAGCGAGAAGGGAAGGACGGCGAAGGGCGCGGCGCCAAGGATGGCCGCAGGAAGGTGAGGGTTGTATTCCACTCGAAGGGGTCCACTGCCGACGGGGAACCCGTCGCTCAGCCGGAGAGCATCCTGATGGGCGTAGGGATCCTGACCGGACCACCACGCGCGGGCGGAGACGTAATCCGCCAGGAAATCAGCACCCTGGCCAGCCGAGTCAGGGAGCATCAGCCATGTGAGCAGCCCCATCAGCGCTGTCATCGCCACGACCGCGGCCCATGAGCTCTTGCCGTCAGCGAGGTTCAGTCGTGCCGAGCAGGCGGATGTCAGAGTCATGCGGGGGAGACCTTTACCGGCGCCGGGGCCAACCGGCGTTCCAGGTAAACACCGATTCCCAGGAAGGCCAGGGCCCAGAGCGGTAGAAACGCGCGGATCGCGTTGTTGCCCAGGTCCCACACCCATCCGGACGAGAGGATGGCCACCGCGATCCAAGGCCAGGTCAACCAGATCAAGAGTGGACGACGGCTGAGCCATGCCGCCAAGCCAGCTAGCGGAACGGCTGTGAGGGCAATGACCGCAAGGAGGAGTTCACCATTCGCCGTCCACTCGGAGGCCGAGTCGAAGATCCCGGTGCCCGGCACAGTCAGGTTGCCGCGCGGTGAGAAGCCCTCTCCGAGCCTCAGGGACACCCAGGTGCTCCACAGGACCAGGGGTGTGGCCGTTGCCACGACCATCAAGACTCCCTCCTTCCGGAGGTTTCGTGCCCACAGCCAACCCGCCAGTCCAAGCGAGAAGAGCAAGTAGGGCTCCTTGGTGAGAGCGGCTGCTCCCAGGAGGACCCACGAGACCCGGCGTGACCCGCGCAGGTAGGATGCGACACCTGTCAGGGCCAGCCCCATCGCCAGGGCATCAGGTGTGAGCAGCTTTACCGAGAGCCAGAGTCCCCGATTGGCGATGATCCCTAAGACCACCCAGAGCCCTGTGCCGTAGCGGCGTACGAGGTCTGCCAGAGCTGCCGTGGCCATGCCCATCCCCACCACCGCCCACACGGTCAGGCCGTAGTGCGTTGCGCGGGGGCCCAGCAGCCCCAGCCCCCCCGACACGGCCGGGTAGAGCATCCGTCGGTACCGATAACCCGGGTGGTCGAGGTCTCGCCAGGCATCGCCTGTAGCCCAGGGGTCGCGAGCAACGATGTAAGAGGACTGGCCGTCGTGGCCCCCTCCCGGGACCAGCGGGACGGACCCGAGCTCTTTCTCGAAGTAGCGACGCGCATCAGAGGTTGCCCCCACGCTCAGCAGGGCAGCTACGTCTCCGTCACCCAGTTCCCGAACCTGGCTCCACTGCACAATGGCACCCATCAGGGCCCCTACGACTAACCATGCCAGGATGTGCCGACGCATCCTGCTTTCATCGACCTAGCCACGCGTGCCCTTGAGACGGCTACCAGACTGCGGTCGAGGAGAGGCCGTTTGGTGGCGGAAGAATGGGAAGCGCTCAGCGACTGGTGGCTGGAGGAGGTCGCGCGCGACCCCGTCTACCGGGAGGACGTGCTGCCCCTCCTCTTCGAGGTGCTCCAGCCCCGACCGGGCGCAATGTACCTCGAGCTGGGATGCGGGGAGGGCCAGGCGATGCGGGCCGTGCTGGATCGCGGTTCCCGGGTGGTGGGGTGCGACGTGAGCCTGGAGCTGTTGCGGCGGGCCCGGCCGGTGACGGTGGTCCGAGCCCGGCTGCCCGAGCTGGGCTGGCTCCGCCCGGCGTCGGTGGACGGGGCCTACGTGGTCTTGGTGTTGGAGCACCTTCCCGACTCAGTCGAGCTGTTTCGGCGGGTGGCCGCCGGGGTACGGGAGGGCGGATGCCTGGCCCTGGTCATGAACCATCCCGCCTACACGGCTCCCGGTGCCGGTCCGGTGGTCGATCCCACCGATGGGGCGGTCCTCTGGCAGTGGGGTCCCTACCTCGAGGAGACCAGCGGGAGAGAGCCGGCCGGGGAGCGGGAGGTGACCTTCGTGCACCGGCCGCTCGGTGATCTGCTCAGCCAGGCGGCCTCCGCCGGTTGGTCCCTGGAGCGGCTGGTGGAGCGAGGCATCGGAGCAGGAGCTGCCGCCCGCGATCCGCTGCTGGCCGAGCAGCGGCACCTGCCGCGCCTGCTGGGCGCCCGCTGGAGGAGGGGATGACCTCGATCCGGCGCCGGAGCCTCCTGGCCGGTGCGCAGGAGGCCACCGGGCCCACGGTGGTGATCGATGTGTTCCGGGCCTTCTCCACCGCCGCCTTCGCCCTGGCCGGAGGGGTGGAGCGGCTGGTGCTGGCCGCCGAGCTCGACGAGGCCCGCCTGGTGGCCGGGCGCCTCGGCCGGGCCCTCCTGATGGGGGAGGAGCAGGGGGAGCGTCCCGCTGACTTCGACCTGGGGAACTCGCCGGCCGAGGTCTTGGGGGCCGATCTGAGCGGGACCACCGTGGTCCATCGTTCCTCGGCGGGCACGCGGGTGGTAAGGGCCGCCCTGCAGAACCGGGCCGGACCCATCTACGCCTGCGCCTTCGTGGTGGCCTCGGCCACAGCCCGGGCGCTGGCCGGGGAGCCCGAGGTGACCCTGGTTCCGGCCGGCCTCCTGGGAGAGGAGATCGCCGACGAGGACGAGGCCTGCGCCGATCACCTGGAAGCGTTGCTCCTTGGGCGGGCCGGGGACGGGCGGGCACGCCTCGAGGCGGCGTTCAGGGGGAACGGCGGGCGCCGCCTGTGGGAAGCCGGGTGGGCCCACCCGGCGGACCTGGGCCTCTGTCTGGCCCTCGACCTGTTCGACTTCGCCATGAAGGTGGAGGAGGACGACGGGCTGGTCGTGCTGCGCCGGTTGGGCTGAGATCAGGCTGGAGCGTGGAGGGGCGAAGGCTCCGGAACCGGCACTCGGGATCGCAGGCTCCAGAAGGCCAACGAGCCGGCATACATGGCGAGGGCCAGCAGGCTCAAGGCCCGGATCCCCACCGCCAGGGAGAGATACTCCGCGGCTCCCCCCAAGACCGCGCCGAGCAGGTTGCTGGCCAGGGCGGCGCTCCCCAGCCGCGCATGTCGGAAGGTCGAGGCGAAGACGATGGCCGCCAGGAAGATGGGAACGCCCAGGTACATACCGGCGGCCAGGACCGCCAGCGATCCGAGGCTGGAAGCCCACCGGCTGATCGGCCAGAGGAACCCGGCCAACAAGCTCAGGAAGATCAGCAGGTAACAGCCCGGCAGCCAAGCCCGCCGCAGAACGGTCAGGACCAACAGGTTGGCGGCCAGGATCACCAGCAGGATCACCGAGAACACCAGCGAGTTGGTCTGCCAGGTGGAGCCGATCAGGAGGGCGTACTCAGTGACGCTCTTCGTCTCCAGGAGGAGGAACCCGGCCCCCAGGAAGAAGAAGTGGCCGTCCAATGATCTGGCGCCCCGGAAGCTCCGCCTCACCAGGAAGGCGGACAAGATCATGATCCCGCCCAACACGACCAGGTATTCCGGGGGAATCGTCCTCTGCCGAAGGTAGAGGTGCGGCCAGTCATCGGTGGCGGGGATGGCGGCGTGGGGGTGGTGCTCCAGCCGGGAGCCGACCTCGGTGGGGCTGATGCGGCGCCACTGCTGGGGCAGGCCGGCCATGGTGATTCCCTCCAGATGGCCGGCCACGATGGTGCGGTGCCCGTTGTCGTGCAGGAAGTAGAGCGGTTCTTGGCCGAAGATGGAGCGGACCATGGAGTACTGCCGGAGCTGGACGTCCTCCCGAAAGGGACCGAAGGAGAGCACCAGCAACCCATTTTCGGTCAAGCGATCCTTGGCGGACTGCAGGCTCTCCTCGGTGTAGATGAAGCTGTCCAGGCGGACGCTTCCCATGCTGGAGAGGAGGCCGTGGGCATCCAGCGTGGCGAAGAGAACCAGGTCGAACTTCTCGTGTGAACGGTTGAGGTAGGCGCGTCCGTCGTCCAGTACCAGCTCCACCCCTGGTGATTGGTAGGGGCGCTCGGGATGGTGCTCCCGCCCGAAGTCGAGGACGAGCGGATCGATCTCCACCGCCGTCACGTGCTCGACCCCGTGGCGGAGCCCGGCGGCCACGTCGTTGCCGGCCCCCGACCCGAGGACCAGAGCCCGATCGACCCTGCGTAGCTGGAAGGGCAAGTCGTAGTAGGACTTGAGCAACTCATGGTGCCGGGCGACTTGGTGATCGACCCCGGCCGGTGGCCGCGCCTCCGGGCGCAGATCCAAGCCCGAGAGGAGGAACTGGTTGTTCACCCTGAGGACGAATCCGGCGCCGAGGTCGCGGGTTTGGGGATCGATCGAACTCGCCACCACCTTGTAGTAGGGAGACCAGCGAACCTCGTCGCGGAGCATGTTCGAGTCGGCGAGGTGGACCAGAGCCAGCACGGAGACAAAGGCCGATGCGGGGAGGAGGTGACGGCCCCGCCGGTCGACGAGTCCGAGCAGCGTGAGGCCTACCCCGAACCAGATGACGGGGGGCAAGCGCAGCCAGGCGACGGCGGAGAACGCCAGCACGCCCAGCAAGCTCCCGGCGATGTTGATGGAATAGGCCGGAATGCGCTCCAGGCCGTCGAAGTAGGCGGCCACCAGGCTGCCCAACGGGATGCTCGTCCAAGCGATGAGTCCGAAGACCACGATCAGGATGAGTGGCAGAGGAACCGTGAACGCCAGAGCTCCTCCGGTCTCGTTGACCGCGTAAGCGCTACCTGAGACGTCCACCGCAAAGGATCGGAAGATCGCCAGGAGGGCGCTCGTGACGGCCAAGCGGAGAAAGGCTCTCTCGACCGACGCGGCCACCGGGCGGGGTCGTGCCATGCCGATGCCTAAGCCGAGGAACGAAGCGATCAGCACCAGGTTGGAGAAGAAGGCCACGATGTGCAGCGTGCTCGGCACCCAGCGGATGAGGGCCAACTCCAGGTAGAGGCTCAGGAAGCTGACCGCCAGGAGCTTCCACGGGTGCCGGCCCGGAGCCGTCTCGAGCTGAGCCATGAGGTCCCTTCGGCCTTCTTCTGTGATGTCGGCCGCGGCCGGCGCGAGCTTGAGCCGGCTCGGGACGTTTCGACGAGGGTCTCCTCTGATCCTGCCCTACAAGCTACCCTACATTGCTATGAAGAAGACCAGCGTCTATCTCACGGAGCGCGAGATCGCTCGGCTCGAACGGCTCTCGCGGGACCTCGGCCTTTCGCAAGCCGAGCTCATTCGCCGAGCTATCGCCGGCTTCATGGCCGAGCCTGCGACGGACCGGCGGTTCGCAATCGAAGGAGTAGGTGAGGGTCCGGGCGACTCAGTGGCCGATCATCGAGAGGAGGATTTGCTCAGAGGCTTCGGCAGGTGACCCTCCTGGTCGATTCCGGGCCGCTGGTCGCCTATGCAGACCGGCTCGATCCCCATCACGAACGCGTGCGGACGCTCATTCGAGCCGAGCGGCAAGACCTGGTGGTGCCGGCCACCGTGACGGCCGAGGCCGACTACCTGCTCGGGAGTCGAATCGGGGCACCGGCCCGGTTGGCTTTCTACCAGGACATCGCGGCGGGACGGTTGAGGGTGGAGTGTTTGGATGCGGGTGAGCACGCCACGGTTGCCGACCTGCATCAGCGCTACCGAGATCTCGATCCGGGGCTTGCCGACTTGTCCATCGTTGTGCTCGCCTTCCGATTCGGCACTCGGCGCATCCTCACCTTCGATGAACGAGACTTCCGTGCGCTGCGGCCCATCCAGGGAGGAGCCTTCAGCCTCCTCCCGGCCGACGCCTGAAGGCGTCGTACACTCGAATGACCATGTCCTTTCCTCCCCCCACCGCCGAGATCCCCGACGCGCCGGGCGCCTACCTGTT
>JBOGFC010000034.1:0-37773 GCA_050742155.1 Acidimicrobiia bacterium
GCGTTGCTCGGTCTCCAACTCGATGGTGGGGGCGAGTCGTGGCATGGTGTCCTCCCAGGCTATGCGGATCTCACCAGCACAGTCTGGAAGGGTTTACTCAAATCCGATGGATTTACGCGCAGGGGCACTAGTGGCCGCCTCTCCAGCCGGCCGATCAGCTCCTTGCGGAGCGTGAGGCCGGGTCGGGCTGCCCTTGTAGGGTGGCGCCTCCATGTCCGCCCACCCCGACGGCCGGTCCGGCCACCGGCCTCCTCCGGCCCCCTGGTTGATCTTCTCGATCACCTTGACCGGCATCGCTGCCAACCCTCTCATCTCCCCTTCCATCCCGGACATCCTCGACGGGCTGGGAGCCTCGGCCGGCTCGGCCGGGCTGCTCATTGGGGCGCTCACCCTACCGGGGATCGTCCTGGCCCCGGTGATCGGGCTCCTGGCCGACCGCTACGGCCGGAGGGAGGTGCTGGTGCCCTGCCTGGTGCTGTTCGGCATCTCCGGGGGGCTGGGGGCGGCGGCCCCCTCGGTGGGAGCCCTCATCGTGCTTCGCTTCCTGCAGGGGATCGGTTCGGCGGGACTGGTCAATCTGGCGGTGGTGTTGATCGGTGACCACTGGGAAGGGGTGGAGCGGGTCCGGATGATCGGCCGCAACGCGGCGGTGCTCACGTTGTCCCTCGCCCTCTTTCCGGTCCTCGGTGGAGCCCTCACCGACTTGTTCGGCTGGCGGGCACCCTTCCTCGTCTACCCGCTGGCGCTGCTCACCGCCTGGTTACTGGTCCGCAGGCTCCCCCGCAGCCTCAGCCGAGAGGTGAGTGTCTGGGAGCAGGTGGCGGAAGCGATCCCGATCCTCCGGTCGCCCGCCCTGCTCGGGGTCCTGGGCGCTTCGGCGGCGACCTTCGCCCTCATCTTCGGGGTGGTGCTCACCGTCCTTCCGCTCTACCTGGAGACCCGCTTCGGGCTGCCCGCCTCCTGGCGAGGAGTGCTGCTCGGCCTTCCGGCCGTGGCCAACTTCACCGCCGCAGTCAACTTGGGGCGGCTCAGCGCCCACTTCGGACGCCGACTCCTGCTGGCCGCGGCGGCCGGTGCCTTCGTCGCCGCCTTGGTGCTGGTGGCGGTGGCCGGGACCCTGTCTTGGCTTGTGGTGGGCCTGCTCGGGTTTGGGTTGGGTGAGGGTTTGATGGTGCCCACGCTACAGGAGGTGGCCACCGGTGCGGCCCCCGCCTCCAGTCGGGGGACGATCGTGGCCACCTTCGTCTCCTCTGCACGCCTCGGACAGACGCTGGGACCGATCGGCGCGGCGGCCTCGCTGCACGCCCTCGGCCCGGCCACCACCTTCGTACTCGGAGCCGGGCTGGCGGCGGTGATGCTGGCCGCCTTCAGCTTCGGGGCTCGGGCCGGCCCGGCCGGTCGAGTCGCCTGACAGGTCCGCCCACGCTGTCTATCCCAGCAGGCGGATCAGCTCCTTGCGGAGCTTGATGAGGTCGTCCTCGGAGTTGTAGAAATGAGGACCGACCCGCACTCCCGCCCCGGGACGGCTGTCGACGATCACCCTCGCCTCGATGAGGGCGGCGGCGAGCCGCGCCTCATCGGGCAGGCCGAGCGTGACCGTGCCGGCCCGACGTCCCGGATCCAGCTCCGAGGTGACCGGGATCGCCAGCTCTTCGGCCATGTCGATCAGCCACTGGGTCATATGCAGCGACTTGCGGCGAATCTCCTCCACACCCGCTTCGGCCACGATCTCGTACCCGGCCCGGGCCGCATAGAGCCCCGGCACGCCGGGGGTTCCATTCAGGAAGCGCCAGATGCCCTCGGAATGCTCGATCGGGCCCGGACGGAACCCGAACGGCTCCCGGTCGGCCTGCCAGCCGACCGCCCAGGGTTCCAGGACCTCGTGCAGGTCGGGCCGCACGTAGAGCCAGCCCCCTCCGGGCCCCCCACACAGCCACTTCACCGAGCCTCCCACCGCGAAGTCCACCTTCAGCCCCGTCAGCGAGAAGGGAAGGATCCCGGCGGAGTGATAGCAGTCCAGAACCACCCGGGCCCCCACCTGGTGGGCGCGGGCGGTGATGGCCGCCACGTCGAGGATGTGGGCACTCTTGAACAGCACGTGGCTGACCGCCACCACGGCGGTTCGCTCGTCGATGGCCGCGAGGAGCTCCTCGGTCTCGATGGAGAGGCCGCCCCGGCCGGGGACCGTCACCACCTCGGCCCCGGGCACGCCGTGCCAGACGTATTGGACAGAGGGAAAGTCGAGGTCGCAGAGCACCACCCGGTTCCGAGGCGGTGAGAACGAGAAGCACGAGGCGACCACCACCTCGGCCAGGCTGACGTTGGGGAGCATGGCCACCGAACCGCGGGGGGCCCCGAGGAGCGGGGCCAAGACGTCTCCCACCGTCACCGGCAGATCCCACCAGCCTTCCTCCCAGGCCCGCACCCCACGCATGCCCCATGCCTCGGCATACCCGTGCAGCTGCTGGCGGACGGACTTCGGCATCGCCCCCAGGGAGTGGCTCACCAGGTAGGTGGTCTTCTCGAGGATCGGGAAGCGGTCGCGGAACCGGATCAGCGGGTCGTCCATGGCCGGCCAAGTCTACGAGATGGCCCAGCCGGGCCTTCGGTACCATGGATCAACGAGGCGATGACCGATCCCCAGGACACTCCGGAGGGCTTCGGCCCCAACATCTGGCTGGTCGATGAGATGTACCGGCGCTACCTCGACTCGCCCCAATCAGTGAGCGAGGGCTGGCGGGAGTTCTTCGACGACTACCGCGGGGACGGCGAGCAAAGGGCGAAGGCCCCCTCCCCCGCCCCCTCCCCCGCCCCCTCCCCACCCCTCCCCCAAAGGGGGAGGGAGAGAGAAGAGAGGGGAGGGAGGAGGAAGAGAGGGGGAGGGACCTTGCCGAGGAGGCCGAGCTGTCTCCTCTCGTGGGTGCCCCGGCCCTCATCGCCGAGCACATGGAGGCGAGCCGCGCAATCCCCACCGCCACCTCGGTGCGGACCATCCCGGCCAAGCTGCTGGAGGTCAACCGGCGCATCCTCAACAACCAGCTGGCCCGCCGGGAAGGCGGGAAGGTCAGCTTCACCCACCTGATCGGCTGGGCGGTGGTGAGGGCTCTCCAGGCCCGCCCGGCCATGAACTCCGCCTACCTGGAGAGGGACGGCAAGCCCCACGCGGTCCGCTACCGGCACATCAACCTGGGCCTGGCCGTGGACGTCACGCGCAAGGACGGCTCCCACAGCCTGCTGGTCCCCAACGTCCGGCACGCCGAGGAGATGGACTTCGGGGAGTTCTTCCGCGCCTACGAGGAGATCATCCGCAAGGTCCGCAGTGGGGAGATCACCCCGGAGGACTTCGCCGGCACCACCGCCACCCTCACCAACCCCGGCACGGTGGGGACCGTGCAGTCGGTCCCCCGGCTCATGCCCGGCCAGGGGGTGATCGTCGGGGTGGGGGCCATCATCTACCCGCCCGAGTACCAGGGGGCCGACCCGGAAGCCCTGGCCCGCATGGGGGTGGGCCGGGTCCTCACCCTCACCTCCACCTACGACCACCGGGTGATCCAGGGAGCCGAGTCGGGCGAGTTCCTGCGGGACGTCCACCGCCTCCTCCTCGGGGAAGAGGACTTCTACGACCAGGTGTTCGCTTCGCTGCGGATGCCCTATGTCCCGGCCCGCTGGGCCCCCGACGACAACCCGCCACTCGGGACGCCGGAGTGGGTGGAGAAGCGGCTGCGGGTCTCTCAGCTCATCAACATGTACCGGGTGCGGGGGCACCTGATCGCCGACCTCGACCCACTGCAGCTCCGGCCTCCCAGCATCCACCCCGAGCTGGATCCGCGCACCTACGGCCTCACCATCTGGGATCTCGACCGTACCTTCCAGACCCTGAGCGGCTTGGGCGGGCAAGCGGAGCTCAAGCTGGGCGAGATCCTCGGGCTGCTGCGAGACGCCTACTGCCGCACCACCGGCATCGAGTACCTGCACATCCAGGAGCCCGAGCAGAAGCGCTGGATCCAGGAGCGGGTGGAGCGCCCCTACGCCGAGCCGGGGGTGGAGGAGAAGCGGGCCATCCTCCGCAAGCTCAACGAGGCGGAGGCCTTCGAGCGCTTCCTTCACACCAAGTACGTGGGCCACAAGCGCTTCGGCCTGGAAGGCGCCGAGAGCCTGATCCCGATGTTGGACGCCATCCTCACCGATGCGGTCCAAGAGGGGATGGAGGAGGCGGTGATGGGCATGGCTCACCGGGGCCGCCTCAACGTGCTGGCCAACATCGTGGGGCGCAGCTACGCGCAGATCTTCCGGGAGTTCGAGGGGGACATCGATCCGGCCACCACCGGGGGCTCCGGGGACGTGAAATATCACGTGGGGGCCTCCGGCACCTTCACCACCCCTTCCGGGGATGAGCTGGCCGTGCTGGTGGCCTCCAATCCCAGCCATCTGGAGGCGGTCGACCCGGTCGTCGAGGGGATGGTGCGGGCCCGCCAGGACCAGCGCCCCGGCGGGCGGGACAAGGTGCTTCCCCTCCTCATCCACGGCGATGCGGCCTTCTCGGGGCAGGGGGTGGTATCCGAGGTCTTCAACCTCTCCCAGCTCGAGGGGTACCAGACCGGTGGGACGGTGCACGTGGTGGTGAACAACCAGGTGGGCTTCACCACCCCGGCCGAGGAGGCCCGCTCCAGCCCGTATGCCACCGATGTGGCCAAGGCGGTCCAGTCGCCCATCTTCCACGTCAACGGCGACGACCCGGAGGCGGTGGTGCGGGTGGCCCGGCTGGCCTTCGCCTTCCGCCAGGCCTTCCACAAGGACGTGGTGATCGACCTGGTCTGCTATCGCCGTCACGGGCACAACGAGGCCGACGAGCCGTCCTACACCCAGCCGCTCATGTACCACGCCATCGAGGAGCGTCGCTCCTGTCGCAAGGTCTACATGGAACGGCTGGTGAACGCCGGCTTCATCTCGGTGGAGGAGGCGGAACGATCGCTGCAGGAGTTCCGGAACCTGCTGGAAGGGGCCTTCGAGGAGACCAGGCACGTAGAGGTGCGCGACCGCGCGCCCGAACCGGCTCCCCAGCCGGACGCACGGGACGAGGCCCAGACCAAGGTTTCGCAAGAGATCCTGGCCCGTATCGAGCAGGCACTCACCACCGTCCCCGACGGCTTCACGGTCCACCCCAAGCTGGTCAAGATCCTCGACCAGCACCGGGACCTGTTCGGCTCCGGCGAGGTCGACTGGTCCTTGGCCGAGGCGCTGGCTCTCGGGTCGCTGGTTCTCGAAGGGGCCCGGGTGCGCCTGGCCGGGGAGGACAGCTCGCGGGGGACCTTTAGCCAGCGCCACGCGGTGCTGATCGACTACGAGTCCGGGGCCGAGTGGATGCCGCTGGCCCACCTGGACCCGGAGCAGGCCCCTTTCCAGGTGGTGGATAGTCCCCTCAACGAGTTCGCCGCCATGGGCTTCGAATACGGCTATTCGGTGGCCGCCCCGGAGGCCCTGGTGGCCTGGGAGGCCCAGTTCGGGGATTTCGCCAACGGCGGCCAGGTGATCATCGACCAGTTCGTGGTGGCCGGTGAGGACAAGTGGGGCCAGCAGTCGGGTTTGGTGCTGCTCTTGCCGCACGGCTACGAAGGCCAAGGGCCCGAGCACTCCAGCGCCCGGATGGAGCGCTTCCTGATCGCCTGCGCCCAGGACAACCTGCGACTGGTGGTGCCCTCCACCCCCGCCCAGTACTTCCATGTGCTGCGCCGCCAGGTCTGCGCCGCACCCCGCAAGCCGCTGGTGCTCTTCACTCCCAAGTCGCTCTTGCGGGCCCGCCAGTCCTTCAGCCCGGTACGGGAGCTGGCAGGAGGGCGCTTCCTGGAGGTGATCGAGGATCCGAGCGGGCCCGAGCCGGCGGACGTGCAGCGGGTGGTGCTCTGTGCGGGCAAGGTCTTCTACGATTTGGAGGAGGGTCGCCAGGAACGTGATCTCGAGACGGTGGCCCTCATCCGGGTCGAGCAGCTCTACCCGTTCCCGGCCGAGCGGATCGCCGAGGTCCTCGGTCGCTATGGGGAGGCCGAAGTGGTGTGGGCGCAGGAGGAGCCGGTCAACATGGGGGCCGGGAGCTTCGTACGGCCACGGCTCACCGAGTTGGTGGAGGGCGAGCTGCGGGTGGTGGCCCGGCCGGAGTCCGCCAGCCCGGCCTCCGGCAGCCACCGCCGCCACGTCGAGGAACAGCAGCGCCTGGTGGAGGAAGCGCTGGACGGTGGCTGACTTCTCTGCTCCTCAGTCGATGCTCCCGGCCGGGACGATCCACTCACACCGCTGCCCGGTGACGGTGGCGATGAGGTCGAAGTCTGTGTCGTAGTGGAGAACGGTGAGTCCGACTGCTTCGGCGGCGGCTGCCACGAGTAGGTCCGGAATCTTGCGCCCCCTTTGACTCTGGGAGGCGAGGAGGCGCTGAACCTGGCGGGCACGCTGCAGGTGACGGGCCGTGGTTTCCACGAGCACGAAGACATCGAGCGCCGTCATCAGCCGGTCCCACTCGTCGGCGTTGCGGGCCGTGAGACCGATCTCGAGGTCGCTGAGGCCGGCGCGAGCTGCCCGTCCGACCGATGCCAGCGGCTCGATCACCTGTCTGACGGAAGACTCGGCGAGGCGGGTCAGGACACTGGTGTCGAGCAGGTGGCTCAGCGCCACGCTTCCGCTCGATCGGCGAGCCCGGCCTCAGCCAGAGCGTCGATGGCCTCAGCGACCCGCTCGTTGCGACCCGACGCGACTCGTCGGAGCGCGACATTGACCGTGTCTTTGATCGTGGCCGTGCCGAGCTCGGCGCGGGCGGCGTCGAGGGCCTGCTCATCGAGGCTCACCAGATGCTTGCCCATAACCCATCGGTATATACGCAAGCCAGCTTATCTATCCAGATAGGAGCCCCGTCAACCAGCCAGGGTTACGTTCAAGTATGCCCTGCCTGGAGATATCCACGACGATCGCCTAGTGGGGGAGTAACTTACATATATGTAGTTTTGCGTGGAGGTGGTCTTGTCCAACCTCGCCCAGGCCGAGGTGTGTCTCAGGTGCCAGGAGTGCGGGCGACCGTTGCGGGCCAGGCTCCAGGACCTCCGGCGGCGGAGGACGATCCGCTGCCCGGCCGGGCACCGCACCGAGCTGGGGATGAGCCATGAATGGCGGCGA
Source organism: Acidimicrobiia bacterium (assembly GCA_050742155.1). Lineage (GTDB taxonomy): Bacteria > Actinomycetota > Acidimicrobiia > Spongiisociales > JALYHC01 > JBOGFC01. The sequence continues at coordinate 7,159 of JBOGFC010000034.1, forward strand.
CCCCCACCCTTCGACCAGGACGCCCTGGATCAGCCGGCCTGAGCCCGGAGGACCTCGACCGCATCCTCGATGGTGGGCACGCACACCACCAGACCGTCGGTCTCCAGCTTCTCCCGCAGGAGAGCAACCAGCTCGGACCACAGCTCCCCCACCGCGATCACCGGCTTGGGCCGCCCCCGGCTGAAGGGAGCCACGAACGCCAGGTTCCAGGCCATCATCAGCTCGGTGAAGGTCCCGATGGAGCCCGGCAGGGCGATGGCCGCCTCGGCCAGGTCGGTCAGCTGATGGATGCGCTCGGTGAGGCTCTCGGCCCGGCGCTCTTCCCCGACGAAGGGGTTGGCGCCGGGGCGGTCCGGGAAGACGGTGGGCACCGTCACTCCGATCACACGCCCGCCCGCCTGGTGTGCACCGGAGGAGACGGCCTCCATGAGGCCGCCGTACCCGCCGGTGGCCACCGCTACCCCCGCCTCGGCCAGCAGCCGGCCGAGCCGCCTGGCCTCCTCGTAGTCCGGGGCGCCCGGCTCGGCGCTCGAGGACCCGAAGACGGCCACCACGGGCATGGGGGGAAGCTAACAGCTCTCCACTCCCCGGCTTTTGGCGCGCAAACTTCACACCAGGGTGTGAGAATCCCGCGCCAGAACGGGAGGCGGTAGCATCCGGCGCCTCATCAGACGGAGGTGTCCTTTGTTCGACTATGCCCGAGCGGCGGTGGAGGGGGCGCTCGCCGCCGGCGCCCACTACGCCGACGCCCGCACGGTGGTCTCCCAGCACGAGCGCCTCTCGGCGCTCAACCAGGTGATCGAGGGCTTCGACCGCTCCGAGCAGGCCGGGGTGGGAGTGCGAGCCCTGACCGGCTCATCTTGGGGATTCTTCGCCACCGAGGAGCTCTCCGAGCAGGCGGCCCGCCAGGCCGGCGAGCGGGCGGCGGCCGTCGCCAAGGCCTCGGCCACGGTGGCCGGGCCGGACCTCGAGCTGGCCGACGTGGCGGTGCGGGAGGACGATTACCAGACGCCGCACGAGGAGCACCCCTTCTCGGTCTCCGTCTCCGAGAAGGGCGACCTCCTGGTGGAGGTGACCAAGCTCCTGCAGGAGGTGGAGGGGATCTCGCTGGCGGAGGCCTCGATGGGGTTCTGGGACACCGAGAAGTGGTTCGTCTCCAGCCAGGGCCATCGCCTCCACCAGCACATCGTGGAATCCGGGGGCGACATGAGCGCCACCGCGGTGGGGGAGGCCGAGACGCAGCGTCGCTCCTACCCGCAATCCTTCGGCCAGTATCAGACCGGCGGGTACGAGGTGATCCGTGCATTCGACTTGCCCGGGAACGCCGGACGGATCGCCGAGGAGGCGGCCGTCTTGCATCGGGCCGACGAGTGCCCGGAGGGGACCACCGACCTCATCCTGGAGTCGAGCCAGCTGGCCCTCCAGATCCACGAGTCGGTGGGACACGCCATCGAGCTCGACCGCATTCTCGGCTGGGAAGCCGCCTTCGCCGGCACCTCATTCCTGGAGCTGGGCAAGCTGGGCAAGCTGAAGTACGGGTCGCCGGTCATGAACATCGTCGCCGACGCCACGCTGTCGGGGGCGCTGGGCACCTTCGGCTATGACGACGAAGGCACCCCCGCCCAGCGGGTCGAGATCGTCAAGGAGGGGACCTGGGTAGGGGTCCTCTCGGGCCGGGACTCGGCGGCCATCGCCGGGCTGCCGCCGGGCGGGATGGTGAGGGCGGACGGGTACAACCGCCTGCCCATGGTCCGGATGACCAATGTGGGGTTGCTGCCCGGCGACTCCTCCCTCGAGGAGATCATCGCCGATACCGAGGATGGCATCTACATGTCGACCAACCGCTCCTGGTCGATCGATGACAAGCGGCTCAATTTCCAGTTCGGCTGCGAGATCGCCTGGGAGATCAAGGGCGGCAAGCGGGGCCGGATGCTCCGTAATCCCACCTATACCGGAATCACGCCGCAGTTTTGGGGGTCGCTCGACCGCCTGGCCGGCGAGGGAGAATGGGTGTTCTGGGGCACCCCCAACTGCGGGAAGGGCCAGCCCATGCAGGTGGGCCACACCGGCCACCCGGCCTCGCCGGGGCGCTTCCATCAGGTGCGGGTGGGGGTGAAGGGATGAGCCCTTACCTCGACCACTTGCTCCCGTTCTTGCGTGAGAAACTGACCGCCGGCGGTACGGAACTCACGCAAGAACGGTGGGGGGAGGAGACATGAGCCGCTACATGGATCTCTGCGAGCAGGTCCTCGAGCTGGTGGGCAGGCGCGCCGAGGCACAGGTGATGGTGGCCGGAGGACGCTCGGCCCTGACTCGATTCGCCAACTCCTTCATCCACCAGAACGTCGGGGAGGACCAGCTCTCGGTCAACCTCAAGGTGGTCGTGGATGGTCGGGTGGCCTCGGCCAGCACCACCCGCTCGACCGTCGACGCCCTGCAGCGGCTGGTGGAGGGAGCGATCGACGCCGCCAAGCTGCGGCCGGTCGATCCGGACTGGCCGGGCCTGGCTCCACCCGCCGAGGTGCAGCCGGTGGAGCACTACGACGAGGCCACCGCCGAGGCCTCCCCCGAGGAGCGGGCGGCGGTGGTGAAGGAGTTCGTGGCGGCCGGTGACGGCATGCGGGCGGCCGGTTACTGCGATACGGAGGGTGGGTTGGTCGCCTTCGCCAGCACGGCCGGACAGCGAGCGGAGGGCCGCAGCACGCGGGCCACGGTGGACGGCATCCACCAGACGGAGTCCTCGGCGGGAGCCGCCCATCAGACCGCCCTCCGCCTGGCCGACCTGGACGGGTCGGCCGGCGGGCAGGTGGCCGCCCGCAAGGCGCGCGACGCGTCCAAGCCCGTGGAGCTGGAACCCGGCCGCTACGAGGTGGTGCTGGAGCCGGAGTGTGTGGCGACCATCGTGGTGTTCCTGTCCTTCTACGGCCTCAACGGCAAGGCGGTGGCCGAGGGCCAATCCTTCGCCAGAGTCGGGGAGCGGCAGTTCGACCGGACCTTCAACATCTGGGACAGCGTGGCCGAGCTGCGGGCGCTGGGCGTCCCCTTCGACGCCGAGGGCACCCCCAAACGGAAGGTCGACTTCGTGCGGGAAGGGGTGGTGGAGTCGCTGGCCCACGACCGGCGGACGGCCGGCAAGCTGGACGCCGAGAGCACCGGGCACGCCATTCCCGGCGGCGAGGTGTGGGGCGCCTTCCCCAGCAACGTGTTCGTAGGGACCGGGAACCGGTCCCTGCCAGAGATGATCGGAGCCGTGGAACGGGGCCTCCTGGTGACCCAGTTCAACTACTGCCGGATCCTCGACCCCAAGACGCAGGTGGTGACCGGCCTGACCCGGAACGGGACCTTCCTCATCGAGGGCGGGGAGGTCACCAAGGCGGTCGGCAACCTCCGTTTCACGCAGTCGTTCGTGAAGGCTCTCGGTGAGGGAAGCCTGCTGGGGATCGGCTCCGAGTCTCGCTTCGCCGACTCCGAGTTCGGGGCGGGCTTCATCGTCGCCCCGGCCGTGCATCTGGCGGAGTGGAACTTCACGGGAGGGGCGAAGGGATAGGGATACCCTGCTCCCGAACTCCTCGCACGGGGAGGGTGAGGGGGGGAGGGTATCTCTCAGCCGGCAGGGTGAGCGTGAAGACCGTCCATTCGCCGCGGCGAGCGTGGGCCAGCATGCCCCCCATGGCCCGGGCCAGCTGGAGTGAGATGCTCAACCCGAGCCCGATCGACTCGGGCTGCCCCCCCGTCACGTCTCTTCCCTCGTAGGGCTGGAAGATGAGCTTCTCCCGCCACTCCGGGATGGGAGGCCCGTCGTTGCGGACGGAGAGGGCGAGCTCGTGGCCGGCCTGCTCGGCTTCGACGATCACTCGGGCAGTCGCGTAGCGCACCGCATTGGCACACAGGTTGCGCACGATCTGCCGCACCCGCAGAGGGTCGGCCCATACCTTGCCGAGATGCTCGCCCACCACCACGTCCTTGCCGGGCGGGATGGCCAGCCGGCCCACCACCCGGCCCACCTGCTCGCCCAGGTCCACTTCCGCCGGGAACACGTTCAGGGAGCCCGCTTTGACCCTTCCCGCGGCCAGCAAGTCCTCCACCAGGTCGGCCAGCTCGTTGGCCTCCTGCTCGAGAACGTGGACGAGCTCGCGCAGCTCGGCTTGGGGAAGGGCGGGACCCTCCTCGGCGAGGATGCCGGCCATCCCCACCACCGCGGTGAGCGGGGTGCGCAGCTCGTGGCTGACCGCCGCCAGGAAGCGGTCCTTCTCCTGGGAGAGCTGGTTGAGCCGGGCCAGCTCCTGACGGTGGGCGGTCCCCTGGTTGAGGAGATGGGCGGCCACGGCCGCCAGCACCGTGGCCAGCAGGCCGAGCCACAGGGCGAGAACGTACCCGGTCCTCTCCGACTGGAGGTGGTCCACCGGGGCGACCACCTCCAATCGCCAGCGGCGGTCGAGCACATCGATCGTGTCGGACCAGGCGGTCGGTCGCCGGACGGCCTGGTGGTCATCGGAGCCGGTCACATCCGTCATCGTCCACCCGACGGGGCCGTCGAGCAGGGCCGGATAGGTCTTCTCGATCAGCTCGTCGAGCTGCACGGCGGCGTAGAGCATGCCGATGAACCGGTCCTCCTTGTCCTGCGCCGGGGCGAAGAGCAGCACATCGCCCGGAGCGTCGTCGCCCGGGAGGCTGACGAAGTTGCTGAGGGCGGGCCGTCTGGAGGATCTCGCCTCGATGATGGCCGAGCGCCGCCCCGGGTGGTCGGCGAGGGAAAGACCGAGCACGTCCGGGAGGTCGCCGAACCCGACCGTGAAGAGGACCGGGAAATAGGAGGCGGCCAGGCCGACCGCACGAGGCTCGCCTTCCGGGCCCAGGCGGTACACCTGGTAGGTGGGCACCTCGGCCCGGACCGCCACAAGGTGTGCCGGCAGGTCGGTGCCTGAGATAAGGGGGGCAAAGCCCACCCGGGCCATGCCCTGCGCCGGGCCGATCCTGGCTGCGAAGGCTTCGAACTCGGCCCGGGTCACCTCGTCGGAAGCCCCGAAGAGGCCCTGCAGGCCGGTGAGGCGATCCAGGTTGTCGGAGACGGCTCCTTCGATCAGCGCCACCAGGAGCTGGGCGTCCGATGCCAGGTGGGCGGCCGACCGGCGCTCGTGCACCTTGAGCGCCGCCGCCAGAAGCACGCCCAGGACGGCGAATCCCACCGCGAGCACCATCAGCGCCCGGTGGTAGCGCAGCAGCCGGCGCCGTGGGCCGCCGCGGGCGACCTCCGCATCGAGGGGCCGATCAGTCAACACCCCTTTCCATCGGCTCGCTGGATCGGGTTCTTGATCCCGGCGCTGGGCGCGGCGGTAACCTCTTCGATCGATGCCGATCGACGATCCTGCCTGGCCGCGGGCCGACGCCTGGCTCGAACGAGCCGACCCCGATCCGGTCCTGGCCGTGGTGGGGGTGCCCACCTCGGCCGGTTCGCTCTCGCCCTCAGAAGCCTGGTCCACGCCGCCCCGACTGCGTCGCGTTCTGGAGCGGTTCTCCATCTACCAAGGCGAGCAGCGGCTCGATCTGGGCGCCTTGGCGGTGGCCGACCTAGGCGATTGGGGACTGGAGGGGCTCGACCTGGAGGCCTCCCAGGCGGCCGTAGAGCGTCATGCCCGCCAGCTGTCCGAAGGACCCATCTACGCCTTCTTCGGCGGGGACAACGCCATCACCCGACCCCTGGTGCGGGGGTTGGCCCGGGGGGATCTGAGTCGGGTGGGGGTGCTCACCTTGGACGCCCATCACGACGTGCGCACCCTGGAGTCGGGCCCCACCAACGGCACGCCCATCCGGGGGCTGGTGGAGGATGGGCTGCCGGACGGCCGGGTGGTACAGGTCGGGATCCACTCCTTCGCCAACTCCCGGCAGTACCGCCAGTACTGCGACGAGCACCAGATCCGCGTGGTGTCGATCCAAGATCTCGAGGAAGAGGGCATCAGGCAGGCGGTGGTGGGAGGCCTGAGCTGGCTGGCCGACCGGTGCGAGTGGATCTACATCGACGTGGATCTCGACGTGCTCGACCGCGCCTTCGCTCCCGCCTGCCCGGGAGCCCGGCCGGGGGGGTTGCACCCCCGGCAGTTGGCAGCCGCCGCCTTCCTGTGCGGGGCACATCCCCGGGTGCGGGCGGCCGATTTCGTGGAGGTGGACGCCGCTTGCGATGTCAACGACCTAACCCTGATGAACGCCGCCCACGCCTTCCTGTCCTTCGCCGCCGGCCTGGCCCGTCGCCGGGAACGGCAGGCAGACATGGACCTCCCCCCTCAAGGGGGGTCGCAAGGAAAGAAGAGCCTCCCCCCTCAAGGGGGGAGGTAGGAGGGGGGTGATTCCCTCGCAAGGAAAGAAGAAGACTGAACCCCTGGTGGTCGACGGGGGGCCGCTCGAGCCCTCCCAGGTGGTGGCCGTGGTGGAGGGACGGGCCGAGGCGGTGCCGGCTCCCGATCTCGAGCGGCGGATGGCCCCCGCCCGGCGGGTGGTGGAGCGGGCCGTCCAACGAGGGGAGGTCGTCTACGGGGTGACCACCGGGTTCGGGGCGCTGGCCGATCGGCGCATCGACCCCTCGGAGGCCGAGGCCCTGCAGGCTGCCTTGCTGCGCAGCCACGCCGCCGGGGTGGGCGAGCCGGTCCCCGATCCTCTGGTGCGGGCCATGCTGCTCCTGCGTGCCCGCACCCTCGCCCAGGGTTATTCCGGGGTGAGGGCGGTGCTGGTGGAACGCTACCTGGAGTTCTTGCGCCGCGACCTGCTGCCGGTGGTCCCGGGCCAGGGCTCGGTGGGTGCGTCCGGGGACCTGGCCCAGTTCGCCCACCTGGCCCTCCCTCTGATCGGTGAGGGCCGCCTGAAGGACGGGGGAGAGCTGCTCCCGGCCGGGGAAGCACTGGCCCGGCACGGGCTCGAGCCGATCCATCTCCTGGCCAAGGAGGGGCTCAGCCTGCTCAACGGGACCGAAGGGATGCTGGCCTACGCAGTCCTGGGCCTGCACCGCGGCGAGAGGTTGGCCCGGGCAGCCGACCTGGCCTGCGCCCTCTCCGTGGAGGCTCTTCTGGCCACCGACCGTCCCTTCCAGGCGGACGTGCACCGGCTGCGACCCCATCCCGGGCAAGTGGCCGCCGCCGACAACCTGGCCCGGTTGCTGGCCGGATCGCAGATCGTGGCCGGCCACCGGGACTCCGCCCATGCCGTCCAGGACGCCTACAGCCTGCGCTGCGCCCCTCAGGTGCACGGGGCCTGCCGCGACGTCCTGGCCTTTGTGGAGGAGGTGTGCCGCCGGGAGCTGGGCTCGGTGGTGGACAACCCGATCGTCTTCCCGGAGAGCGGGGAAGTGGTCTCGGCGGGCAACTTTCACGGCCAGCCGCTGGCCTTCGCCCTCGACTTCCTGGCCATAGCGGCCACCGAGCTCTCCAGCATCTCCGAGCGCCGCACCGATCGCATCCTCGACCCGGAGCGCTCCTCCGGGCTTCCCCCCTTCCTGGCTCCCAAGCCCGGGCTCAACAGCGGCTACATGCTGGCGCAGTACACCGCCGCGGCACTGGTGGCCGAGAGCCGGGTGCTCAGCCATCCCGCCAGCGTGGAGTCGATCCCCACCTCCGGCAGCCAGGAGGACCACGTCTCGATGGGATGGGGCGCCGGCCGCAAGGCTTGGCAGATCCTCGACAACGCGGCCCGGGTGTTGGCGGTGGAGATCGTCTGCGCCGTCCAGGGATTGGAGCACCGGGAAGCGCAGCCGGCCGCCGGCACCGCCGCGGCGATGCGAGCCGTGCGCGAGGTCGTGCCTCCCCTCGCGGAGGACCGGGCCCTCAGCGAGGAGCTCGAGACGGTGGCCGCCCTGATCGAGGACGGCGTCCTCCTCCGGGCGGTGGAGGGCGCCGTCGGGGAGTTGCGCTAGCCGCTAGCCGCCCAGGTAGGCCACCAGCGGGTCGTGGTCGCTGGTCGCCCAGCCGATGGAGGGGTCGTCCTCAAACACCGGAATCGGCACGTCACTGTCCAGCTTGGAGGAGTCCACCGCCGCCACCGTCACGTCCCCCGACACCACGATGTGGTCGAGGAACTGGACCTTGCCCTCGAAGACGAAGCTGAAGCGTCGATCCTCGGGGATGCCGTTCACCGTGTTCTGGTAGCCGCCGGCGGTCAGCACCGCCAGCGTGGGGGAATCGCGGAAGGCGTTGAAGTCCCCCACCAGGAGGACACTGGGCAGGCCGTCCACGGCTTCTCGGAGGAACTCGGCCTGCTCCACCCGGCAGTCCTCGAAGAAGTCGTTCTCGGGGGTGCCGCCGAACTTGCTCTTGAAGTGGTTGCTGACGACCGTGTACGTGGTCGGGGTGCCGTGCGGGGTCACCTCGATGGCCAGCGGCACCCGGTCGTAGAGGAGATCCTCCGAGGCCCCGGCCTGGCAGACCTCGCTCTTTTGGTCCTTGCCCAACTGGCGGACGTTCCCCAATCGCACCTCGGTGACGTCCACCAGGAAGCCCACGTCTATTCCGCGCGGGTCGTTTCCCTCGAGAAGGACGGCCTGGTAATGGCCGGGGCTGCCTTGGCGGGCCCGGTAGAGGTTCGTCTCTCGGGCGATGTCCTCCAGCAGGCCCAGGTTCTCCACCTCCTGGACGGCCACCACCGCCGGGTCTCCCAGCTCGTCAATGAGGGCGCGGGCGATCTTGGCCCGCTTCACCGCCTGCTCCTCGAGCGAGATGGCCGGGACGGCCAGCTCCTCATCGGGGTCGAGCTCGTCGAAGACGTTGAAGAGGTTCCAGGTGGCCACGCCGAGGGTGCCGGAGGGCTCGGGGGTGATGGCATGAGGCCGGTCCCCGGCTCCGATCACCGCCACCGACGACGGGTCCTCCACCTGCAGCTTGTAATTGTTGAAGCTGAAAGCGAGCGGCCCCACCGCGTCGAGCACCTGATCGAAGGCAAAGGTCATCACTCCTGGGCGGCTCACCGAGTCGTCCAGGGCGAAGATCTCGGGGGCGAAGTCGAGGCGGTGCACTCGCTGGTCGATGGCGCCGGGAACCAGGAAGCTCTCCCCGAACCGGTTGGTGCCCACGTAGGTCTGGCCCTCCACCAGCCGGACGCGCATGTGCTCGAGCGACTCGTAGTAGAGGGCGACCGCCCGGGCGGAATCCGGATCGATGTCGGTGGGAACCGGCAGCGGGTTGCCCGAGGAGAGGACCGACTGGCTGCTCCGGCTGATCTGGGTGGAGCCGAAGAACTCGGAAACCCTGCCGGTCACTCGGACCTGGTCCCCGAGGCTCGGCTGCCCGCTTCGAGCGAAGACGAAGATGCCGTCGGAGGACTTTGGGTCCTCGTCGCAGCCTACGTCCTGCATCCAGACGCCGTTGAACTCCCTGGCGTAGACGAGGCCCTCGGTGGTCACGGACTGTCCGACCAACGGTGAGCTCTCGCCAGTGCCCTGGATCTCACAGATGGGTGTGTGGGACGATCCCCAGGCCGCTGACCCGGACCACCCGGTCATTGCCAGCACGACGGCGAGCACTGCGACGCTACCTCGACCGAACATGAGCCCCTCCCCTAGCCGGCGACGATGCCGGCCACTCTACGCGCTGGTCGCGAGCCGGCGCCAATCGGGGGTACGCTTGGACGAATGGCCGGATCGCAGCCGGTGCGGGCCCCGCGTGGGCCGGAGCTGCACACCAAGGGTTGGCTCCAGGAGGCGGCGCTGCGCTGCCTGATGAACAACCTCGACCCCGAGGTGGCCGAGGATCCCTCCGAGCTGGTGGTCTACGGCGGCCGAGGCAAGGCGGCCCGGAGCTGGGAGGCTTTCTCGGCCATCGTCTCCAGCCTCCAGCAGCTCGGGGACGAGGAGACCCTCTTGGTGCAGTCCGGCAAGCCGGTGGGGATCTTCCCGACCCACCGGATGGCCCCCCGGGTGCTGATCGCCAACAGCCTGCTCGTCCCCGACTGGGCCACCTGGGAGCACTTCTGGGAGCTGGAGGCGGCTGGCCTCATGATGTACGGGCAGATGACGGCCGGCTCCTGGATCTACATCGGCACGCAGGGGATCTTGCAGGGGACCTACCAAACCTTCGCCGCCGTCGCCGAGCAGCGCTTCGGTGGCACGCTCCGGGGAACCCTGACCCTGACCGCCGGCCTGGGGGGCATGGGAGGCGCCCAGCCGCTGGCCGTCACCCTGAACGAGGGGGCGGCGCTGGTGGTGGAGGTCGACCCGGCCCGCCTCCGGCGCCGGCTGGAGAGCGGCTACCTGGATGAAGCGGCCGGCTCGGTGGGCGAGGGCATCCGTCGGGCCGTCCGGGCCAAGCATGAGGGACGGCCGCTCTCGGTGGGCGTGATGGGGAACGCCGCCGAGCTGTTCCCCGAGCTGCTCGACCAGGGCCTGGAGGCCGACATCGTCACCGACCAGACCTCCGCTCATGATCCCCTCAACGGCTACATCCCCAAGGGTTACACCCTCGAGGAAGCGGCCGCGTTGCGCGGCAAGGACGCCCAGCGCTACGTCGAGGAGGCGCGCGCCTCCATGGCCGAACACTGCCGGGCCATGGTGGGGTTCCAGAAGGGCGGGGCGGAGGTCTTTGACTACGGCAACAACCTGCGCGGCGAGGCCCGCCTCGGTGGCTTCGCCGATGCCTTCGCCTACCCCGGCTTCGTGCCGGCCTACCTGCGGCCGCTCTTCTGCGAGGGGAAGGGCCCCTTCCGGTGGATCGCCCTTTCCGGTGACCCGGCTGACATTGCCCGCACCGACCGGGCGGTGGCCGAGCTGTTTCCCGAGGACGCGGTCCTGCAGCGGTGGCTGCGGCTGGCCCGGGAACGGGTCCCCTTCCAGGGCTTGCCGGCCCGCATTTGCTGGCTCGGCTATGGGGAACGGCACCGGGCCGGGCTGGCCTTCAACCGACTGGTCCGTGGGGGAGAGCTCCAGGCCCCGGTGGTGATCGGCCGGGACCACCTGGACTCCGGCTCGGTGGCCTCTCCGTACCGCGAGACGGAGGCCATGGCCGACGGGTCGGATGCGGTGGCCGATTGGCCGATCCTCAACGCCCTGCTCAACACCGCTTCAGGGGCGGCCTGGGTGGCGGTCCATCACGGAGGCGGGGTGGGGATGGGAAAGTCGATCCACGCCGGAGCCCAGGTGGTGGCCGACGGCACCGACGAAGGCGATCGGCGGCTGGAGCTGGTCCTCACCAACGACCCCGGTACCGGGGTGATGCGCCACGCCGACGCCGGCTACGACCGGGCCAGGGAAGTGGCCCGGGAGCGCGGGGTGCGCACGCCCCTGGTCTAAGCGAGGCCAAACCGCGGGCGGTTACGCGCCGGAGAGGCGCGCAGGAACCCTGGGTTCGTCGGGGGCTCGAACCGCGGGCGGTTACGCGCCGGAGAGGCGCGCAGGAACCCTGGGTTCGTCGGGTGCGGCCAAGGCTCGCCGGACTTCCGCGCAGACCGCACCCGGTTCCTCCCTCAAACGAGCCCAAGTGAAACGAAGCACTCGCCAGCCCGCCGAAACCGCTGCGTTGTCGCGTCGGCGGTCGTTCTCGAAGTCCCGCTGGCGGCCATGCCAGCGGCGGCCGTCCAGCTCGATGATGAGTCGGGCCTCGGGAAGCGCCAAGTCCACGCGTTCATCCGGGTTCCACGGTGCGGGGTACTGACAAACCGGGTTCGGCAGTCCGGCGGAGCCGAATACCTGCAATGCAAGCCTTTCCAGGCGGCTGTGCGGGACCACTTCTCGCCCGTCTCGGGTCAGGAGGAGCTCACGCAATGCCGCTACCCCAGGCTTTCCTCGCCGAGCGATGAGCCCCAGATGTTCGTGGATGTCATCGATGGCGCAACGCCGCGCAACCAGTCCCTCCTCGAGCACCTGCTCGAGATGGGCCGGGTGAAGGACGGCTGCCAGGTCGATGATGGTGCGAGCGACTGTGGTTACCGGCAGGTCGTCCACCTCGGTGACATGCTCGGGAGCCAAATCGTCTGTACGGTGCACGACAACGCCTGGGAAGACGTGAGTCGTACGGGCAGCCACGGTGACCGCCAGTGGGATGTTGGGGACATATTCGAGCAGGTGAAGCCGTCCGGCGGACTGGTGGGATACGATCGCCTGGGGAAGGCTTGCCACGGCGGCGGCGAGATGGGCGTGGCGCGGTCCACCTCCCAGCTGGTAGACACCCGTTGCCAGGCGAGTCCAAAGCCCGCAGCGCACCCTCGTCTGGATCATTCGGTCGCTCAGGCCTGCCTGTATTGCCTCCCTCCTGGTTATCACGTTGTGACGTCGGGAAGCCATTTCCCGAGCCCGCTGATCCGGTAGTCCGTTCATGGGCTGCATCATGCAATGGGGGTGTGACATCCTGAACCGCGGGCGGCTACGCGCCGGAGAGGCGCGCAGGAACCCTGGGTTCGTCGGGGGCCGATACGCTGTCGGTCGTGGCCGGCCTCCTCCTCACCCGCATCGGGCAGCTGGTGACCAACGCCCCCGGGGCGCGGGACCTGGTCGGGACGATCGACGATGCGGCGGTGGCCATCGAGGATGGCCGGGTGGCCTGGGCCGGGCCCGAGGACGACCTGCCAAGGAGCCACCAGTCTCTGCCGGTGCTGGACTGCGAGGGAAGGGCGGTCCTGCCCGGTTTCGTGGACCCCCACACCCACCTGGTGTTCGCCGGCGACCGCGCCGACGAGTTCGCCCGCCGCCTGGAGGGAGAGTCCTACGAGCAGGTGCTGGCCTCGGGGGGCGGCATCCACCGGACGGTGCGGGAGACCCGGGCCGCCGAGCGCGCCGAGCTGGTTGATCAGGCCGAGGTCCGCCTACGGCGCATGCTGGCCCACGGCACCACCACCGTGGAGGTCAAGTCCGGGTATGGCTTAGAGACTGACACCGAGCGGCGCATCCTGGAGACGGTGGCCGAGCTGGCGAGACGGGTGCCGATGGAGCTGGTCGGCACCTTTCTCGGAGGGCACCTGGTCCCCGAGGAGTACGAAGGAGACCGGGAGGGCTACTTGAAGCTGGTGGAGGAGGAGATGCTCCCCGCCTGCGCCCCCCTGGCCCGCTACTGCGACGTGTTCTGCGACCGGGGAGCGTTCACCGTCGAGGAGGCGCGTCGGCTGCTGGCGGCGGGAGCCCGCCACGGCCTGCGCCCCCGCCTCCACGCCAACGAGCTGGGGTCGACCGGCGGAGCCCGCCTGGCGGCCGAGCTGGGAGCCGTGTCGGCCGACCACCTGGCCTTCCTGGACGGGGAGGAGATCGCCGGGTTGCGGGGGGCCGGTACGGTGGCGGTGCTGCTGCCGGCCACCTCGTTCTCCCTGGGGGGCGCACGCTATGCGCCCGGGCGCCAGCTCTGGGACGGGAGGGTCACCGTGGCGCTGGGAACCGACTGCAACCCGGGCACCTCCTACACAGAGAGCATGCCCTTCGTCATCGCCCTGGCATGCGCGGAGATGGGGCTCAGCCCCGCCCAAGCCCTGTGGTCGGCCACCCGCGGTGGGGCGCTGGCCCTGGAGGAGCCGGCCAAGGGCTGGCTGGGGCCGGGATCGGCCGGCGACCTGGTGGTGCTGGACGCCCCTTCCTATCTGCACCTTTCCTACCGTCCCGGCTCCAACCTGGCTTGGAAAGTGGTCAAGGGAGGCGAGGTGGTTGTGACGTGAACCACCTGCCTTTCTTTACCCAGGAGCACCCCATCGCCACCGCCCACCGGGGAGGCGCCCGGCTCTGGCCGGAGAACACGCTGGTGGCCTTCCGGGAGGCGGTGGAGCTGGGATACCGCTTCCTGGAGACCGACCTCCACACCACCCGCGACGGAGTGCTGGTCTGCCTGCACGACCATTGGCTGGACCGGACCACGGACGGCCGCGGTCCGGTCTGGGAGCGCGACTGGGAGGAGGTGGCCCGGCTCGACGCCGCCCACCACTTCCGCCCGGAGGAGGGCCACCCGTGGCGGGGCCGCGGGGCCGGGGTGCCTCGCCTGGACGAGGTGGTCCGCGAGCTGCCCGAGACCTACTTCACCCTGGAGCTCAAGCAGGATGGCATCGAGGGGCCCCTGGCCGAGCTGATCGGCCGCTTCGACCTCTGGGACAGGGTCCTGGTCGGCTCCTTCAGCGACCGACGCCTGCGCCGCTTCCGCCGCCTGAGCGGTGGGCGGGTGGTCACCTCGGCCGGTGAACGGGAGTCGACCCGGGTATGGGCGGCTTCCCGGACGGGCCTTTCCCTGCCCAGCCGGGCCGATGCCCTGCAGCTCCCCATGTACCGGCGGCGGACGCGAGTGGTGGACGCCCGGCTGGTGGCCGCCGCCCACCGGACCGGAAGACAGGTGCACGTGTGGACCATCGACGACCCGGAGACGATGCACGAGCTGCTCGACCTCGGGGTCGACGGGATCATCACCGACCGCCCCGACATCCTCCGGCAGGTGCTGGCGCAGCAATAGCCGAACACGGGCCGCCTACAGCCCCGCCGCGAACTCCTCGGCGGTCGCCCGGTCGTAGCCGACCAACCGGACCTCGTCGAGCTCTCCCGGGTGCGCCTCCAGCCAGCCGGCTACCTGGTCGGCGATGGCGGCGGTGGCCTCGGGGCGCGGATAGCCGAAGACGCCGGCCGAGATGGCCGGGAAGGCGACGGAGCGCGCTCCGTGGGCGGCAGCGGTATCGAGGGCGGCCGACACCGCGCGGCGGAGGAGCCCTTCGTTGTCCTGCCCCTGGCGGTAGCGAGGACCTACCGCGTGCACCAACCAACGGGCGGGCAGCGTGCCTCCCGTGGTGACGGCGGCGGTCCCGGTGGCGACCGGACCGTGCTCGGCCACCCATCGGTCCGACTCCTCTTGGATATCCTTCCCGCCCGCCCCGGCGATGGCCGCGGCCACCCCTCCCCCGTGCTGGAGGTGCTCGTTGGCGGCATTGACGATGGCGTCGGTGTGCTGCGCCGTCAGGTCCCCCTCCACCACCACGATGCGCGCCCCGCCCACGTCCTTGCGGCCCACCTCATTGTCCATGGCGCTCAGCGTAGGCGCAGTACATTGGCGGGAATGACCTGGCTGCTGGCCCTGCTGGCCTCGATCACCCTCTCCCCGCCCTTTGGAGAGGCGACCGCCTCGGCCCGGCCCCTCCCGGAGGGCCGCCTCGAGATCGAGATCGAGATCGAGGTGGATGGGCGCCCCACCACAGTGGTGGCCCACCTGATGAACCCAGGCGGGGAGGCGCGGGCCGTGGCGCTGGCGCCGCGCGGCCCGGGCCGCTTCGGCGGGATGGCTGAGATCGATCCGGTCAACCTGGCGGTCGTCTTCGAGGCGTTGTACCTGCACGGCGTCTCCGAGCTCTCCGAGGCCACCACCCTCCAGGCGATGGGCGTGGACTTCGAGGCGCTCAGGCCCTCACTGCCCGCCCAGACGTCCGGGCGAGGCTTGAGCCCGGCCACCAAGCAGTGGGGGTGGGCGGCGGTGGCCTTCGGAGCTGTGGCGCTGGCACTGCTCGCCCTGTGGACGGTGGGCGAGCCGTCCGAGGAGTGAGCTTCACCGGGGAAGCGCCTCCCGGCGGGCCTGCTCGATCTGTCGGGTGTTGAGGATCGGCAGGGCGATCACGTAGAGCACCAGGTAGACCCCGGCCCCCACGAAAAAGGGCGTCCTGAGCGCCGTCTCCCGACCGGCGAGCGGCTCCACCACCGCCACGATCAACCCGCCCAGCAGGCTGCCGATCGGGATCATGCCCCAGGCGAACATCCGGTAGACGCTGTTCACCCTCCCCAGGAGCCGGTCGGGGATGATGGTCTGGCGCAGGGAGACCGTG
The DNA here is from genome assembly GCA_050742155.1 of Acidimicrobiia bacterium. Taxonomy (GTDB): domain Bacteria; phylum Actinomycetota; class Acidimicrobiia; order Spongiisociales; family JALYHC01; genus JBOGFC01. Next base: position 22,894 of record JBOGFC010000034.1, read on the forward strand.
ATGACGTTCCAGAGCACCACCAGGTAGGAGCCGGCCAGGAACATCGCCCAGACCACCAGGGCGCTCGAGGTGACCCCCGTGATCCCCAGCGTCAGGCCGCTCCCCAGCAGGGTGACGAAGAGCGAGGTCCCGCTCCCCAGCGCCCGAGCCACTCGCGAGGCGGTGAAGCTGCCGACCACTCCCCCCAGTGCGCCGGCGGTGAGGAGCAGGCCGAACTGGTCGGCACTCAGGCCGAGCACCTCCTGCACGAACAGCACGTAGGTGGCCAGCGCCACCGAGAACATGGCGTTGCTCACCCCGAGGATCAGGCCCATGGCCCGCAGCAGCCGATGGTTCCACAGCCAGCGCAGCCCCTCCCCCATCTCGGCCCGCCAGGAGATCTTGCCGGCCCGGGTTTCCCACCCTGTGGCTCGAAAGCTGCCCGAGATCAGGTAGATCAGGATGGCGGACGCCCCGAAGGTCCCGGCGTCGATGAAGAACGGGAGGGCCAGGGCGAAACCCACCAGGATGCCTCCCAGCGGAGGCCCCACGAAGGAGTTCATCACCATCTCCGCCCCCCACAGGCGGCCGTTGGCCTTCTCCAGCTGCTCGGGTGCCACCATGGCGGGCATGAGCGTCTGGGCGGCGTTGTCCCGCAGCACCTCGGCGATGCCGAAGAGCAGGGCCGAGCCGTAGAGCAGGATCAGGAAGCCCAGCTGGTACTCGGGACGGACCTCGGTCCCCCCGGCCAGGGCCTCCGGGTCGGCCAGCTGGTGACGACCCAGCAGCACCACCACCGCCACCACCACCGTGATGAGGAAGCGGGCCACGTCCATGGAGGCGATCAGCTTGCGCCGGTCCACCCGGTCGGTGATCACCCCCGCCGGGAGGGTGAAGACCAGCCAGGGGAGCCGGCTGGCCACTGCGATCAGGGAGATCTGCACCGGGTCGCGGGTGACCGCCGAAGCCAGCCACGGATAGGCCACCGCGCTGAGGCCGTCCCCGAAGTTGGACACCGCGCTGGCCACCAGGAGCTTCCAGTAGTTGGGCCCCAGGGTCGAGCGAGCCATGGTTCCCCGATTCTTGCGTGAGAAATGACCCGCCGGCGGTATGAAACTCACGCAAGAACGGGGGGACGGCTTACGGGGCGCCGCCGGGCCCGCCACAGCGCCAGAGCGACCAGCCCGGCCGCCAGCACCGCTACCGCCACCCCCGAGATGATCGGCACCGGCTTGGGAAGCTCGGCCAACCGGGCCCGTAGGGTAATTGGCCGCTCGAAGCGGACCGTCTCCCACCCCCGTTCGGCCGCCAATCGACGCAGCGCCTTGTCGGGGTTGACCGCCACCGGATGGCCGACGGCCTCGAGGAGCGGCAGGTCGGTGATGCCGTCCGAGTAGGCGTAGGAGCTCTCCAGGGAGATGCCCTCCACCTCGGCCAGCCAGCGGACCGCCTCGGCCTTCCAGGGCCCATAGGCGTAGAACTCCAGCTCGCCGGTGTAGCGGCCCTCCTCGTCCAGCTTGGCGCGGGTGGCGATCACGTCCTCCACCCCCAGGTAGCGGGCCAGGGGCCGGACCACCTCTTCGGGCCCGGCGGAGATGATGTAGACCCGCCGGCCGGCTCGCTGGTGTTGGTCGATGAGCGCCAGCGCCTCGGCGTAGACCAGGGGAGCCACCACCTGGTCCACGGTCTCCTGGACGAGCTGCTCGATCTTGGCCTTCTCCCACCCCTTGGTGAGGGCCAGCGTGGCGGCCCGGATCCGCTCCATGCGCCTCTCGTCGGCCCCCATCACCATGTAGATCAGCTGAGCGATGAACGAGCGCATCAGCGAGCGGCGGGTGAGCATGCCGGCCCGGTAGAAGGGTCGCCCGAAGGCCAGAGCGGACGAGCGGGCGATGACCGTCTTGTCGAGGTCGAAGAATGCCGCGCCGGAGGCCGATGGGGGAGAGGGGGCTTTCATGCCGAAAGTGTACGTCCGGTCGCTGCTTGTCAAGGCGAGGGGGTAGACGAGCGCCCCCCGGCGTCGTACGTTGCTCCCCGGACGACCCGAGGTCTCCCAATGCCGGCTCTCGCCATCTGGACGCCGGAGGACGGGGTGCTCGGCGCGCTCGCCCCGTTGGGGCTGGCGGCGTCGGCCGGGACCGCACTCGTGGTCGACCTCGACCCCCTGGGGCCCCGCTACCCGGGGCCCTCGTCGCTGGCCCAGCTGGTCCGGGAGGGCCCCCGCCGGAGCGACCTGGCCCCCAGCCACCGGGGCGTGGCCGTGCTTCGCAACGGCGGGGTGGACGGGGAGGAGGCGGCCGAGGTGGTGCGGGCGCTCGTCGAGGGTTGGCCGCACGTGGTGCTGCGGCTCCCCTGCCGGCCGGTCCCGGAGGCGCCGCCGGCGCCGTTGGTGGAGCTCAGGCCGCTCCTGCCGGGCGCCCTCTACCCGGAGGGCTCGGGGGCGGCCGTCTACCAGCGGACCGGATTCCGGGTGGCGCCTCCCGGGCCCGGCCCGCTGCTGCCGGTGCCTCGCCCGGCGGAGGTGGCCGGGCTGCTGGCGGGGGTGCTGAGGCCGGGCGCCCGCTGGGTGCGGGCGTGGCGGGTGGTGTGGAGCTGGCCGTGGCGCTGATCGAGCGCCTCGCCCATCGTCTGGTGGAGTCGGAGGTGCCTCTGGAGCGCCGAGCCCTGGCCCGGGCGGTCCCCACCCTTCTGCGGGAGGAGGCTCCCCTGGCCGGCCGGGAGACCGTCCAGGACGTGATCGACCTGCTGGTAGGCCTGGGCCCATTGGAGGCCCTCCTGCGCGACCCGGCCATCTCCGACATCCTGGTCAACTCGCCTGAGGAGATCTGGGTGGAGCGCCGGGGAGGATTGGAGCGCTCTCCCATCCGCTTCCCGGACGCCGAGGCGCTGGTGGCGGCCGTCGAGCGGGTGATCGCACCTCTCGGCCTGCGGCTGGACGTGGCTTCCCCGGCCGTGGACGCCCGGCTGCCCGACGGCTCCCGGCTCTGCGCGGTCATCCCTCCCATCTCGGTGGACGGCCCCATCCTGGCGGTGCGCCGCTTCACGCAGGCGGTCCCCGACCTCCAGGCGCTGGAAGAGGCGGGCGGAGTCCGGCCCGAGGGCGCCGCCCTGCTGCGGCGGGCGGTCCGGGAGCGCCGCAACCTGCTGGTGAGCGGGGGCACCGGCTCCGGGAAGACCACCCTTCTCAACATCCTCTCGGTGGAGATCCCGCCTCGGGAGCGGGTGGTGACGGTGGAGGAGGCGGCCGAGCTGCGGCTGTCGGGCCACGTGGTGCGGCTGGAGGCCCGCCCTGCCAACGCCGAGGGGGCCGGCGAGGTGACCGTGCAACAGCTGGTCCGGCATGCCCTGCGCCTGCGTCCCGACCGCATCGTGGTGGGGGAGGTGCGCGGGCCGGAGGCGCTCGACATGGTCACGGCCATGAACAGTGGCCACGCCGGGTCGATGTGCACCGTGCACGCCAACAGCCCCGATGAGGCGCTGTGGCGGCTGGAGACGCTGGCCCTGGCCGGGGAGCGGCGGGTGGGCGTCGAGGCGGTGCGCCGGCAGCTGCGGGCCGGCCTGGACCTGGTGGTGCAGATGGAGCGCGGGCGGGATGGCCGGCGGGTGGCCTCGGTGGCGGAAGTGAGGGCGCAGGGGTGCGATCAGGTGTACGCGTGCTGACCACGCTGGCCCTCGGGCTGGCGCTCCTGGCGGGGGCCCATCCGTTGGTCGTAGGGGTGGTGGCCCTGGCCCTGGTAAGGCCCGGCTGGTTCCTGACCGCCGCGATGGGGTGGGGCCTCGTTTGGCATTGGCAGGCCAGGCGGAGGACCCGGTCTCCGGTGGGGGCCGAGGCGGCCTTCTTGCAGGGGATGGCCGCCGAGCTCGGCGCCGGGGCATCCTTGCGAGCCGCCCTGGAGTCGGCCGCCACCCGAGCTCCAGAGCTGCCTCTGGCCAAGGCGGTTCGGCTGGCCCGGGCGGGCAGGCCGGCGGCCGAGGTGGCCGGGGGGCTGGCTGAAGCGCTGCCCGAGAACGGGCCGATGGCCGGGCTGGCCTTCCGCACCGCCGCCTCCACCGGGGCCAAGGCGGGGGCGGTGCTGGCCGGCCTGGCGCTGCGGGCGGCGGAGGAGGATGAGCTGGCCCGCGAGCGGCGGGCCTTGACCGCCCAGGCCCGCCTCTCGGCCTGGCTGGTGGGAGGGGCGGCGCTGGCCGTCCCGATCGTGCTGGTGGCCACCGAACGGGCGGAGCTGCTGGTGGAGTCCGGTCGGGCCGGGCTGGTCCTGCTGGCCGCCGGGCTCGGGTTGGAGCTGCTCGGCGTCCTCATGGTGTGGTGGATGCTCGGGCGGGCGGAGCGATGAGTCTCCTCTGGGCGGCCGTAGCCGCCTGGGGAGTCGCCGAGCTGGTCCGCCGGCGTGCCCCGAGGAGGCGAGCGCTCCGGTGGGGCATGGCGGCGGCGGTTGGGTCGGTGGTGCTGCATCCGCTGGTGGGAATTGCCACCACGGTGGCGCTCGTGGCCCTGACGCTCCGGTCACGGATCGCCGCTGATCGGCTCGCCCGGCAGCGGGCCGAGGCGGACCTCCCGCTTCTCGGCGAGCTGGTGCTGATGGGGCTCACGGCCGGAATGTCGCTGGCCGGGGCGCTGGAGCTGGCCGCTCGCCACCTGGGCCCGGAGCTGGCCCTCGAGGTACGAGGCGTGCTGCGCCGGGCCCGGCGCAGCGGGCTGGGCGTCGCCCTCGGTGAGGTGGACGGAGCCGCCCGCCGCCTCTACCTCCTCCTGGCCCGGGCCCAGCTCACCGGGGCGCCTTCGGGTCAGGCGGTGGCCGCCTTCGTCCACGAGCAGCGCGATGCCGAAAGGGCCCGGCGCTTGGAAGCGGCCCGGCGCCTGCCGGTCCGGTTGATGGTGCCCCTGGCACTGTGCATCCTGCCGGGCTTCGTGCTGCTCACGGTGGCCCCGTCGGTGCTGGGATCGCTCCGGCGCCTCGCCGAGCCCCTCGGCTAGTTCCCGCTTCCCCCCGTCGTCGGCCGGCCGCCGACCCAGAGGAAAGGAGAGCCTGCCATGACCCTCCGAGACGAGGCGGGACAGGCCACGGCCGAGTACGCCCTGGTGATGGTGGCGGCAGTCGCCATCGCTTTGGCCCTGATCGTGTGGGCCAGCACCAGCGACCTGCTTCCCCAGTACTTCAACGCCGTGCTTCGCAAGGTGATCGGCGTGGTCCAGGGAGCCGAGATCGGGTGAGACAGCGAGGTTCGGCGGCCGTGGAGTTCGCCCTGGTGCTCCCGGTGCTGCTGCTGGTCCTCTACGCGGTGGTGGAGGTGGCCGTGGTGGCCCGGGCGCAGCTCGAGCTGGTGCAGGCGGCGCGCGAGGGTGCCCGGGAGGCGGCCACCGTCGCCGATCCCGCCCGGGCGGTAGCCGCCGTGAAGGCCACCCTGGGTCCCCGGCTGGGGGACCGCGTCCGGGTGAGCGTCCGCCGCCCCGCCGAAGTGGGGAGTCGGGCCGAGGTGTCGGTCCTCCTCCCTCACCGGGTGGCTGCCCCACTGCTCGGGGGCTTCGAGCTCCGGCTGCAGGCACGGGCGGCCATGCGGGTGGAGCGGTGAGCTCGGAGGGAGGCTCGGCCTCGGTGGTGATGCTGGCCCTCGCCATGGTGATGGTCCTGCTCGGAGCGGCGCTCGGGGCGGTGGGCCAGTACCTGGCCGCCCGCCTCCAGGCGGCCACCGCCGCCGATGCGGCCGCGCTGGCGGCCGCACCGGTGAGCTTCGCGCCCTTCGGCGCCGAAGGGGGTCCGGCAGAAGAGGCCGCTCTGTTTGCCGCCGCCAACCATGCCCGGCTCCTGTCCTGCCGTTGCCCGCTCGACCGCACTTGGGCGGCTCGCACCGTCGAAGTGGAGGTGGAGGCTCCGGTCGACCTGCTCCTCTTCGGGCCGGCCAAGGTGCGAGCCCGTAGCCGGGCCGAGTTCGTCCCGACCCGGTTGCTGGCAGCTGGGGTGGAGGACCTGCTCTCGGATCCCCGCCTGGTGCTCAGTGGACCGGCCCGGGCCGATCTGGGCGCCGGCCGGGTCGACCCACGCCTGACCCTCTTGCTGGCCGCTCTCCTGGAGCGCCACTCGTTGGTGGTGGGGGTGATCGCCACCGGCCACGCCAAGTTCGTGCGAGGCACCGAGCGGGTCTCCAACCACTATCACGGCCGGGCGATGGACATCACCGCCGTAGATGGAGAGCCGGTCCGGGGGTCGAGCGGGGCGGCCCGGCGGCTGGTCGACTGGCTGGCCGGGATGGAGGGCCCTCTTCGCCCTGACGAGGTGGGCTCTCCGTTCCCGGGCCTGGGAGGAACGGGATTCTTCTCCGATGGCGATCATCTCCGGCACATCCACGTCGGCTTCGATACGTGAGCCGGCACGGGCAGCCCTCAGCGCAGCGCCGCCTCCAGCAGGGCGGCGGCCCCTGCCTTGTCGAGGGGATCGTTGAAGTTGCCACACTTGGGGGACTGCACACACGACGGGCAGCCCGTCTCGCAGGGGCAGGTCCGAATGGCTTCGAGCGTCGCTCGCAGGTGCTCCTCGCCGGCCCGAAAGGCGACCGGGGCGATACCCGCCCCGCCCGGATAGCCGTCGTAGATGAAGATGGTGCCGGTGCCGGTCTGGGGGTGATGGGCGATCGACAGGCCGCCGATGTCCCAGCGGTCGCAGATGGCGAAGAGGGGCAGCATGGCGATCCCGGCGTGCTCGGCGGCGTGCAGGGTCCCCGGGACCGCCGCCCGAGCGATGCCGGCCTCCTCGTAGAGCTCCTCCGGCACGGTGAACCAGAAGGCTTGGGTCTCGAACTCCACCGGAGGGAGATCGAGGAGCTCCAGGGAGAGCACCGTGCTGCTGCCCTGTTCCTTTCGCTGGAAGGCCACCACATGGCTCTCCACGCGGACCCGTCCCAGGTGGTGGCCGAACCGGCCCAGGCTCTCCTTGGCGTCGATCGCTATCACCTGCAGGGACTTCTCGATCTTCGGCTGGGTATAGAAATCGAGGTCCGCCGGCCGCACCCGCACCTCGTGGCGGGCCAGGTCGAGCTCTTCCACCAGGTAGGTGGCGCCCTGGTGCAGGTAGACCGCCCCGCGGTGGGTCTGGCTGAAGGCGCGTACCTCCTCGATCGTCCCGAGCAGCTGACCGGCGCCCGCGTCGACGATGGTGTAGACCGGGCCTCCGGAGGAGCGGAGGTCGATCTCCGGGGCAGGAGGTTGCCGGTGCGCCCAGAAGAGCCGGCCTCCTCGGAGACGCAGGTGACCGGCCTGCAGGAGCTGGTTGGCGGCTTCCTCCATGCCCTCTCCGAGGTAGTCACGGTCGGCGGGCACCAGAGGAAGCTCATAGGCGGCGCATCCCGTGTGGGCCGCCACAACCAACGGGTTGTCCGGGTTCACCACCGCCGGCTCGGGGGACCGGGTGAGGACCTCTTGAGGGTGGCTCATGAAGTACTGGTCGAGGGCGTCCTCCCCGCCCACCAGGACGGCCAGTGAGCGCCGCCGCCGGCGGCCGGCCCGTCCGGCCTGCTGCCAGAGAGACGAGATCGTCCCCGGGTAGGTGTTGATGACCGCCGCGTCGAGCCCTCCCACGTCGATGCCCAGCTCCAGGGCCTCGGTGGCGGTCACCCCGAGCAGCTCGCCGGAGAAGAGGGCGGCCTCGATCCGCCGCCGGTCCTGGGGCAGGTAGCCGCCCCGGTAGGGGGCGATGCGCCCGGCCCGCTCCCCGTCCAGGCGCTGTCCGGCCCAGCGGTGGATCAGCTCGGTGGCCTTGCGGCTGCGGGAGAAGACGATGGTGTGGAGGTCGGCTCCCACCAGGTCCACGTACAGATCGGTGCTCTCGGCGAGCGAGCTCCGCCGCCGCCCTTCCCGACGGTCGTCGAGCGGAGGGTTCCAGAGGGCCAGGAGCCGCTCCCCGGCCGGCGAGTCGTCCCCCTTCACCGTCTCCACCGGCAAGCCGGCCAGCCGGGAGGCCAGCTCCCCGGGATTGCCGATCGTGGCGGAGGCGAAGACGAAGGTGGGGTGGGAACCATAGTGAGCGGCCACCCGGCGGAGCCGGCGCAGGATGTGGGCTACGTGGCTCCCGAACATGCCCCGCAGCACGTGCAGCTCGTCCACCACCACGAAGCGGAGCCGCAGCAAGAAGTCGGCCCACCGAGCGTGGTGGGGGAGGATGCCGAAGTGGAGCATGTCGGGGTTGGTCAGCACCACGTTGGCGTACCTGCGCACCCGGCGCCGCTCCTGGGGCTCGGTGTCCCCGTCGTAGGTGGCGGCCACCAGCCCCGGGATGCGGAGCTCACGGAGCGACCGCAGCTGGTCCTGGGCCAGGGCCTTGGTGGGGTAGATCAGGAAGGTGGCGGTCTTGGGGTCGGCCAGGACTCGCTCGGCGATGGGAACCTGATAGGTGAGCGACTTGCCGGAGGCGGTGCCGGAGACCAACACGGTGTGGCGGCCCTCCCGCACCCGCCTGATGCCCCGCACCTGGTGACGGTAGAGATCTCTGATGCCCCGCTCAGAGAGCCGCTCGGCCAGTACTCCCGGCAGCGGCGGGTCGAGGCGGTCGTAGATCGCTTCCCGGGCGGGGATCTCCTCCGACCAGACCAGCTGGCCCTGGTAGTCGGAGTCCTCGGTCCAGGACTCGACCATGCTCCCGACGTCCATCGACTGATGGTACCGGGGGCTCTAGCATCGCCCCGATGCGCGAGTCCTCCCCCCCGTCACAGGTGTTTCCCTCGCTGGTGCCCCTCTTCCTGGCGACGGCGGCCACCCTGCCGGCCATCGCCGTCCGCCTGCGGATAGTGGAGGCACCGGTGGTGGTGGAGACGGTCTTGTTCGGGGCGGCGATCATGGCGTCGGCCTTCATCCTGACCTGGACGGCCGAGGTGGCCCAGCTCGACATCTCCCAGACCCTGGCCATCGCCGCCTTGGCCCTCATCGCCGTCCTGCCCGAGTACGCCGTCGACCTCTATTTGGCTTACTGCGCCGGGCGGGGGGAGGAGGGATGTGTCCAGCTGGCGGTGGCCAACATGACCGGCGCCAACCGGCTGCTGATCGGGATCGGCTGGGCGGCGGTGGTGCTGGTCTACTGGTGGAAGACCCGTGAGACCAAGGTGGTGCTGCGGCCGGAGCAGCGGACCGACGTCGGCTTCCTCTTCCTGGCCACGCTGTGGGCCTTCACGATCCCGCTCCGGGGTCAGCTCTCCTTCATCGACCTGCTGGTGCTGGGCGGCCTCTTCGTGGCCTACGTGATGCGGGCCGCTCGGGAGGAGGTGGGGGAGCCGGAGTTGGTCGGCACCGCCGCCTCACTGGCCCTGCTCCCCAAGAACAGGCGGCGGGCGGCCATCGTGGCCCTCTTCCTGTTCGGGGCGGCCGTGATCCTCGGCTCCGCCGAACCCTTTGCCGAGGGCTTGCGGGAGGTGGGGAGCGAGTTCGGCATCAGCGAGTTCTTCCTCATCCAGTGGCTGGCCCCGCTCGCCTCCGAATCTCCCGAGATGATCATCGCCCTGATCTTCACCCTGCGCCTCAAGGCGGGGGTGGGCCTGGGGGCACTCATCTCCTCCAAGGTGAACCAGTGGACGCTCCTGGTGGGAACCCTCCCCCTGGTCTTCTCGCTGGCCGGGGCGGCCGGGGGCGGGCTGCTCACGCCGATGCCCCTCGACGCCACCCAAGCGAAGGAGGTCTTCCTCACCGCCGCCCAATCCGTGTTCGCGGTGGCGGTGATCGCCAGCCTCTCGGTCTCTCGGCTGGAGGCGGTGACGCTGCTGGTCCTCTTCTTGGGCCAGTTCATCTTTCAGCACCTGCACGTCCAGTTCGCGCTGGCCTACCTGGTGCTGTTCCTCGGCATGGTGGCCTTCGGCCCAGGGGTCCGCGCCAACCTGGTGGACTCCATCAAGCACGTCCTGAGGCGGGAGGCCAGGGTCTAGCGGGCCTCACACCCGGGCCGGATGATGGGCCGGCTGCAGGTGCCAGGGAACGCTGGTCACCGCCACGTGCGGCTCGAAGACGAGCGCCGCCTTGATGGCCAGCCCGGTCTGGTTGTGGAGGATCTGACCACGCCAGGTGGGCACGATGAACTCGGGGATGATCACGCTGACGATGGTGTGCTCGGGGGTGTCGTGGCGGAGCCGCCGCACGTAACGCACCAGTGGGCCGGTGACCTCCCGGTAAGGACTGTCGACGATCTCCAGGTGCGGATGGACGGCCGCCGCCTCCCACTCCCGCTCGACGCGGGCCGTCTGCTCCTCGTCGATGTCGATGTGGATCGCCCGCACCTCCTGGGCATGGATGGCCCGGGCGTAGGCCACCGCCTGCAGGGTGGGCTGGGTGACGTCCCCGGCCACGATCACCGCCACATGCCGTTCGATCTCCTGGTCGGGGATGCTCACCCGGGTCCGGTAACGGCGTGGCTGATGGGTGAGATCGGTCACCACCAGGCCCGGTTCGAAGAGCAGGCCGGCCTTGATGAGGAACCCGTGGCGCCGCTGCAGGAACTCGGTCCAGTGGCGCTTGCGGAGCGTCTCGGGGATGACCACGGTGAGGAAGCCGTCCGGATGGCCCCGGCGCTCCTCCCGCAGGTAGAGGCGGACCCGGCGCACCAGCCCTCCACTGCCGGGCACGACCGTGAGCGGGTGGTCGGGATAGAGCTCGTCCCAGGTATCGAGCAGGTCGTCGTCGCCCGGCTCCCGCACGTGGGCCACCTGGAAGCTCTCCGGAGCCAGCAGCTCGGCGTAGCGGATGGCCCGCCGGGTGGTCTGTCCGGTATGGGAGACCAGCACCACCACCCGATGATGCTCCACCGAGGGAAGCCGCAGCTCCTGAACCCGGAGCTGGTCGGCCACCGCCAGGTAGTGCTTGCGGATGGTGCTCATCATCCACACGAAGGCCGGGATGGCCACCAGCACGATCCAGGCCCCGTGCACGAACTTGACGACCGACACGATCACCAGCACGAACCCGGTGACCGCCGCCCCGAGCGCGTTGGGCAGAATCGAGTGCTTCCAGCCCGGCTCGCGGGTCGTCAGCCAGCGCCGCACCATGCTGGTCTGGCTGAGCGTGAAGCTGGTGAAGACCCCGACCACGTAGAGCTGGATGAGCCTGCTGACCTGCGCCTGGAACACCACCAGGAGCAGGATGGCCAGCAGGGCCAGGATGACGATCCCGTTGGAGTAGACGAGCCGGTCGCCCCGATTGCGGAGCTGGCGGGGCATCAGCCTGTTGCGGGCCAGGATGGCCGAGAGGCGGGGGAAGTCCTGGTAGGCGGTGTTGGCGGCCAGGATGAGAATTCCGGCGGTGGTCACCTGCAGGACGTAGAACATGAAGCCGCCCCCGAAGGCGGTCCTCCCCACTTGTGAGATGACCGTGCCGAACTCATCGATGGTCTCCTCGCTGATCCTCACGTCGAAGAGCCTGGAGAGGATGCCGATGCCCAGGAACATGGTGATCGACATGGCCCCCATGATGGCCAGGGTGGTGGCGGCGTTCCTGGACTGAGGCGGCCGGAAGGCCGGCACTCCGTCGGCGATGGCCTCGATGCCGGTCAGAGCGGTGGAGCCGGAGGCGAAGGCCCGCAGCACCAGGAAGAGCGACAGCAGGCCGAGCTCGGAGCTGATCGTGAGGTTAGAGGAGGGGGCCTGGGGGCAGGTGCCCAGGCAGCGGTAGAGACCGGTGAGCAGCATGATCCCTACCGTGGTCACGAAGGCATAGGTGGGCATGGCGAAGAGCGTGCTCGACTCCTTCACCCCGCGCAGGTTGGCCACCGTGACCAGGACGACGAAGCCCACCGCCAGGTGGACCCGCCACGGCAGCAGGCCGGGGGCCGCCGAGGTGATGGCCGCCACCCCGGCCGCCACCGACACCGCCACCGTGAGCACGTAGTCGGTGAGCAGAGCCGAGGCGGCCACCTTGGCCGGGCCCAGGCCGAGGTTGTCACGGGTCACCAGGAAGGCCCCACCACCTTCCGGGTAGGCGCGCACGGTCTGGCGGTAGGAGGTGATCACCACCGCCAGCAGCAAGGCGATGGCGATGGAGATGGGGATCACCCTGGAGAAGGCCGCTACCCCGGCCAGAGCCAGCACCAGCATGATCTCCTCGGTGGCGTAGGCCACCGAGGAGAGCGGGTCGGAGGAGAAGACCGGCAGGGCCAGCGTCTTGGGGAGGAGCTGCTCGTCCTGTTGGGCGGAGGCCAGCGGCCTGCCCACCAGGCGCCGCTTCACCCGATCCCATTGCGTCAACATCGCTGCCTAGAGCTTGCGCCGAAACAGATGAGGATACAACTCGCCTCGATTACGGAGGAGGAGTGAGCATCCCGTCGCCCAGGTCGGCGAAGACCTGTTGGGCGCCGTCTCCCAGGAAGACGACACTGGCCCGGCCCACGTTGCCGACCGAGCCGGGCACCACGTGGTTGGGCACCAGGCCGGGGTCCAGCTCGTAGGCGGTGGCGGCCAGGGTGACCAGGTTCTCCAGGGGGAGGTCGGTGGTGACGAACTGCGTCAGGATGGAGAGCAGATGGGGCAGCATGCCGATCCCCTGCCCGGCCGCTCGTCCCAGCGCCCCCTTGATGAGGTCTCCCTGGTGCAGCGAGCGCGTCAAGTCGCCGCCGGGGATGTGGCGGTTGCGGGCATAGGCGAGGGCGTTGGCCCCGTCCAGGTCGCGCGGGCCGGGCTCGAAGTACGCCTGGGAGGCCACGTCGGCCATGGCGAAGGGGATCTCCACCGGCACGCCGCCGAAGGCGTTGACCAGGCCGTCGAAGCCGGCGAACCCGGTGAGGAGGTAGCCCTCCAGGGGAAGGCCGGTCAGGTTGCGGGCCGTCTCCAGCACCCCCTGGGGCCCATGCGGTGGCATGACGTCGGTGAGCTTGCTGCGCCCCCCGGAGGGGGTCTGCACCCAGGAGTCCCGCGGAATCCCCACGATCGCCCCCGCCTTCTGGGCGGGGACCGCGGTCAGGATGTGGAGGCTGTCGGCCCGCAAGGTGGGCGGATCCTCGCCGGGGCGGGCGTCGGAGCCGATCACGAACGCCATCCGCAGCGGCGGGCCGTACCAGGCGGCCTTCCCCAGACCGGCCAGCTTGGCCCCCACCACCCGCCAGCCCGCCCCCTCGTCCACCGCCAGCACCACGTCGTCACCGGCGGTCACCGCCGCGGCCTGCCCGTTCAGCACCGGGGCCGTCGAAGCCGCCCCTTGCACCGTCAGAGTGGGGGTGACCCCCAGGTCGGAGAGGTGGGCCACCAGTCCCTCGGGGAGCGGCGGCGGGGTCGACGCCGCCGGGTCCATGGCCCAGCCGTACAGAGCCGTCACCGCCCTCATCAGTCCTTCGGGCGCCCCCTCGACGGCCACCTGGAGCGGAGGGGTGGTGGTCGTGGTCGTGCTGGAGGTGGTGGTGGTCGTGCTCGTGGTGGTGGAGGTCGTGGTCGGTGCGGCGGCCCGGGTGCAGGCGGCGGCCGCCAGCAAGAGGAGGATGAGGGAGCCCTGACCTCGTCGCATGAAGGGCGGCACTTTAGGCGCTTCCCGTCTTGGTCTGGGAGGATCTATAGCCTCAGAATCGCTTATCAGAACGGGGAGACCGAGCTTGCCCACCGATATCTACGTGACGCTGGCGGCGGTTTCAGCCGTGCTGGCCCTGCTGCTGGCGGCCTTCTACGGCCGCCAGGTGCTGGCCACCAGCCCGGGGAGCATCAGGATGATCGAGCTGTCGGCGGCCATCCGGGAGGGCGCCGACGCTTTCCTGCGCCGCGAGTACACGTGGATGGCCGGCTTCGTGGCGTTGATGGCGGCACTCATCTTCGCCCTTCTCGAGTACGGCCGGCCCTGGGGAGCCCTGGCCTACGTCTTCGGCGCCCTTCTCTCGGGAGGGGCCGGGGTGGTGGGAATGCGGATCGCCACCGCCGCCAACGCCCGCACCACCGAAGCGGCCCGCCGGGGCGGGATCCGCGAGTCGCTCCCGCTCGCTTTCCGAGGCGGGGCGGTGATGGGGTTCTCGGTGGCGGGCCTCGGCCTGCTGGGAGTCAGCCTGGCCTATCTGGTGCTGGTGCTCTGGCTGCGGGTCGACCGGCCCTATGACGTGATGGCGGCGCTGGGTCTGGGTGGGTCCTCGATCGCCCTGTTCGCCAGGGTGGGGGGCGGCATCTATACCAAGGCGGCCGACGTGGGGGCCGATCTGGTCGGGAAGGTGGAGGCCGGAATCCCCGAGGACGATCCCCGTAACCCGGCTGTGATCGCCGACAACGTGGGCGACAACGTGGGCGACGTGGCCGGGATGGGCGCCGACCTCTTCGAGAGCTACGTGGGGGCGCTGGTGGCGCCGATCGCCCTCGCCGCCCTGGCCTTGGCGGGACCCGTCCAGGCTCGGGCGATCGTCTTTCCGCTGGCGGTGGGAGCGGTGGGGATGCTGGCCTCGATCGTGGGCTCGTTCCTCGTGCGCACCAGGGGGGACGATCTGGCGGCCGCTCTGCGCCGGGGGACCTACTCGGCGTCGGCCCTGGCCGCCCTGGGCGTGCTGGGTGTCTCCTACCTGCTCTTCCGGGGGGTGGAAGGGGTCCGCAGCCCGCTCGGCCTCTTCCTGGCGGTGCTGATCGGACTGCTGGTGGGGCAGGCGATCGGGCGGATCTCCGAGTGGTTCACCTCCGACCGCTACAAGACGGTCAAAGAGATCGCCCGCCAGGCCCAGACCGGGCCGGCCACCGTGCTGCTGGCCGGCTTGGCCGAGGGGATGCGATCGTCGGCGCTCTCGGTGATCGTCACCGCCCTGGGCATCCTGGGGGCATTCTGGGCCGGGACGCTGGCGTTCGAGGGGGGCGGCATCTACGGAGTGGCGGTGGCGGCCATCGGGGTCCTGGCCACCACCGGGATCGTGGTGTCGGTGGACGCCTACGGGCCGATCGCCGACAATGCCGGGGGGATAGCGGAGATGGCCGGCCTGCCGCCCGAGG
>JBOGFC010000035.1:0-2679 GCA_050742155.1 Acidimicrobiia bacterium
GTTGTGAGGCCAGCCAACGGCCCCCGCCATCCGGCCTTCTCCGATCACACTAGGAGGCTTGTGGCTGCCGGCCACCTACCCACATGGCCAGGACGACCAAGAGACAGAGTTTCCACGCGGCTCCGAGCCGCTCCGCCTCAAGTACCCAGGACGAAGGGACAAAGGCTCTCAGCCTGAAGACCCCACCCTGAGAAGCCTGGCGAAGGGCACTGGCCGAGCCATAGGCTTGAGGTGGTGGGGAAGCGCAGCCTGCTCCACTGAGGGCATTCCGGCTCCTCGGGTGGCATTCCCGCACATTCACACTGGTGAACCTCCCCCATACTCGGCCTCAACGCCTGGTCGGTGTCGAGAGGACTCGGAGCAGAGATGGCTACCCGTGAGCGGACGGCTGGTGGAAACACCGTCGCAGCGCGGGCCCATCGGGATGATCCCCCCGCCGAGAAGGGGGTGGTCTCGGTGCGCCGTAGCGACACGGGACCGACTACCGGGGCCAGGGCGTGCATGCCGCCGCCCGGGGGGGAGCTCTGGGAGACCGGAAGGAGATCGTGGCCTCCGGGTCCACGCTGGATGAGGCCGGTGTCCTGCGGTTCCCGGTCTCGGCCCGCCGAAGCGTGACGCTCAAGGGGATCAGCGAGCCGGTGGAGGTGGCCACCGTCGACTGGCGCTGAGCGCGTCGACGGGGCTCCGAATCGAGCCAGGAGCGGCCGCCTCCTACCCTGAGCGCCGATGCGGGTTCTCCTCGTCTCCAACTACGAGCTGGGCCACCAGCCCCTCCACCTGGCCTCCCCGGCGGCCGCCCTGCGGCGGGCCGGGCATCGGGTCCGGTGCCTGGACCTGTCGGTGGAGCCCTTCGATCCGGGCGTGCTGGAGACGGTGGAGGCGGTGGCCTTCTCGGTGCCGATGCACACCGCCATGCGCCTGGCGATGCGGGTGGCCCGGCGGGTCCGGGAGCGCCGCCCCGGCCTGCCGGTCTGCTTCTACGGCCTCTACGCCCCGGTGTCCCGGGACCTGACGGTGGGGAGCCTGGCCGATCGGATGATCGGGGGGGAGTACGAGCCGGCCCTGGTCCGCTGGGTGGAGGAGCTGGACAGCGGTGGGCCCGGCTCCCAGACGGAGGGAGGCGAGCCGGTGGTGGTCGAGCTGGGTCGGACCGACTTCGGCGTCCCCGCTCGGGACCTCCTGCCTCCCCTGGAGCGCTATGCCCGTCTCCAGGTGGGGGAGGAGCGCCGTCTGGTCGGCTACGTGGAGGCCTCCCACGGATGCCGCCACCGGTGCCGTCATTGCCCGATCCCGCCCGTCTACGACGGACGGATCCGGGTGATCGACCGGGAGGTGGTCCTGGCCGACGTGGCCCAGCTCGTCGAGATGGGGGCCCGCCACATCACCTTCGGGGATCCGGACTTCCTGAACGGCCCCCACCACTCCCTCAGGCTGGCGGGGGAGATGCACGAGCGCTTTCCCGAGCTGACCTTCGACTGCACCACCAAGGTGGAGCACATCCTCCGCCACAACGAGGTGTGGCCGGAGCTGGCCGAGGCGGGGTGCGTGTTCGTGGTGTCGGCCTTCGAGACCACCAACGACCGGATCCTCGCTCTCATGGACAAGGGCCACACCACCGCCGAGGCGGCTCGGGCGGTCCACCTGCTCCGGGAGCACGGGATCGAGATCCGTCCCTCCTGGCTCCCCTTCACCCCCTGGACCGAGGTGGAGGACCTGGCCGACATCCTCGACTTCGTCGCCGCCCACGACCTCTTCGACAACGTCGATCCGGTGCAGCTCTCCATCCGCCTGCTGATCCCCGAGGGGTCCCGCTTCCTCGACGTCCCCGAGATCGTCCCTTACCTGGGGGACTACGACCCCGAGCTCCTCAGCTACCGGTGGCAGTCCGCCGACCCGAAGGCCGACCGGCTCCAGGAGCGCCTGGCGACTGTGGCCGCCGAGGGGGCGGAGCGGGAGGAGGACCGCCCCGTCACCCTGGAGCGGATGTGGGAGGCGATCGCGGAGGCCGCGGGCCGGGGGGAGCCTCAGCTCCCGGCCGGGGCGACGGCCGGTCGTCCCCGTCTCACCGAGCCCTGGTTCTGTTGAGCGGAGCCCACCGAGGGCCAGGCTGGCCCTCTCGGATAGGAAGCGGTCCGGCCGGTGCTCAGACCGACGCCGCCCACTCGGCTCGGATCGTCCCACCATGGCAGGTGACCTCCCTC
The DNA here is from genome assembly GCA_050742155.1 of Acidimicrobiia bacterium. Taxonomy (GTDB): domain Bacteria; phylum Actinomycetota; class Acidimicrobiia; order Spongiisociales; family JALYHC01; genus JBOGFC01. Next base: position 2,202 of record JBOGFC010000035.1, read on the forward strand.
GTTCACGAGGAGGAACTCACCGCGGGGTAGGCGGCTCATGAGACCTTTCCAGATGTCGACTGATCCCACCGGATCGGCTTTCGAGCAGCAGCTTCCTGGCGGGATGACTCGATGGGGAGAGATGAAGTCTCGATTGGGATGGTGGATCGCGACGCATCGGTTAGTCGCGACGTCGGAGGTTGAGCGGTGCGTCGGCCGGCCACCGGGAGCGCTCGGTAGCCAGCTCAGTATGCCCGTGTAAATCCAGCGCACCGATCTGTCACTGTGAGCGGTAACGCTCACTTCTTGAGGGAGCGCATGCGGCACCTCAAGGCGGGTGCAGAGAGGGATCGTCCGCTCGTGCCTGTTTTCCAGGCTTCTCGGAAGCCTGTAGGGGGGTAGCGTCCACCGAATGAGCCACAGCGTTCGTCGCACGAGCTACGCGGCGATAGCTGGACTCATCTCGTCGCCACTCTTTCTCACCACAGCCTTGATCCTG
>JBOGFC010000036.1:0-21851 GCA_050742155.1 Acidimicrobiia bacterium
CCTCGGCAACCGGCTCCGGCGCCGCGCCGCCGATGCCGTACCGAAAGAGCGTCTGGTCGGTCTCCCATTCTCCCTCGGTCCAGTAGAGGTCCTCCCCATCCGGACTGAAGGTGAGCCAGCCGGCCGGTGCGTTCACCGACCTCCCCGTGTCCGCCACCGACCAGGTGTACAGGTCGATGAGGTACAGTCGGCCGGGCTGCTTCCCAGGCTCTTCCGGATAGACGAAAGCCGCCAGGGTACGGTCGTCCGGGCCCAGCTGGTAGCTGGCGTGCTCGCCAAGACTGAGCGGAGTAAAGCCCCGGACGTCGTCAAGGGTGCCCGGATCCACCTTGTGCAGCACCAGCCCCGCCCTACTAGTGAAGAATGGAGGAGGCTCGGGGGCCAGCACCGGGCTCGGCCCGGTGGTCTGAGGCACGGCAGTCGGGCTGGCCTCCTCGGCGGGCGCCACCGGGGTGGCTGCCAGGCAGGAGGCAAGGACGAGGCACGGCGCCCATCTGACGGTCGATCCCACCATCACGCCCGGTGAGACGACCGAGGAGGTGGCTAGGTTCAGTCAGGTGACCGGGAAGGGCGGCTGCCACCACCAGGGAACACCGTCCACCTCCAGCCCCACCACCCACTTCACCCACCAGAAGCCCCGCCGGCCGGGTGCCACCAGCCGGGCCGGCGAGCCATGCCCAGCGGTGAGCGGCTCGCCCCCCACCCGCGTGGCCAGCAGCAGGTGGGGGAGGTCGGCCAGCGGGAAGCGGCGGGTGTAGCCGGTGGCCGACCGGACCAGCAGGCTCCGGCGGCCCTCCGCCGGGACCACCAGGCGGTCGAGCCACACCCCCTCCCATTCCTGCTCGGCGTACCAGCCGCCGGTGCAATCGAGCACGGCCTGCACCCGGTCGTCGTAGGCGGCCAACGTGGCGTGATCCAGGAGCCGGCTGCCTGAGCCGTCTCGGACCTCCAGGCGCCAGGTGCCGGCGTCCAGCCGCAGCACCGGGTCGTCCAGCCACTGGGTGACCGGCATGGCCGATGGCTGGAACGATCCCCGCTCGTGGGAGCCCGTGAAGCGCCGTGTCCCCCCGGCAAGCGAGGCCAGCCGCACCACTCCCTCCACCGCCCCGTATGCCAGGCCGGTACCCGCGATCAGGAGCCCGCTGCGCACCAGGTTCCGCCGTGAAAGATCGGCTCGCCGGGGGCGAACCCGGCGGGCCACCACGTGCCACACGGCTAGCGGCAGGGCGAGCAGCGCCGCCCCGACGTGCACCTGCATGGCCGACACCGGTCCCAGCATCACGGCCAGGCCGGTGGAGTGGAGGAAGCCAGCCACCAGCGCCAGCGTGACCAGCACCGAGAAGGCCAGAGAGATCGTTCGGCCGGATCGGTCCCGGCGAAGGCCCCGGCGGGCGATCAGCGACTTCCAGGGAGCCAGCCCCACGATGGCCAGGCCGGCGATCCCATGTGCCAACACCATCCAGCGGTTCCACCAGGCGGTTCCGATGGCGAAGGCCAGCGCCCCGCTCAGGAAGGCAGCCGCCAGGAGACCGAAAAGGGCCAGGTTGGTGCGCCGGCCGGCCATGGACGGGATTGTCGCGCCGCCGGGCGGCTAAGTCCTCAGCCCAGACCCAGGGCGCCTCAACGATCCAGCCAAATCGTGCTTCTCGTCAGATCCGAACCAGCACGTGGGATAACCCGCAGGGAGCAGATGGAGCGGCTGGACGGCGGAGTCCCGGCACGATTTCTATAGTTGCTCATACTGAAATCAATGGGCACTCTCCGCAGGGCATGAGCCAGTCGGCGCTCCGCACCCTACGGCTCCTCGAGTACCTGGCTGTCGCCGGGCCCTCCAGCCTCACCTCCATCGCCGGCCAGCTCCACCTCAACAAGAGCACCGCCCACCGCTTCGTGAAGACGCTGGTCGAAACGGGCTACGCCCACCAGGACCCGGCCACCCGCGCCTACGGGTTGACGACCAAGGTGATGGAGCTGGGCGCCCAGGTGCTGCGGCGGATCGAGGTGCGCAAGGAGGTGGGGCCGGCGCTGCAAGAGATGGCTCGCCTCAGCGGGGAGACCTCCCACCTGGCAATCCTGGAGGACCACGAGATCGTCTACGTGGACAAGGTGGAGGGAGCTCAGGCGGTGCAGATGGCCTCCCGGATCGGCTCGCGGGGCACCTGCCACTCAACCGCCCTGGGAAAGGTGCTCCTCTCCTCCCGGGCGGAGGCGGAGTGGGCCGGCTACGCGGCCGTCACCGGGCTTCCCCGCCGCACCAGCCGCACCATCACCGACCCAGGCCGCCTCGCCCAGGAGCTACGCCGGGTGCGCCGGGCCGGGTACGCCATCGACGACGTGGAGAACGAGGAGGGGATCCGCTGTGTCGCTGCCCCCATTCGCGATCACACCGGAGAGGTGGTGGCGGCGATGAGCGTCTCGGGATGGACGGTGAGCATGACCCCCGCCCGGGTGCGCGAGCTGGTGCCGGTGGTGAAGGAGCAGGCCCGTAAGGCCTCGCTCCGCTTGGGCTACACGGACTGATCAACCCTCCAGGGGCCTGATCCGCCGCACCCAGAACTTGCGAGCCAGCTCTTGCACCCCCGCCAGGCTGATCCCCCGGACCTCGACCGCCTCCCCCTCGGTGCCGGTGACCCGCCCGTAGTCCTGCATCACCAGGATGTGGAACCGCTCGGGAGGGAAGTTGAGCTCCACCAGCACGTCCACCCGCCCCTCGGCGTCGACCGCCTGGTGGACGGCCTCGTCGACCTTGGAGGGGGCCAGGGCGTAGATTGTCGCCTGGAAGGCCATATAGAGGATCAGGACGAAAAGAACCGTCCGCCCCCCGGTGGTGCCGAGCAGCCGGGCGAGGAGGGGCCTCACTCGGCCGGGTCCTCCCCAGGGGCTCGAATCAGCTCGATGACCCGCTGGGTGGTCTTGCGGAAGATATCCCCTTCGATCAGCTCGCTCCACCGCCGAAGGCGGGGGATCTCCACCTCCACGATCTCCCGGACCCGGCCCGGGCGCCGGGTGAGGACGATGATGCGGTCGGAGAGGAACACCGCCTCCTCTACGTCGTGGGTGACGAACAGGATGGTGGGATGACGCTCCTCCCAGATGCGGGTGAGCTCCTCTTGGAGGGTCATGCGGGTCTGGGCGTCGACGCTGGCGAAGGGCTCGTCCATCAGCATCACCCGGGGCTCGTTGGCCAGCACCCGGGCCACCCCCACCCTCTGCTGCATGCCACCCGACAGCTCGTGGGGGAAGCGTCGCTCGAATCCAGCCAGGCCCACCAGATCGATGTACTCCCGAGCGATCGCCTCCCGCTGCTCCCTCGGAACGCTCCGCATCTTGGGCCCGAAGGTGACGTTCTCCTGCACGGTCTTCCAGGGGAAGAGGGCGAAGCTCTGGAAGACCACCCCCCGATCGGGCCCCGGCCGGTGCACCGGGTGCCCGTCGAGCAGCACCCGCCCGGCGGTGGGGGGGATGAAGCCGGCCACGATGTTGAGGATGGTGGTCTTGCCGCAGCCGCTGGGCCCCAGGATGGAGACCAGCTCACCCTCCTCCACCGTGAACGAGATCCCCTCCAGCGCCCGCACCTCCTCCCCGGTGTAGGGGTCGAGGTAGCGCTTGTCCAGGTCTTCGATCCGCAGCAGGGTCATCGGGCCTCCACGGTCGGGCGGCGCACCATCCCCCACCGCTCCACCGTCTCCCTCTCCAGGGGGGCCAGGATCAAGGCGTCGGTCAGGTACCAGAGCATCCCCAGCACGATCATCCCCACGAACACCTCGGTGACCTGCCCGGCCCGGCGGGCGTCGAACATCATGAACCCCACCCCGCTGGTGCCGACGATGATCTCGGCGGCGATCAGCGCTCGCCAGCCGTACCCGAGGCCGGTGCGGATGCCGGTGACCACCGCCGGGAGCGAGCCCGGGACCACCACCTCCCAGATCGCCCGCCGGGACGACGCCCCCAGGCTGCGGGCCGCCCGGGTCATGTCCTCCGGGATGGCGTCGATGCCGGCCACGATGCTGACCATCAGGGGAAAGACCACCGTGTAGACGATGACCAGCGTGACGGTGGTGAGGCTGAAGCCGAACCAGATGATGAGGATGGGCAGCCAGGCGATGTCCGCCACCGCCTGGAAGAAGAGCAGCAGCGGCCAGGCCAGACGGCGGGCCAGGGGGTTGAGCCCCACCAGGAACCCGAGGGGCAGGCCCACCCCCAGGCCGAAGAAAGCCCCTGTCCCCAGCCGCAGCAGCGAGTCGGCCAGGTAGGCGGTCAGGATCCCCTTGTAGATGAGCTCACCGAATGCCTGGACCACCCTGATCGGGCCCACGAAGAAGGCACTGGGGAAGAGGTCGAGCCGGGCCACCAGCCACCACGCCAGCACCACAGGAACGAATGGCCCCACGGTGCGGACCAATGGAAGCGACCAGGCGGCCCGCCCGGCCCGCACCCACCAGGGCTCCCGGGTTTCCAGAGCCGCCTGGGCCATTAGTGCGCCACCCGCTTCATGCCCCAGCGCTCGATGGTCCTTCGCTCCAGGGGAGCCAGCAGCAGCCGGTCCATCAGCAGCCAGAGCACCCCGATGACCACCATCGAGAGCACCACTTGGTCGGTCGAGTAGAACTTGCGGGCCAGAAACAACAGGTAGCCCAGTCCCAGGTTGGTGGCGATGATCTCGGCGGCGATCAGGCCTCGCCACCCGTAGCCGAGGCCCACCCGCAGCCCGGTGACGATGCTCGGCATGGCCCCCGGCAGCAGCACCTCCCAAACCATCCGGGGCCCGCCGGCGCCGAGGCTGCGGGCGGCCCGCTGCACTTCGCGGGAGACTCGGGACACACCCAGCATGGTGTTGTAGGTGAGAGAGAAGAACACCGCGTTGAAGATGATGAAGGTGACCGCTCCTTCCCCGTAGCCGAACCACAGCGTGGCGAGAGGGATCCAGGCGATGCCGGCCAGGGCCACCGAGAAACGAAGGAGCGGGGTGAAGTAGCCGGCTATGAAGCGGTTCATGCCCATCGCCAGCCCGAAGGGTATGGCCAGGAGGGCGGCCAGCCCGGCTCCCACCAGCACCCGCCTGATGCTGGACCAGGTGTGGTCCCAGAGGGTGCCGTCGGAGGCCAGCTCGATGGCGGCCCCCCACACCTCCTCCACGCTCGGGAAGACCCGTAGAGGGACGCCGGTCGCCACCACCGCCGCCTCCCACACCGCCAGCAGGATCACGAAGGGAGCGATGAACCAGGCCAGGTCCGTCAGCCGGCGCGCCCAATAGGGGGCTGGAGCGGGGGCCGTCCGCGTTGCTATTCGCCCACCTCCCGGATCGGGCAGGGAGGTGGGGGCGAGCCCCCTTCCTCCCTAGCCCAGGCTAACCGCAGACCCCCGAGGCCTGATCCGGGTCGAACGTGTAATCCGTCCCAACTTGGGCGCCTTCCGGAATGGGAGGCAGGTCCTCGAAGAACTCGGGAAAGTCCTCCATCACCACCTGGATGTACTGGGGCTGGATGTGCTCGTCGACCGGGAAGGTCCCATCGATGGTCCCCACCTCGAGCAGGAGCTGTTGGCTGGTGTGCAGAGCCAGGTAGTTGCAGGCCGAGATGCGTGGGTCGAGCTGTTGAATGTTGTACTGCATGGCCTCCTGCGCCACTTCCAGGTCGGTGCCGGGGATCCACCGGGTGGACAGCTCGGCCCCCTGGTCGGGGTTGTCCCGGATCCACCTGTCGGCCTGGGCACGGGCTGCCAGGAAGCGCTGCACGACCTCCTCGTTGCCGGTGACCCAGTCGCGCAAACCGTTGATGTAGCCGATGAAGGCGATGAAGCCACCGCCCCGCATGACCTCATAGGCTCCCTCCACTTGGTGGGCGGCCACGATCGGCCACGGGTCCCAGAAGACCGCCCCGTCGAGGCCACCGGTCTCCAGCGCCACCGGCATCTCCGGCGGCGGCGTGTTGACGATGTTCACGGTATCCGGGCTGATCCCGGCCTCCTCCAACACCCCCAGCAGGTACAGGTGGTTGATGGACCCGATGGAGACCCCGATGGTCTTCCCCTCCAGCGTGCTCAGGTCGTCCCCGGATATGTCGGATCCCTCGCGGGCCACCATGGCCATGGTCTCGTCGATCCCGAGCTGAACGGAGCTGCCGGTGTAGTTGCCCACCTGCACCAGGTCCATGCCCTGCAGGATCGCCCCGATGGCTGGCACACCCACCTGAGCGACATCGATCTCCCCCGCTTGGAGGGCGTTCAACATGTCCACCCCGGTGGGGAACGGCTCGGCCAGCTCCACGGTCAGGCCGTGCTCCTCGAAGAAGCCCTGCTCGACGGCGGCAGGCAAGCCGAGCTGGTCGATAGCCGACACCCAGCCGGCCCGCACGGTGACCGCTTCGCCCGTGGCCGTGGTCGTCGTCCCCTCCTCGGCTTGGGTGGTGTCGGTCGCCGGCGCGGTGGTCTCGGTCACCACTGGCTCGGTGGTCCCAGGCTCCTCGGGCTGCGCTCCGGGGCCGCAGGCCACGGCGACCAGGGTAAGGATCAGCGCCGGCGCCCACCAGACGACACGGCGGGGGTACTCGCTCACGGTTTCCTCCCTTGCTGGTCGTTTCATTTATCAAAAACCTGTTTTATCTAGCTCCGAGTCTACGCACCTCCGACGTGCGCGGCAACCGCTCCCGCTCCTCCAGGAAGCGATCGACCTCTTCCCGCCGCGGTAGGGGCTCCACGGCGCCCAGCCCCGAGGCGGTGAGGGCCCCCACGGCATTGGCCCACCTGGCCGCCGCCGCTGGGTCCCGTCCTTCGAGGTGCCAGGCCACCAGGAAGGCGGCGGCGAAGGCGTCCCCCGCCCCGGAGGCATCCACCAGCTCGATGGGGAAGGGCGGGACGGGGAGAAGCTGCTGCCCCCGCGGCGCCACCAGGCAGCCTTGCGCCCCCAGCTTGACCACCACCATCAGCACGTCCCCCAGCTCCTCCAGCACCTCCTCCGTCGCCCGCCCCGGGTACAGGCTGCGCAGGTCCTCTTCGCTGACGAAGACCACGTCGGCCCGGTTAGCCGCCCAGGTGAATGTCTGGCGGAGCCGGTCGGGGGGCTGGAGCTTGGTCCGCACGTTGGCGTCGTAGGCGACCAACACCTCCCGCTCCCGGGCCAGCTCGATGGCCGCCTCGACGGTGGCCCGGGCGGAGTCCGAGATGGCCTGGGAGATGCCGGAGGTGTGGAACACCCTGGCCGAGCCCAGGTAGCCGGGATCCAGGTCGGCCGGACTCATGCGGCTGGCCGCTGAGCCCTCGCGGTAGTAGGTGAACTCGTGGGCTCCCCGACGGTCTCGCGAGATGAAGTAGATGCCGGTCGGGGCCTCCGGGTCGAGGACCACCGCTGAGGCGTCCACCCCCTCCCGCTCCCACAGCTCGAGGAAGCAGCGGCCGAACTCGTCGTGACCCAGGCGGGTCAGGTAGCCGCTCGAGGCTCCCAGGCGGGCGGCCGCCACCGCGAAATTGGACGTGTCCCCTCCCCACCCCCGCCGGAAGGTGCCCACCGAGCGCAGGTGGCCGGGCTCCTCTGCGGCGAACTCGAGGAGCGGCTCGCCGAGCGCCACGATTTCGGGCATCCCCCTCTGTCCTCCTAGATCCGTCCGAACTCCTCCAGGGCGGTGATGATCGAGCCCGTGCGGCGAATCGCCTCCTCCATGGCCTGCTCGGCGGCTTCCACCTGCCGGGCGGAGGCCAGCACTTCCTCGGCGGCGTCCCTGGGCACCACCACCACCCCATCGGCATCGCCCACGACGATGTCACCCGGCCGCACCAGAGCGCTCCCGCAGACCACCGGGACGCCCCGATCCACGGTCACGTAGCGACCGACGGTGCTGGCCGGGACGACCGAACGGCAAAAGACCGGGAACCCGGCCTGCCTGGTCTCTTCGAGGTCCCGCAGCCCGGCGTCCAGCACCGCCCCGCCCAGTCCCCGGGTGACGGCGGCGGTGGTCATCAGCCCCCCCCACACCGCCACGTCCGGGCTCCCCTCCTGGTTCTCCAGCCCGATCACCACCACGGTACCCGGGTCCGATTCGTCGATGGTCATCAGGGCGTGGATGGGAGGCCCCGCCCGATCGCCCGGCCCCTCCAGGACCGTGGCCGCCGGGCCGACCAGCTTGCCGGGAACCGCCTGACGGATCGCTCCCGACATGAAGCCGGCCCGCCCGACCACCGCGTCGACCGCGTCGGCCACCGAGGCGGCCGGCAGCTCTCTGTAGCCCTCGATCAGCTCCTTGAGATCCATCGTTTCCCTAAGTGAAATCCGGTTTCAGGCGAACCCTATGGGGGACGGCCGCCCGGTGTCAACATCATGGGACGAGCGGTTGAGGACAGCACTTTCCCAGCCAAGTCTGGTTCCGGTTTACGACCCAGGTTGCACCAACGGCATCTCTCGCTTTGGACGCGCGGACGATCGTGGAGGTTGGATGCAACCAGGAACGCCTCAGACGGTTCCCCCCAGTTCTTCGTAGAGGGCCTCGCCTCGACGCAGCCGGGCCGCGATCCCGACCACCTGTGGGAGCTCCCGCCGAGTGGGGGTGTGGGCGGCCAGGAAACGGGCTACCCCTGCCAGGATCAGGGCGCCTTCCTCTGAGCCAGCCGGCCAGGCAAGATGCTGACGCACGCCGGCCTCCACGATCTGGTACCAGTGGAAACCAGCATCCTCGTGGAGCAGGGCTCCGGCGAGAGCAGCTACCACCTGGGCGGGATCCCCACCTCGACGCAGGTAGCCATAGGTGAGCGCCCCCGCCTCGTTGACGCCTCCCTGGGCATCCCAGCAGGCTGCCAGATCAGCCAGGTCGCCCTCCTCCACTTCCGGCAGACGGGCAGCCGGCACGTTCAGGAAGCGGTCGAGGAAGACCCGGAGAGCAGCGTGGATGACACCCCGGAGCAGATCAGGAGTGGGATGGCGGCTCAGCGCCGAGTGTAAGGCGTTGGCGGACGTGAAAGCGTGGTGGACGGTATCCCAATCTCCGAAGTCGTTCTGCGTGTGGAACCGGACGATGCGGAGGGCGGCGGCATAAGCGACCGCCCTCCCCAGCTGCTCGGGGGTGGCGCCGTCCTCCAGCGCCTGGCAGATCCCGTCCACCATGTCTTCGGGATCCTCGCCCAGCATCCGCCAGCCGAGCTCCCCCACTGCCTCGAACTCACCGCGGCGCTCTGATCCCTTCTCCAGAAGTGAAGGCAGCCGGCCGTCGAGCCGGCGGATCAGGCTCACCAGATCATGAGGATGCCGCCAGGCAGCCAGCTCCTCGTCGCGCCGAGCCCCGGCGGTCTGACGAACCAGGGCGGGAAGGACGGCAGGGGCGACTGCGGGCCCCAAGTGCTCGAGGAGCTCAAAGGCCTTGTTCGTGAAGTCCAGGGTATGCCCCTCGTCGATGAACACATGGTCAGTGACCGCAGCAAACATCATCCGCTCCACCGCCGGGAGGGACTCACCCTGCGCCAGGGCGGTGACCAGGGCCCGCTCGGCGGCTTCCTCCGAGCGAGTTTCGATGAAATCCCGATACCACTCGGCCAGCCGCTCCAGCGGAACCTCCTTCGAGCCCAGCGGGGTGAGAGGAAAGCGGGGCGGGTGGCCCCGCGTGTCGCGAGAGACGAAGGAGAGCCCGTGGACCAGGGCCAGCCCCCGGTCTTCGGCTCTTAGGTGCGGAAGCAGGTTGGCCATGGCCACAAGCACGGTCAGGCCCGAGCCCCACCCAGGATCCCGGTAGGCGGTTCCGAACTCGGTTCCCACCCGGACCACTGCGGCTGGCGGGACCCCGGCCGCGAGGAGGCCCAAGACCGATTTGGCTATGACCAGGGTGAAGCCGTCCTCCAGCCCCTCTCGCAGCCGACCGACGAGGCGCTGTTCGGGCTCCGGCTCAGGCCGTGGGATCACGAAGACGTCTCGGCCTGAGACCTCCACGTCGTAAGCCCGAGCATCATCGGCGAAGGGGTCAAGGGTCGAGCCCGAGGCGAGATCAAACCGCGCGTGGTGCCAATGACACGTGACCAGACCGTCTTTCAACGTCCCTCGGTGAAGAGGGAACCCCATGTGGGGGCAGCGGTCATCGATGGCCCAAGCCCGGCCCTCGTGCCAGAAGACCACTACCGGGGTGATCCCCACCTTGGTTATGAGCTGGCCCTGGGCACGGAGGTCGACCAATGACCCCGCTCGGACCCGCGGGAGAGCCTCGCCCTTTCGGTCATTCTCTCTGGGGCTGCCCGGCTCCATAGGTTACGCCTTCTCTCGCCCGGCGTCCGGTGATCCTCCGCCGAGGCCGGTCCCTGCCCATCGCAGGCAGCTGACTCGCCGCTCCCAACCTACAACCTCAAGTGAACTTGAAGTCAAGCGGTAATCTGTTGCTGTGTCTCCCCTTGCCCAGTGGCTCACCATCGGTGAGCTGTCAGCCCGCAGCGGCGTGGCCCCCTCGGCCCTGCGCTTCTACGAGGATCAGGGGTTCATCGCCGCCCAGCGAACCGCCGGCAACCAGCGCCGGTTCCCTCGGCACACGCTGCGACGGGTGGCGGTGATCCGCGCCGGCCGCGCCCTAGGGCTCTCCCTCGAGGACATCGGCGCAGCCCTGGCCACGCTCCCAGAGGCACGGGCACCGACCAAGGCGGACTGGGCTCGGCTCTCCCGTTCCTGGCGCCGGGTGCTTGATGGACGCGTCGCCGAGCTGGAAGCGCTACGCGACAACCTCACCGGCTGCATCGGCTGCGGCTGCCTATCATTGCGTACCTGCGCCATCTTCAACCCCGGCGATCGGGCGCGCACGGAGGGAACCGGTGCCCGGTACCTGCTCGGGCAGGAGCCGATGAGTAGGGTCTGATGCCCCAGCCGGGCAGGTCCGGGTCGATCACTTCACTCGGCGTGTGATCAGGACAGGTCCCGAATACGGAGACCCCGAACCTGTTCGAAGTCTCTTCGATTCCGAGTCGCCAGGGCGAGCGCGTGCTCGATCGCCGTGGCAGCGATCAAGGCATCCGGCATACGTATCCCGCTCTCACGACGAACCCGCCCGGCCCGCTCGGCGACCGCCCGGTCCACGGGAATCTCGCGGAACGGACTCAGCAGGGTCCGAACCAGCCCGGTAGGGGTGCTCCCGGTGAAGAGCTCCGCTCGTGTGATAACCGAGTAGTGAAGTCGATTGCCCTTGGGCGGGAGCTCCCGGGCACCTCGCAGGTGGTCCACGAACAGGTCGGTATCGACCAGGATGTCAGCCATGATCCCATTCGTCACGACTGGGTACCGCTGCGTCTGGTGCAGCACCAAACGTGGCGGCTAGCACGAGCTCCGGATCGGGGGCCTCCTCATCGAGGTAGGCGTCCAAGGCGCGCCTGACGATCTCGGCCATGGTGACGCCCTCGGCTTCGGCAAGCGCGTCGAGCCGCTTGCGCTGCTCATGAGTTAGATAGACCTGGGTACGAGTGCTACTGGATATACAGCGAAGTATACAGCGTGAATGCTCGACTCACCAGCCCGAGCTCCGGACCAAAAACGGGCTGGCCGAGCTCGACCGAATCAGGTCCCATCGTGCTCATACGCTTATGATCGCTCCTTGCGGGACCACCCGCCCGGCGTTGGTCAACTGGCAGATCCCCACCGCGTCTACCTCGACAGTGGTGTTGTGGCAGGGCTCCTGGTAGTTGACCCGCACCGCCTGCGGGACGACCTGGTCGCCGGAGGGCGTCACGGCCTGGAGCTCGCTCCACCGCACCCGCACCGAGGGTGCCTGGCAGGGAGCGAACACCTCCGACGAGACCACCGGCTGGGCCAGCCGGTCACCCCCGGCCAGCAGGTCCCGCACCACCGTCACCGACCCGCTGGCCAGCTCGGTGATCTCTCCTCGCCAGCCTTGCGGCGAGCGGTGGATGCGAAAGCGATATGGCTCGTTGGGCCGCCAGTGATAGTCGCGGGTGTTGGGGTCGCCGGGCGTGCTGGGGAGCTCGGACTCGGTCCCCGTCAGCAACCCGCCGCCCTCTCCGGAAGGCCGGTAGCCGCCCCAGTTGGCGGCGCACGAGCCCGGGAAGCGGGGGTTCCACTGCAGGCCCAGGTGGGCGGCCCCGCAGGGACGCTCCCCGTCGAAGAAGGAGGCCTGCAGGGCCCAGAAGTAGAGACGAGCCAGGCCGGGAGGGACCAGCACCTCGCAGACCGCCGACACCTCGGCCAGGGGGACGTCCGGCGGCATGACCCACCACAGGTGCATCGACCACTGCTCAGAGGACGTCGTGCTCGCGCTCCTCGAACACCCGGTCCGGCCGGAAGGGGTTCTCCTCGGGGGCGACCTTGCCGGCCATCACCTCGACCAGATACCGGCTCCCGGACGGCCCGCCCATGATCCCGTGACCGCTGTACCCGGTGTTGACCCAGAGCCCCGCCACCCCCGTCGGCCCGATGAGCGGGCGGTGGTCGGCGGTCATCGTGTATTGGCCGGCCTGCAGGAACCAGTGAGCGTCCCCCCGGCGCCACACCTCCTTCCAGAACGGGCTCACCCGGGCCACCGAGACCGGGCTGTCCGGGTCGAGCAGCCGGAAGGCGAAACCCTGGTCGATCGGGACCTCCTCGGTGGGTGGGGAGGGTGGGGTGGCCGGGTCGGTGAACAGCAGGTAGGCACCCCGCAGGGCCGGGCGCCAGTGCGCTCCGGTGTCCTCGTCGATGGTCATCGGGGCCTCGGCCGGCACCTCGGGCACCTCCGGCATGACCAGCTTGTGGCGCACGACCGTGCTGATCGGCAGCTCCACACCGGCCCGGGCGGCCACCACACCGGAGAGCGGTCCGGCGGCGATCACCACCGTGTCGGTGGCCACCTCGCCGCTGGGGGTCTCCACACCGACGATCCGCTCGCCCTCCAGGCGGAAGCCGATCACCGGGCAGCTCACCACCACCTCGGCGCCGGAGCCGGTCGCCAGGCCCAGGGTGAGCGCCTTGGGATCGAGGAACCCGTCGGCCTGGCGAAAGCGAGCCTGCACGACCTGCTCCGCCACATATGGGAAGCGTTCCCGCACCCGGTCGCCGTCGACGACTTCCGCGTCCTCCAGGCTCCAGGAGCGCTGACGTTCCACCAGCCGCCGCTGCCGCTCCGCCCCTTTCCGGCTGGTGGTCAGCCACAGGTAGCCGGGCTGGCGAACTCCCAACGGGTATTCGGACTGGCCGGTCTCCGCGGCGAAGTTGGTGAAGAGCTCCACCGAGCCGCGTACCAGCTCCAGCTCCTCCCGGTTGTCGAACTGCAGGCGGAAGGCCCCCGTCGAGGCCGGCGTGGTGAGCGAGGCCAGGGCAGGGCGCCCCTCCAGCAGAAGAGGGCGCAGCCCGGCCCGGGCGGCGTAGAAGGCGGTGGCCGCTCCCACCACTCCCCCGCCCACGATGACCAGCTCGGCACTCCGGGGTGGGTGGGAGCGGTAGGCGACCGGCATGACCGCCGATCGTACCGGGATCAGCCCTCCGTCAGGGGGGCTACCGCGAAAGGCACCGAGAAGCGCTCGCACCACACCAGAACGGCCCGATGCCGAGCGGGGTCGAAGTCGGCGTCCAGCTCGTAGTTCTGGCCTCCCACATTCCCCTTCAGCGGGCCGAGGTTCAGGAAGGTGGTGGGTTGTCCGCCTTGGTAGTCGCTCCCCTCCAGGAACCAGACCTTGAGGTCCGGCCCGTTCTGGATGTCGGTGTCGTCCTCGAAGCGGAGGGCGTAGCGGTCGCTCTGCCGGTAGACGGCCACCGTTCCGGAGGCGGTGTGGTCGATACCCCGCCAGCTTCCCCGTAGCACCGCCTCGGGCTCGGCGGCGGTCGTGGTCCCGGGGACCACCGTGGTTCCGGGGGCACCCGTGGTCTCGGAAGGGGATTCCTCCTCGGCGAAGGCCTCCGAGAGCCCCTCGTCAACCGGATCGTCGAGGAACAGCTTGTCGGGCCGAAAGGCGAGGAAGCCCACCACCGCCACCACCAGTCCCAGCCCGATCACCCAGTTGCGCATGTCCTCTCCTCTAACGCCGGCGAGCCCCTGAAGGTTGCCAGGTCCCGGCCGGCTGCGGTAGCCTGGCCGTCCTTCAAGGGGGCCATGCGGGCGGAACCGAGGAGGTTTCGCCATGCGGAGATCGAGGACCACCATCGCCCTCCTCGCCCTGGCCCTGGCGGCGGCGGCGGGGAGCGCCCCCTACACCGTCCAGCGGGGGGACACCCTCTCTGCCATCGCCCGCCGCAACGGCACCAGCGTGCCGGCCATCGCCTCGGCCAACGGCATCGCCGACCCCGACCGGATCTACGTCGGCCAGACCCTGGTCATCCCGGGAAGTGCCGAGGACTTCTACATCGTGCAGCGCGGCGACACGCTGGCCGCCATCGCCCGCGCCCGCGGGACCACCGTCGAGGAGCTGGCTCGGGCGAACGGCATCACCGACCTGAATCGCATCTATGCCGGCACACGGCTCCAACTGGCCGCCGCGGCCCTCCTCCCCGCCCCGGCCGCCGAGCACAAGCAGATCCACGTGGTGCGCCCCGGGGAGACCCTCTCGGGCATCGCCCGCCGCTTCGGGACCACCGCGGCGGCCATCGCCTCGGCCAACGGGATCGCCGACCCGGACCTGATCGCGGTGGACACCCCGCTGAGCGTGCCCTCGACCGGATTCGTCTGCCCGGTGCCCGGAGCCGGCTTCTTCAATGACTTCGGATTTGCCCGCTCGGCGGGCCGGTTCCACGAGGGAAACGACCTGTTCGCGCCGCACGGCAGCGAGGTCCTGGCCAGCGTGGGCGGCCACCTGGAGCAACACGAGGGGCCCATCGGCGGCCTGCAGTTCCGCCTGCGAGCCGACGACGGCACCACCTACATCGGCACGCACCTCTCGGGCTTCGCCGCCTCCGGACGGGTGGCGGCCGGGCAGGTGATCGGACACGTGGGGGACACCGGCAACGCGGCCGGCTCCCGCCCCCACCTCCACTTCGAGATCATCCCGGAGAGCGGGGGGCCGATCAACCCCTACCCGCTCCTCGAGGAGGCCTGTCGGCGCTAGCTCGTGGCATGATGACAAACCTCTCGTTCTTGTGACACTTACCCGCTCATGCGGTGGAAAAACGTCACAAGAACGCCAAGGCGGCTCCGGCCGGCCGCGACCGTTCTACAGTCGGGGTCCCCGATGACCTATCCCGCTTCTCGTTCGCTGCGCTCCATCGTGGGCGGAGGCTTCCGCCTCATCGCCCGCTACGTGCGCGCCCACCCGGTCGCCTACGGGCTGGGGGCCACCGGCGCCGCCCTGTTCGCCGCCGCCATCGTCGCCTCGGCGGTGGTGGTGGGCAGGATCACCGACTCGCTCATCCTGCCGGTCTTGGAGCGGGGCGAGCCGATCCAGGGGCGCCTCTGGCCGGCGGTGGCGGCGGTGCTGGGGGTGGCGCTCTGGAAGGCAGCCGGCATCACCCTGCGGCGCACCGGGGCCGGCTGGCTGCAGGCCCGCACCGAGGCCGACCTGCGCACCCGGCTGATCGAGCACCAGCTCGAGCTGGAGATGGGCTGGTTCGCCGAACAGGCCACCGGCGATCTGCTCTCGGTGTCCGATACCGATGCCGCTCAGGCCACCCACGTGCTCGGCCCGCTCCCCTACGCCACCGGGGCCTCCCTCCTGCTGGTGGGCACCATGGTGATGATCGCCCTGCTCGACCCCTGGCTGGGGGCCGCCACCGCCGCCGGGCTGCTCGTCATCATGGCCACCGATCTGGGCACCATCTGGCGCATCTTCCGGGTCTTCGAGGAGGTGCAGAGGAGGCGGGGCAAGGTGGCGGCGGTGGGCCACGAGGCCTTCGACGGGGCGCTCACCATCAAGGCGCTGGGCAGGGAGGATTTCGTCACCGAGCGCTTCCGGGACGTCTCGGAGAACCTGCGCGACGAGCTCGTCCGCCTGGGCCGGGTAGCCGGGAACTTCCGGCCGATCGTGGAGAGCCTGCCGGCGGTCACCACCGTCGGGATGGTCCTCCTCGGGGCGGTGCGAATCCGGGACGGGGCGATCACCCCCGGGGATCTGATCACGGTGGCCTACCTCTTCTCGCTGCTGACCATCCCGGTGCGGCTGATCGCCTACATGCTCTGGGACCTCACCGAGAGCCTGGCCGGGTGGGACCGGGTGGCGGCCGTGCTGGCCGTCGACCGACGGATCGCCTACGGGGACCTGGCCGCCCAGGCGGACGGCTCCGGGGCGGCGGTGGAGGGCGAGGCGGTCGGCTTCGCCTATCTCCCCGAGCTGCCGGTGCTGGACGGCGTGCAGCTCGACGTGCCGGCCGGCCGCACCGTGGCGGTGGTGGGCCCCACCGCCTCCGGCAAGTCCACCCTGGCCCGCCTGCTGGCGCGTCTGTGGGACCCGGCCTCCGGGCGCATCCTCCTCGACGGGCGGGACCTGCGCCGCTTCGCCCCCGGTGCCCTCCCCGGCGAGGTGGCCTACGTAGCCCAGGAAGCCTTCCTCTTCGATGACACGGTGAAGGGCAACATCACCCTGGGGCGGGACTTCACCCACCCCGAGGTGGAGGAGGCCGCCCGCCTGGCGGGGGCGGAGGACTTCATCGCCGACCTCCCCGACGGCTACGCCACCCGGATCGGCGAGCGGGGCGTCACCCTGTCGGGGGGCCAGCGCCAGCGGCTGGCCCTGGCTCGGGCGCTGGTGCGCCGTCCCCGGCTGCTGGTGCTGGACGACGCCACCTCGGCGGTCGATCCCTCGGTGGAGGGGGAGATCCTGAAAGGCCTCAAGTCGGCCCGGCTTCCCTCCACCGTGGTCTTGGTGGCCCACCGCCCGGCCTCGATCGTCCTGGCCGACGAGGTCGTGTTCATCGAGCACGGACGGGTGGCCGGACACGGCCGGCACGAGGATCTGCTCGCCGAGGTGCCCGGCTATGTCCGGTTGCTGCGCGCCTACGAGGAGGACGCCGCCGCCCGGAGGGAGGCCTCGTGACCTCCCGCTCCACCCTCAGCGTGCTGCGCCGGGCCGGCCGGGAGGCGCCCGTCCTGTGGCGGGGGTTCGGCCTGACGCTCCTCCTGGCCATGGCCGGCACCGCCTTCCAGGTCGTCGTGCCCATCCTGGTCCAGCAGATCGTGGACCACGAGATCCTGGGGGCGGGCGGGGTGGACGTGGCCGGGGTGGCGCGGCGCGGGGCGGCGGCCCTGGCCGCCATGGTCCTGGCGGTGCTGGCCGGACGGGTGGCCATCATCCGGCTGGCCGCTTCGGCTGCTCAGGGCCTCTCCGACCTGCGGGTGAAGACCTTCCGGCACCTGCATGCCCTGGGCATCCTCCACCTGGAGGCGGAGCGGCGGGGGGCGATGGTGGCCCGGGTGACCTCCGATGTGGCCAAGATCCAGGACTTCGTCGACTGGGGCGGGGTGGGGCTGGTGATCGGGTCCTCCCAAGTGGTGCTGGCCATCGGCGCTATGGTCGTCTACGAGTGGCGGCTGGCCCTGCTGGTGGTGGCCGGGGTGGCCGTCTACGCCGGACTCCTGGCCTGGTTCCAGCGCATCCTGGCCCGGGCCCACGACCAGGTGCGGGCCCGGGCGGCCGACAGCCTGGCCGCCGTGGGCGAGACCATCTCCGGGCTGCCCGTGGTGCGGGCCTACGGGGCGGAGCGGACCATGCTGGCACGGGTGCGGACCGCCCTCGCCCACCAGATGGGGGCCGAGTTCCGCACCGCCCGCCTGGGAGCCGCCCTCTTCTCCACCGCCGACGTCTTCGCCGGGGTCATCACCGCGGCGGTGATCGTGGCCGGGGTCCTGCTGGGCGGGATCTCGGCCGGGACCCTGCTGGCCTTTCTCTTCCTGGTCAACCTGCTGGTCGATCCGGTCCAGACCCTGGTGGAGATCGTCGACGTGGCCCAGGCGGCCGCCGCCGGGATGCGGCGCATCCTGGCCGCCCTCGACACCCCCATCGAGCTGCCCGACCCCCCCGACGGCCATCCCCTGCCCCGCCGGGGGCTGGACGTGCGGTTCGACCGGGTCCGCTTCCGCTACCCGAGCGGCGGGGAGGCTCTGGCGGCGGTGGAGGTGCTCGTCCCGGCCGGGCGCCGCGTGGCGGTGGTGGGCGAGACCGGCTCCGGGAAGACCACCTTCGCCAAGCTGGCGGTGCGCCTGCTCGACCCGCTGGAGGGGCGAATCGAGGTGGGCGGGGTCCCGGTGAACCGGGTGCGCTTCGCCTCCCTGCGGGAGCGGGTGGCCTTCGTCCCTCAGGACGGGTTTCTCTTCGACACCACGGTGGCCGAGAACGTCCGTTACGGCCGGCCCGAGGCCACCGAGGCCGAGGTGCGGGCGGCCTTCGCCGAGCTGGGGTTGGAGGAATGGCTCGACGGGCTCCCCGCCGGGATCCACACCGAGGTGGGGGAACGGGGGGCCAACCTGTCCGCCGGGGAACGCCAGCTGGTGGCGCTGGTGCGGGCCTGGATCGCCGATCCGGGGCTGCTGGTGCTCGATGAGGCCACCTCGGCGGTCGACCCGGCCCTCGAGGTGCAGCTCCGCCGGGCCATCGAGCGGCTCACCGAGGGCCGCACCTCCATCACCATCGCCCACCGGCTCTCCACCGCCGAGGCGGCCGAGGAGGTGCTGGTCTTCCAGGCCGGTCGCCTGGTCGAGCGGGGACCGCACCACGAGCTCCTGGTGGCCGGCGGAGAGTACGCCCGGCTCTATGCCGACTGGACGGTGGGCGTCACCTCCTGACCACAGATCACGCCAACTGGGCCCGGACCATCCACAGCTGCTTCTCGAGGCCCTCCGCGATCTCGATGAGCAGGTCCTGAGAGACCAGATCGACCCCCCCCAAGTGCTCGAGCCGCGGTCGGATTCTGGCGGCGGCTGCGCCGAGCCGCTCCGAGAACAGCTCGAGGACCTGCCGATCGGCCAGGGCGTCGGCGGAAAGCTCGGAGAGCGGCGAGTCCTCCGCCACCGTTCGAGCCCGGCCGTCCGGTGCGACCCCGATGGCGGCCATCCGCTCGGCGACCTGGTCGGTCCACGCCCGGTACTCGTCCACCATCTCGTCCAGCTGGAGATGGAGGGGCCGGAAGCCGGGACCGGTCACGTTCCAGTGGGCTTGCTTGCCCTGCAGCGTCAGGTCGAGCAGCTCCACCAGGGTGGACTGCAGCTCGACGCCCACCTCCTTGCGGGCTGCCTCTGCCAGTGATGCGGCCATGGAAACCTCCTCGGCTCGCTGACTACTTCCTTCTTCTTGCCAACCCTAACCGAGGGGAGAGCTTCTTGGCCTCCCGGCCCGGGGTCCGGCCCCGGATCGGCTCCCTCGGCCTCTCCCGGCTGACATCTCTCGGTAGAGTCGGGTCCGTGGGGGTGGCCGAACTCGTAGACCGGGCATACGTCGCGGATCCCGGCGGGCTGGAGAGCCGGTTCCAGGGGACCCTGCTGGGCCTGGCGGTGGGAAATCTCCTGGGCCTCCCCGTGGAGGGGGTGCCTGCCGAGGCGATCCGTGACCTCTATCCCGAGGGCGTCCGGGAGATCGAAGCCTTTGTCGCTCGCCCACCCTGGGACGACGATCTCGCCCAGGCGGCCGCCCTGGCCGAGCTGCTGGTGGCCGGCGCCTTCACCCTCGAAGCCTGGGGGGAGCGGCTGGTCCGCTGGTGGCGGGAGAACGGCCGGGGCGCGGGGATGCTCACGCGGCTGGTCATCGAGGAGTTGCAATTGGGCACGCGGGCCACCGAAGCCTCCCGCCTCGTCTGGGAGCGGTCCGGCCGCCAGGCGGCCGGAAACGGGGCGGTCATGCGCTGCGCCCCGGTGGCCCTGCGCTGGCGGGGGGACGGCGCCCGGCTGGTGGAAGCGGCCCGCCTCAGCGCCCTGGCCACGCACTACGACCCCCGCTGCGTCTGGTCGACGGTGGCCACGCTGGCCGCCATCGCCCACGCTCTCTCCGGCGTACCGGTCGAGCTGGAAGAGCTGGCCGAGGCGCTAGCCCAAGACGGCGCCCCGCCTGAATGCGTGCGGGCGGTGGAGGCGGTCTGGGGATCGATCCCGGGCGACCTCGACCTCGACGGCCCGGACATGGGCTACACGCTCAAGGCCATGCAGGTGGGGCTGTGGTGCCTCCAGGAGCCTCCGGCCTTCGAGGAAGGGATGGTGGAGGTGGTCTCCGCCGGTGGAGACACCGACACCAACGGGGCCGTGGCCGGGGCGGTGCTCGGGGCGCGCTTCGGCCTGGAGGCCATCCCGGCCCGCTGGCTGGCAGCCATCCCGGACCGTCGGCAGCTCGAGGAGCTGAGCGCCCGGCTCCTGGCTCTCGAGCGGGGAGCCTGAGGGATCATCACCGAGGACACGTGGCTACGGTGGGGGGATCATGACCGGACCTGAATCCCTGCCCTGGACCGAGTCCGCGGAGGCCAACCGCCTTCTGGCCGAGAACCCCCTCGCCCTGCTGATCGGCATGCTGCTCGACCAGCAGTTCCCCATGGAGAGAGCCTTTGCCGGACCCTACCTGCTGAGCCGGCGGCTGGAGCGGGAGCCGAGCGCCGCCGGGCTGGCCGCCGAGGATCCCGCCCGCCTGGAAGAAGCCTTCCGGGGGCCGCCGGCCTTGCACCGCTACCCGGCCTCGATGGCCAAGCGCACCCAGGAGCTGGCGATCCACCTGGTGGAGCACTACACAGGAGACCCCGCGCGCCTCTGGGCGACCGCCCCCGACGGTGCCGAGCTCTACCGCCGCCTCCGGGAGCTGCCCGGCTTCGGGGAGGCCAAGGCCCGCATCTTCGTGGGTGTGCTCGGCAAGCGGCTCGGCATCCAGCCCCCCGGCTGGGAGCAGCAGGCGGCCGACTGGCCCTCCATCGCCGACGTGGCCAGCTTCGACGACATCGAGCAGCTGCGCGAACAGAAGCGGGCAGCCAAGCGGTGACGCCTTCCGAGGACGCCTACCTCCTGGTGCGGGGCCTGCGGGCCGTGCGCCGCTTCCGGCCCGATCCGCTCCCGGAGCAGGTGCTCGAGCGGATCCTGCAGGCGGGCCGCTGGACCGGGAGCGCCAAGAACAGCCAGCCCTGGGCCTTGGTGGTGGTCGGCGAAGCCGAGCAACGAGAGCGACTGGCCGGGTGCGGGAGCTTCAGCGGTCCCCTGCAGGCCGCCCCGCTGGTGGTGGCCCTGGTCCGCACCCCGAAAGGGTACGAGTTCGACATCGGGCGGCTGGCCCAGAACCTCATGCTGGGGGCGGCCGCCCTCGGGGTGGCTTCCTGCCCGGTGACCCTCCACGATGAGGACTGCGCCCGCCAGGTGCTGGGGGTGCCCCCCGGCCACGGCTGTCGCTTCGCCGTCGCCTTCGGCTATCCGGAGGATGACCGCGGTCGTCCCGGCACCCGCGTAGCGCGTGGCCGGCGGCCGCTGGAGGAGGTGGTCCACCAGGAGCGTTGGCAGTCCTAGCCGGAGGGTCGTCCTGGTGGGCATGCCGGGATCCGGCAAGACCACGGTCGGCCGGCGACTGGCGGCGGCGCTCGGATGGACGCTGATCGACTCCGACGACCAGATCCGCAGCCGCTACGGGATGACGGGAGAGGAGCTGGCCGACCGATCCGGCCTGGCCGCCCTGCATGGGGCGGAGGGGCGGCTCCTGGTGGAGGCGCTGGAGGACCGCACCCCGGCCGTGATCGGCGCGGCCGCCTCGGTCGCCGACAGCCCGGCCGCCGTCGAGGCGCTGGAGGCCTCGGAGGCACTCATCGTCCACCTGACGGCCGACCCGGACATCCTTGCCTCACGCCAATCGCTGGGCAGCCAGCGCCGACCCATCGGCCCGGAGGAGTTGGAGACCCTGGCCGCCGGGCGGCAGGTCACCTACCAGCGGCTGGCCGGCCTGACCATCGACACCGGGCGCCGGTCACCGGGGGCGACGGTCGAGGCCATCCTGAACCGACTCGGGTGTTGACACCCCCCGTTCTTGCGTGAGTTTCAGAC
>JBOGFC010000037.1:0-3578 GCA_050742155.1 Acidimicrobiia bacterium
GAGGGGGCCTCTCCAGGAGAGAGGGGCTCTGGGCGGCCGGAGCGGCGGCCCTGCTGGGGCCGGACCGCCTCCCGGTGGCGGTGGGAATCGAGGCCCCCCAGCTTCCCCACATGACCATGGAGGAAGAGGCCCGGGCCGACCTGTGGGCCACCGGGGTGTCGGTCCATCACCCGGTGCAGTTCGTCCGAGAGCGTCTGGACGAGCTGGGCTGCCTGAGGGTGGCCGAGGCACTGGCCTTGCGACGCAACGGGGTGAGAGCCCGCGTGGCCGGGATCGTCACCCACCGCCAGCGCCCCGACACCGCCCGGGGGGTGATCTTTCTCAACCTGGAAGACGAGACCGGGCTGCTCAACGTGGTGGTGCTGCCCGAGGTGTGGAGCGACGTAGCCCGACGCCGGGTGGGCCTGGTCGTGGAGGGAAGGCTGGAGTACCGGGACGGAGTCACCAACCTGGTGGCCCGCCGCTTCTCGGCCTGGCCTGTCAAGGAAGAGATCGGAGTGCAGTCTCGAGATTTCCGGTAGCTAACGTGACCGCCTTCTATGAGAGCCCTGCTTCGGCCGACCGTGCTGCTCGCCTTCACGGTCATGCTCCTCGCCGGCGAACCGGCACTCGGCTCTCTGCCCGGTCCTCAGCTCGACCCCGAGCCCTGGTTCCACTCCTGGAGTCCGGTCGGGTGCACGCCTCACCGGAGCGTGACCGATCCGTCCGGCGCCCCGCTTCCCAGAGATCTGCAGAGCCTGATCACACAAGGGCTGGCCGATCCTCGCCTGGATCGGGTCCGGCTGGGCCTGTCAGTGTGGATGGACGGATACGGGGAGATCGCCTCCGATGGTCCCGACCGGCGGCTGCTCCCGGCCAGCAACCAGAAGATCCTCACCGCCATGGGGGTGATGAGCTTGCTCGATCCCAACGCCACCCTATTCACCGAGGTGCAGGCAGCCGCACCCGTCGCCGGAGGCACCCTGCCGGGGGACCTGGTGCTGGTGGGCGGGGGCGACCCCACCCTGGCCAGAGATGGTCCGCACTCCCTGGAGGAGCTGGCCAGCCAGGTCCGTGGGACGGGGATCACCTCGGTGCTGGGCGACGTGGTAGTCGACGAGTCGCGCTACGACCGACGCCGACGGGCCGAGGGATGGCTCGACTGGCAGCTCCCCACCTTCGTGGGTCCCCTGTCCGCTCTCACGGTAGGGCACAACCAATACCGATCCGATCCCGACTTCCTGTCCGACCCGGCCGCGGGCAACGGACAGCTGTTCGTGGATGCCCTGGCCGGCCACGGAGTGGCGGTGCAGGGGGCGGTGGTCCGCCACAGGGCCCCGGTGAGTACCCGGCGTCTCGCCGGCCTGCCGTCGTCTCCATTCGGCGAGCTGGTCGGCTCAATGCTGCGGCTCAGCGACAACACCATCGCCGAGCTGCTCCTGAAAGAGGTGGGGCTGGCCGAGCGAGGATGGGGGTCGACCAGGGCGGGGCTCGAAGCCGTCACCGAGGCGGTCGAAGGACTGTGCGTCCCGCTCAAGGGTTTCGACGCCGACGGCTCCGGCCTCAGCCGCCGGAACTGGCGCTCGGCACGGGAGTGGCGGACGCTCCTCCAGGCCGCCCAGGCGGCGCCCTGGTGGGAGGCCTTCTCGGCCTCTCTTCCGGTGGCCGCCGAGAGCGGCACGCTGGCTGGGCGATTTCACGGCACGGCGGCGGCCGGAAATCTCCGGGCCAAGACCGGCACCATCGTGGAAGGCCGAGCTCTCTCCGGGTTCTTCACGACCGAGGGAGGGCGGGAGGTGTTCTTCTCGGCGATCGTCAACGGCAACGACTCACGCCCGGCCATGGAGGCCATCGACGGCCTGATCGGGGAGCTGGCCGCCTATCCTGGCTGAGCATCCCATGACCACCGACCATCGGGTGACCGCCACCTTCTCGACCGTCGAGCGAGCCCGGGAGGCGATCGCCGCCTTGGAGCATCGGGGGATCGAGGCGGCCAACATCTCCCTCCTGGGGGTGGCCGCCCGGGAGACCAAGTCCGACCGTGAGACCCAGGCGGCCGACGCCCGCCTGACCGGACACGTCGGGAAGAGGATCCTGATCGGGACGCTGGCCGGCGCGGCAGCCGGTCTGGTGGTGGCGCTGGTCCTGGGCGGTTGGGCGTCGATCGCCGTGGTGAGCGGGATCGTGGCCGGGGCCGGTCTCGGCGGGGTGATCGGCGGGGTATGGGGGCTCGGCATGAGCCCCGCCTGGGAGCGGACCTTTCAGACCTCCGAGCAGCGCCCGGCCTCGGTGGCCGTCCACGGTGACGACGCCGAGATGGTGGAGCGGGCGGCGGCGGTCCTGGAAGAGCACCAGCCGGTCGAGCTGCGTCGCTCGTAATGCCCCTCTATCGCTTCCTCACCGAGTGGGAGATCGAGGCGCCCATCGAACGGGTCTGGGAGGCGCTCACCAATATCCCTTCCTGGCCCCGCTGGTGGAGCTACGTGGCCGAGGTGGAGGAGCTCAGGCCGGGTGATCGGCTCGGAGTGGGCAGCGTGCAGCGATTTCACTTCAACACGTCGCTTCCCTATCACCTCAGGTTCTCCGCCCGGATCACCCGGGTCGAGCCTCCCACCTGTCTGGAAGGCCGGGCCACCGGCGAGCTGGAGGGCCTCGGACGCTGCGAGCTCGAGACCCGGGACGGGATCACTTCGGTACGCATCACCTGGGAGGTGCGGCCCACCAAGTGGTGGATGGTGGCGGTCTCGCCAGTGGCTCGTCCCTACTTCGCCTGGGCACACGAGCTGGTGATGGCCCGGGGAGCCCGGGGACTGGCCCGCTACCTGGACACCCGTCTGGCCAAGGACCCGACGATCCGGTTCCCCCTCGTCCCGCTGCTCTGGCTGGTGGGCGGCGTGATCTTGGTCGCTCGGGGGCTACTCCGGAGGCGGTCCTAGCGACAACCTCTCGAGACCGGCCACCACCTCATGCCAGGCGGCGGTCTCCGGGTCGATGGGGGCGAAGTGGTCGACGCCCGGCAGCACGAGCAGTTCGACCGAGTCGCCCGCATCCTGGGCCGCCCGCCCGTAGCCGATGCTCTGGCTGGCCGGGACCCGGTCGTCAGCATGGCCATGCACCAGTAGCTGGGGTACGCCGAGCGGCAGGCGGGCGATGGGGGAGGAGAGGGTGGCCCGTTCCGGATATCGGTCGACGGGCCCGCCCAGGAAGCCTGCCACCGCTCCCCTCCCGAGGTCCTGACGCTCTCCTTCCACCAGGTCGCATACCCCGCCCAGCGAGATTGCGGCCGTCACCGCCACCTGGGGATCGGAGCCGGGCGTCCCTGGAGGGAGGCCGGGCCGGGCGGCCGCCCACAGCGCCAGCTGCCCGCCGGCCGAGTGCCCAAGGGTCACCACCCGCTCGGGGTGGACCAGCTCGGAGAGGGCATCGATGCCGGCCGCTACGTCGAGCAGCGGGTTGGGCCAGGCTCCACCGAAGGCGCCTCGGCGGTACTCCAGGTTCCACGTGGCATAGCCGCGGGCGGTCAGGTCCTCGGCCGTCCCGTCCATGAGGTCCCGGGCGAAGCCGTCTCGCCAGAACCCGCCGTGGATGAGTACCACCAG
>JBOGFC010000038.1:0-18074 GCA_050742155.1 Acidimicrobiia bacterium
TCCTGGGTGTGTCGACCTTCGACCGTCCGAATCCCGCTCTTGCCCGAGGAACCTTGTTCCTCATTCTGGCGGGCGCCGCCTTCGTCAATCTCCTCCGGTTCGGGCTGTTCGCCCTACGGCGGACCGGTTGGGTGCGGAGGAGCAAGCAGGGCGCCGTGGTGGCGGCGCGCTGGCAAGCCTTCCGGCGCTACCTGCGGGACTTCAGCCGGCTCGAGGAGGCGCCGCCTGCCTCGCTGGCGCTCTGGGAAGAGTACCTGGTGTATGGGATCGCCTTGGGGGTGGCCGAGGACGTGCTGGAGGCAGCCCGGCTGCATGCACCCCCGGTGGTGGAGCAGAGCCATCTCTACTGGTATGGCAGTGACGGCTATGGGGGTGGATTGACGGGCAACGCCATCAACGGCATCGAGCGGAGCCTGGCCACCGCCTTCCGCCCCCCGTCCTCGGGGTCCGGCGGGTTCTCAGGTGGAGGAGGCGGGGGGAGCGGTGGAGGAGGCGGGGGAGCCTGGTGAAGCTCCACCACGTCCAGGTGGCCATGCCCCCTGGAAAGGAGGAAGAGGCGCGGGCTTTCTACGGCGGGCTGCTGGGGCTGGAGGAGGTGGCCAAGCCGCCCGCCCTGGCCCGCCGGGGAGGGTGCTGGTTCCGCCGGGGAGAGGTGGAGCTGCACCTGGGAGTGGAGGAGGACTTTCGGCCGGCCCGCCAGGCCCATGCCGCGCTTCTGGTCGACGACCTGGATGACCTCGCCGCCCGACTGGTGAAGGGCGGCCTCGAGCCGGCCTGGGACGGTGATCTTCCGGGCCACCGCCGCTTCTACACCACCGACCCCTTCGGGAACCGGCTGGAGCTTCTCGAGGTCGATCGACCGAACACACGTTCGCTATAGTAGGCCGGTGAGCGTCACCCAGCTGCGCTGGCCGACGGTGGGGGCCGGCCGAGCCGACTCTCTCTTCGAGCAGGTCGAGCGCGAGTTCGGCCGAGGCGAGTTCCGGGGCCTGGAGTTCCTGCACGTCCGGGCCAAGTCGCTCATCAACGAGGTGCCCAAGGCCTCCCGCATGCCATTTCGCTACACCATCAACGTGTACAGAGGATGCAGCCATGCTTGTAGCTACTGCGTCTTGGGAGATACCCCGGTCCTCATGGCCGATGGTCGCACCAAGCCGATCGCCGAGGTGCAGATCGGAGAAGCCATTTACGGGACCGTCCGGAAGGGGGCCTACCGCCGGTACGTGGTGACGCAGGTCTTGGACCACTGGTCGACGGTCAAGCCTGCTTATCGGATCTCATTGGAGGACGGGACGCAGCTCATCACCAGCGGTGATCACCGGTTCCTGACCGAGCGGGGCTGGAAGCATGTGATCGGCTCCGAGCAGGGCCGATTCCGGCGGCCTCATCTGACGCCGAGCAACAAGCTGATGGGGACCGGGAAGTTCGCATCACCACCCCAGCAGGGCCCGGAGTACCGGCGGGGCTATCTGTGCGGTCTGATGCGCGGGGACCGGCGTCTCGGTGCCGAGGCGGTGGTCGAGCTCGAGGTGCTGCGAAGAGCGCGTGAGTACACCATCGACGTGGGCGCTACCCACCAGGAGCTCCTCCTTCAGCGGGTCTCAGTAGGCAGCACCCGAGCCCGGGCGGTACCAAATGAGGAGCTCATCAGCCGGCCCCGCGCCACATCCATCGAGTGGTGCAAGGGCTTCCTGGCCGGCATCTTCGACGCGGAGGGGAGCTACCGCGGTGCCCTCCGCATCTCCAACACGGATCAGGTGATCATCGATCAGGTGACGTCGTGCCTGCGGCGGCTCGGCTTCTCCTTCGTGGTCGAGCCTTCGCATCGTGAGAGGCCGGTGAGCTACGTGCGGCTGCGGGGTGGCCTCAGCGAACACCTCCGCTTCTTCCACACCGTCGACCCCGCCATCACCCGCAAGAGAGCGATCGAAGGGAGAGCGCTCCAGAGCGATGCTCCGCTGGGTGTCGTCTCCGTGGAGCCGTTGGGCGTGGAGCTTCCCCTCTTCGACATCACCACCGGAACCGGGGACTTCGTCGCCGACGGGGTGGTGAGCCACAACTGTTTCGCCCGCCCTACCCACGAGTACCTGGGGATGAACGCCGGCGAGGACTTCGAGCGCCGCATCGTGGTGAAGGTCAATGCCGTGGAGCTGGCCCGGGCCGAGACGGCCCCCGGCCGGTGGGCGGGGGAGCACATCGCCATGGGCACCAACACCGATCCCTACCAGCGTTGCGAGGCCAAGTACCGGCTCACTCGAGGAGTGATCGAGGTGCTGGTGGAGCGGGCCAACCCGTTCTCGATCCTCACCAAGAACACGCTGATCCTCGGGGACCTGGAGCTGCTCAGGGAGGCGGTACGCCGGTCCCCCGCGGGAACAGTCGTCAACTTCTCCATCGGGACCCTCGACGAGGAAGTGTGGAGGGCCAGTGAGCCCAACACCCCTCACCCGCTGCGGCGGGTGGAGGCGGTTGCCAAGCTCAACGAGGCGGGCATTCCCTGCGGGGTGCTCATCGCCCCGGTGCTGCCGGGACTCTCCGACGCCCCGGAGCAGATCGAGGCAGTCGTCAAGGCCTGCCTGGAGGCCGGGGCGCGCTCGATCTACCCCATCCTCCTCCACCTGCGGCCGGGAGTGAAGGAGCACTACCTCCCCTGGCTGGCCCGCACTCGCCCGGACCTGCTCCCTTCGTACCGCAGGCTCTATCCCCGCTCCTACGCCCCCAAGCGGGTTCAGCACGATCTATCCGCCCTGGTGGGGGACCTGGTCGCCGAGCAGGGCGACCTCCCGGCCCGCCCCAACAGCCGGGGGATCGAGGAGCGACCGGCGGAGGAGGTCGCCCAGTCCAGGCAGCTGAAGATGTTCGACCCGTGATTCCCGGCGAAGCCGCTGAGATCCGACGAGAACGAGGACTCTTCTCAGAGGTCGGCTCCACCGTGTGGCCGGCGACGCTTCGGGGAGCGCCGACGTGCTCGATGAGGCGTCTGAGGGGTTGGACCGCGGACTCTTCCCCTCCCACGTTTTGGCGCGCAAACCTCGGGCTATGACCCGATAATCGCGCGCCACAACGCCCGCGGCCCCCTCTAGCCTTTCCCGTGATGCGGCCCACTCGCGAGGAGTTCCTGTCGCTGGCCGCCGAGTACCCGGTGGTGCCGGTGACCTTGGAGCTGCTGGCCGACCGGGACACGGCGGTGAGCGCCTTCGAGAAGCTGGTGGGGGAGCAGCCCGGGTTCCTGCTCGAGTCCGTAGAGGGGGGCGACCGCTGGGCCCGCTGGTCGTTCCTCGGCTGGGACCCCGCTTTCACCCTGCTGAGCCGGGATGGCAACTGCCGGGTGGAAGGGGCCGACGTGAAGTTGCGGCAGGGGAACCCGCTCGAGGTGCTCGAGGATCTTCTGGCCCGCTTCCGAAGCCCCGACCTGTCCGGCCTGCCGCCGCTCCACAGTGGGGTGGTCGGGTACCTGGGCTATGACCTGGTGCGGTACATCGAGCGCCTTCCCAACCGCCCGCGCGACGACCTGGGCCTGCCGGAGATGATCTTGCAGGTGGTCGGGTCGCTGGCGGCCCTGGACCGGTTCCGGCAGACCATCACGCTGGTGCGCAACGTCTTCGTCGGGAACGATCCCGGTCGCCAGTACAACCGGGCGACCGCCTACCTCGAGAGAGCCCGGGAGCGGCTGGGACGGCCCCCTTCCTTCCGGCCCCGGCCCCGGCCCGACTTCCGCTCCTCCGGTCCGGTTCAAGCCCTCATCGAGCGGTCTGCCTTCGAGAAGGCGGTCGACCGGGCCAAGGAGTACATCCGGGAAGGCGACGCCTACCAGGTGGTGCTCTCCCAGCGGTGGGAGGTGCCCCACCAGGGTGATCTCTTCCCGGTCTACCGGGCCCTGCGGCTCCTCAATCCCTCGCCGTTCCTCTTCTTCGTGCGCCACCCGGACCTGGCCATGGCCGGATCGTCCCCGGAGCTGATGGTGCGGGTTCGGGAAGGAAGGGTGGTGAGCCGTCCGATCGCCGGGACGCGTCCCAGGGGCGCCACACCCGAGGAGGATGCGGCCCGGGAGCGGGAACTGCTGGCCGACCCCAAGGAACGGGCCGAGCACGTCATGCTGGTGGACCTGGCTCGCAACGACCTGGGAAGGGTGGCCGAGTTCGGCTCGGTGGAGGTCGACGAGCTGATGGTGGTGGAGCGCTACTCCCACGTCATGCACCTCGTCTCTGGTGTCTCGGGAAGGCTCCGTCCGGACGTGGGACCGGTCGACGTGCTGAGGGCCACCTTCCCGCACGGGACAGTCTCGGGGGCTCCTAAGGTGCGGGCCATGGAGATCATCGACGAGCTGGAGCCGGTGGCCCGCGGGCCCTACGCCGGGGCGGTGGGCTACCTCGACTTCTCGGGGAACGTCGACACCGCCATCGCCCTTCGCACGGTGGTGGCCGCCCGGGGCCGGGCCTGGGTGCAGGCGGGGGCCGGCGTGGTGGCCGACAGCGATCCGGCCGCCGAGTACGAGGAGACGATGAGCAAGGCGGCCGCCGGGCTGGCGGCCCTGGACGGAGCCGGAGATGTCTGACGACTCGTTCGGCGACGTGACGGCCGAGTACCTGTCCCTGCGCCGGGAGGCTGGGCTGGTGGAGGGCGAGCATGCCTTGACCTGGGTGCGAGGCCCGGAGGCGGTGGCCTTCCTCGACGGCCTGCTGACCCAGCACCTCGCCCCCCTCCCGCCCGGCGGGACGGCACGCTCCTTGCTGCTGGGCCCGCAGGGCAAGCTGCGGGCCACCCTCTGGGTGCTGCGGGGCGACGGCGAGGTGGGGTTGGTGAGCGAGCGGGACCGGCGAGAGGCTGTGGTGGAGGACCTGAGGCGCTTCCGGATTCGGGTCGAGGCGGAGATCGAGCCGGAGGAGCAGCCGGTGGTGGAGCTATGGGGGCCGCGCGCCGTCGAGGTGTTGAAGGCGGCCGACCTGCCGGTCCCGGAGGGCTGGACGGCCGACGGCGATCTGGTCGTGATCCGAGCACCGCTCGGTCCGCTGGACCGATTCTTCCTGGTCGGCGTGGAGCCGAGGGTGCTGGTGGAGGCAGGGGCGCACCGGTCCGGCGCGCTGGCAGCCCGGGCGGTGCGGGTGGAGGCCGGCGAGCCGTTGATGGGCCGGGACCTCGACGAGGGGACCATCCCGCACGAATCGGGCCTGGTTCCCCAGGCGGTGTCGTTCGCCAAGGGGTGCTTCCTCGGCTACGAGCTGGTGGAGCGGATCGAGAGCCGGGGGCGCGCCCGGGCCGAGCTGCGGGGGGTGGAGATCCGGGAGAACGTGCTCCCCCCGGAAGGGGCGGAGGTGACCGCCGGCGACAAGGTGCTAGGGAGACTCACTTCGGTGGCCGAGTCCCTCACGCTGCGCGCCCCGGTGGGATTGGCCGTGGTGCGCCGGGAGGTGGAGCCGGGCATGGAGGTGGAGGTGCGCTGGCCGGGCGGACGAGCCCGCGCCAGGGTTCGAGCGCTGCCGATGGACGACTTCACCGAGTCACCGACCCCTCCCCCTGGGGGAGAGGGCCAGGGGCCGGGGGGTTTGGGGGGCAAGGCGGACCGCGATCGTTGGGCAGTGACGTCTTTCCGCCGGCCCCCCAAGAGAGGGGGTAGGCCCTGACCGGCGATCTGCTCGATCGCCTGGTGGGCGGCGCCCGGAGGCGGGTACCGACGCCCGAACAGGCCGAGGGCTACCGGGCGGCCGAGGCGCCTCCCTCCCGAAGCTTCCGCGAGGCCGTCGTCGCTCCGGGTCTGACGGTAGTGGCCGAGGTGAAGCACCGTTCTCCCTCGGCCGGTGCGCTGGCCGCCGCGCTCGCTCCGGCGGAGCGGGCTGCCATCTATCAGCAGGGGGGGGCCGGAGCCATCTCCGTGCTGACCGAGCCGGACTTCTTCGAGGGTTCGCTCGAGGACCTCAAGGCGGTGCGGGCCTCGGTGGACCTTCCGGTGCTCCGCAAGGACTTCGTGCTGACGAGAGAGCAGGTATGGGAATCCCGGGCCTGGGGGGCCGACGCGCTGCTGCTGGTGGTGGCGGCACTGTCCGACCCCGAGCTGTCGGTCTTGCTGGCCGTCTGCGAGGAAGCGGGGCTGACTGCGCTGGTGGAGGTGCACACCGCAGAGGAGGCCAAGCGGGCCGTTGCCGTCGGCTCGCAGGTGGTGGGGGTCAACAACCGCGATCTGGCCACGCTGGAGGTCGATCTGGAGACCTCCCTCCGGCTGGCGCCCTTGCTGGACGGGGTGGCCAGGCTGTCCGAGAGCGGGATCGCCACCCCGGCCGACGCCGCCCTGATGGCCGGGGCGGGCTACGACGGCATCCTGGTTGGGGAGAGCCTGATGCGAGCGGAGGATCCGGCCGCGCTTGTCCAGGCCCTCCGAGAGGCGGGAGCATGACGTGGGTGAAGGTGTGCGGACTGACTCGCCGGGAGGATGTGGAGGCGGCGGTGGAGGCAGGGGCCGACGCGGTGGGGTTCGTGCTGGCGCCCGGCACCCCGCGCCGGGTGGATGTCGAGCAGGCGAGGCGGCTGGGCCGGGACCTCCCGGTGGTGCGCGTGGTGGTGACGGTCGACCTCCCCCCGGATGAGGTTCTCCTCCAGGTGAAGGAGGCCGGCGCCGAGGGGGTGCAGCTTCACGGTCGTCACGCTTCCGAGGCGGCCGCCGCCGCCGTCGGGGCCGGCTATCTGGTGCTCCGTCCGGTCCGGGTGCGGGATCGGGTCGACCTCAGCGAGATCCCGGAAGGACAGATCCCGCTCCTCGACGCTTATCGCCCGGAGCTACACGGCGGGACCGGGCAGCGGTTCGACTGGGGTCTCATCGATCCCGGGCTGGAGCGTCGCTACGTGCTGGCCGGTGGCCTGGGCCCTGACTCGGTGCGGGCGGCGGTGGCCCGGCTGCATCCCTGGGGGGTCGATGCCACCTCGCGCCTGGAGGTCTCCCCGGGGGTCAAGGACCCGGCCAAGGTGGCGGCTTTCGTACGGGAAGCGAAGCAGGCGTGATCCTCGCCCGGCCCGACGAGCGAGGGCGCTTCGGGGAGTATGGGGGGCGCTTCGTCCCCGAGACGCTCATGCCCGCCCTGGAGGAGCTGGAGCGGGAGTTCTCGGCGGCCTGGGCTGACCCGCTCTTCCGGGCCGAGCTGGACCGGCTGCTGCGGGTGTACGTGGGGCGACCCACCCCCATCTACGAGGCCGGGCGGCTCTCCGCGCGCTTGGGGGTGCGGCTGCTACTCAAGCGAGAGGACCTGGCCCACACCGGTGCCCACAAGATCAACAACACCATGGGCCAGGTGCTGCTGGCCTCCAGGATGGGCAAGCGGCGGGTGATCGCCGAGACCGGGGCGGGGCAGCACGGGGTGGCGACCGCCACGGCCGCCTCTCTGCTGGGCCTGAGCTGCTCGGTCTATATGGGGAGCAAGGACATCGAGCGGCAGGCGCTCAACGTCTACCGGATGCGGCTCCTGGGGGCCGAGGTGGTCCCGGTGGAGAGGGGCGCCGGCACCCTCAAGGAGGCGGTCAGCGAGGCGATGCGGGACTGGGTGGCCACGGTCGAGGACACCCACTACGTGATCGGATCGGTGGTCGGCCCGCACCCATTTCCGTGGATGGTGCGGGAGCTGCAGCGGGTCATCGGTGAGGAGGCGAAGGAGCAGCTGGGGGATGAGGTCCCCGACCTGGTGGTGGCCTGCGTGGGCGGCGGCTCGAACGCCATCGGCATCTTCTATCCCTTCGCCGGTACCGGCGTGGAGCTGGTCGGGGTGGAGGCCGGGGGGCTGGGCATCGAGACCGGTCGCCACAGCGCCTCCCTGGGGGCAGGCTCGGCCGGCATCCTCCATGGGGCCCGCACCTACCTCCTCCAGGACGAGGAGGGGCAGGTGCTGGAGGCCCACTCGGTGTCGGCCGGGCTCGACTATCCGGGGGTCGGGCCCGAGCATGCCTTCCTCAAGGATGCCGGAGTGGCGCGCTACGAGACCGTGACCGACCAGGAGGCGCTGGAAGCCTTCGACCTCCTCGCCCGGACCGAGGGGATCATCCCCGCCCTCGAGCCGGCCCACGCCCTGGCCTGGGTGGTTCGGGAGGCGAAGAGCCTGGCCGGCAAGACCGTGCTGCTCAACCTGTCGGGGAGGGGGGACAAGGACGTCGACCAGGTCGCCCGGCTGCGCGGTGAGCGCTGAGCGGCTCGCCGGGCTCTTCGAGGAGGTCCGCCGGGAGGGGCGTCCGGCCCTGCTTCCCTATCTGACGGCCGGGCTGCCCGATCTGGAGTCTTCACCCGCTCTCTTCCGGGCCATGGCCGAGGCCGGGGCAGACGGCTTCGAGGTCGGCCTCCCGTACTCCGACCCGCTGATGGATGGGCCCACCATCCAGGCCGCCGCCGCCCGGGCCCTAGCCGGCGGGGTGCGATGGGAGGATGCTCTGCAGGTGGTGGAGGCGGTGGTGTCCGGAACGGGCAAGCCGACGGTGGTGATGACCTATGCCAATCCCGTTTTCCTGGTAGGCGTGGAGCGCTTCGCTGTCCGGGCCGCCCAGGCCGGGGCCTCAGGAATCATCGTGGCCGACCTGCCCGTCGAGGAGGCGGAGTCGGTCCAAGCGGCTGCCGAGGCGGCGGGGTTGGGGCTCGCTCTCTTCGTGGCCCCCACCACCCATGACGCCCGGCTGGTCGGGGTGGCGGCCCGGAAGCCGGCCTTCATCTACGGAGTGGCCGACCTGGGCGTGACCGGGGAACGGGAGCGACCGGGCGACCGGGCGGAGCTCTTGGCCTCCCGGGTGCGGGCGGTGACCGACCTGCCGCTGGTGATGGGGGTGGGGATCTCCACCCCGGAGCAGGTGCGAGCGCTGGTGGGAACGGTGGACGGGGTGATCGTCGGGTCCGCCCTGGTGCGCAGAGTGCTGAATGCCGCGGGCCCCGACCAAGCTGCCGATTCGCTCCGAGCGGCGGTCGGAGAGTTGGCGGCCGCCCTCCGTCTTGGACCCTCCCCCACAGGGGGAGGGTAGGGAGGGGTCAAGCCGGCCGGCGGGCGGTTCGATAGTCAGGCATGACCTCCGCCACCTTGGCCACGGTTCGGCTGCTCCGGCTTCACTTGCTGCCTCTGGCGGTCGTCCTGGCCTCGCTGGCCGTTTTCGGGAGCTTCCTTTGGCGAGAGGTGCCCAAGTCCCACGACGGCACCGCCCCGGAGGACTTCCCCAACTACTACTTCGCCGGCCGGCGGGTGCTGGAGGGCCGTCCCGTCTACGGGGAGATCGGCGACGAGGTGCAGAGGGCCCTCGGCTGGGAGGGCTATCGGGCCTACCCGGCCGATCCTCCCGCCACGGTCGTTCTGCTGGCTCCGCTCTCACTCTTGCCTTATCGCCTGGCCTGGTGGTCCCTGGCGCTGGTGTCGGTGACGCTCATCGCCGGAGTGACGGCCCTCACGGCTCGTGAGGTCGGCTTCTCGTGGTGGGTGGCGGCCGCCGTCGGTGCCCTGGCCCTGGCCTCCAACCCGGCCCGCTTCCTGCTGGCCCGCAACCACATGGAGAGCCTGATTCTGTTGGCGGGCTTCCTGGGGTGGCTGGCCTGGCGCCGAGGACGAGATCGGAGGCTGGGAGCGTGGTGGGGGATGGCCGCCGCCCTCAAGCTCTTTCCCGCCATGTGGCTGGTGGGGCTGGCCGGAGCGCGCCCTCGGGCACTGGCTTGGGGAATCGTCACCGCCACGTCGGCAACCTTGATCGGAGCCGCCGTGGTGGGTCTGGACGGAGTGGCCACCTTCATCGGGGAGGTCATTCCGCAGTCGCGCCGGTGGTACGGGACGGCGGGCAACTATTCCTTCTTATCTGTGGGCACCGCGCTGGGCGGTCCCTGGCTGGGCTGGATGCTCGCCGCGGCCGGGGCGCTGTGGCTGGTTCCCGCCTACCTGAGAAAGGCGCACGGAAGCGACCTGGTCTGGGTGGCCGGCACGGCCGCTGCGCTCCTCTTGTCCCCGCTCTCCTGGCTCAACTACCTGGTGCTGGCCTTCCCGGGGCTGGTGATCCTGGCCCGGCACCTCGACCTGGGGCGTCCGTCGGAGCGGTGGATGCTGGCCGGGCTGGCCTTGGGGCTGGCCTGGTGGCCGGAGACCGTCCGGCTGGGCGCCCTGGTGCCGACTGTGCTGGCCTCCTCGCTACCGACCGCGGCGTTGGTGGTGATGTTCTGGCTGGCCGTCCATCACCTTCCCCAAGTTCAGGACTAGCCCCTTCGAAGGTGCGAAAAACAAGCCTCAAGCGCCCGGTGAGCGGACGATACGGCTGGCATGAGGCAACAGTGGCGGGTGCCCCGCTTGGCGGCACTGGGAGGTTCGCTGATCGTTGTGGCGGTGGCCGTCGTGGGAGCTGTGGCCCTGCTGCGGGTGACCGCAACGGGAGGCTGGGCGGTGGCCCAGGCGTGGGTGACCGTCACGATCCTCACCGGTACCCTGGTCGCCTCGGAAGCCTTGGCCCGCCGGGACCGCACCCTCTCCGGCTGGCTGTCGTCGTTCGGGGTCCTGGCCATCTGGGTGGCCGGAGTGTTCAGCCTGGTAGATGCAGTGGGAGGGAGGCTCCCAGGCTTCGATGGGTTGGTCCAGCTCTCCGGGGCCGGTTTCCTGGTGGGAGCGGGCGCCCTGGCCGCCGGCTTGGCCCTTCGCACCGGCGAGGAACGCAGGCGCCGGGAGGCGGAGCCGGTCGAGCAGCCGTCCAAGGCGGTCGACGAGCCTGAGGAGCCACTCGTCATGGCTCTTCGCTCGGCGCTCAAGGAGGCGCGCCTGTCCGATCCCCTCACCGGCCTCACCACCCTCTACGGGCTGGAGGAGCAGGGAGTCGCCACCGCTTACGAGCAGGGAGTGGTGGTCATCTTCAATCTGGACGACCTGGGCTGGATCAACCGCCGGTTCGGACGCAAGGCGGGGGACGACATCATGCGCCAGGCCGCCGAAGCCCTCTCCAGCGCCCTCTTTGGTCGGGCCGCCCTGGCCCGGCTGGGCGGCGACGAGTTCCTGGCGATGGTGACGGGCGGGCAATCGGAGGGGGCGCTGGTGGCCAACCGGGGACGGGCGGCGGTCAAGGCTATGGCGCTGGCCCGGGGAGGCATGGAGGAGATGACGCTCTCCGTGTCGGTGGGAATGGCCGAGGTCCGCGAGCAGCGAATCTCCGCATTCTCGGAGGCCCTGTCGATGGCCGAGACGGCGCTCGATGAGGCGCTGCTGCGGGGCGGGGACCGTATCGTATGGGCGGCCCGGGAAGGCGCCCCCGAGGAGTTCCCCGAGGTCGAGGTCGACGAGCGAGCCTTCTCGGGCTGAGTGCCGGGGGCGGGATTCGAACCCGCACGCCCTTTCGGACAGCGCCTTTTGAGGACGCCAAGTCTGCCATTCCTTCACCCCGGCTCGGGCAACATTGTAGGCCGCATCAACCCTTCGGCCCGACGACGAGGTCCAGCTCGAGCACGTCAGGGGCGGGCGATTGAGATCGTCTTCCAGTTCATCTTCTTCCAGGAGACCCCGAAGCGATCGCATGCCTGACCGAAGATTCGCCCTCATTCCCTCGACAGCGGGTTCTCCCAGCGGAGGCGGGGGAAGCGGGCGAAATCGCCGTCGGTGCTCATGAGAGTGAGCCCATGCTCGATCGCCAGCGAAGCCAGATGAGCGTCGGGTACGAGGTCGCCCCGTACCCCTTCCGCTCCGAGCAGCTCACCGAGGATCTCCGCGTGGCGGTCCGTGGGTTCCGGTGTCCAAGCCACCGGCCGGTCGAGCCAGCTCCGTACCTGAGCGAAGGCGTCATGCACGCCGAGCGGAGCTCGAAACACCCGCGGGTTGGTGACCAGCCGCAGAAAGGCGCCCAGGCTCGCCCAGGGCAGACCTACTCGGGCGGTGCCGTTCAGCCGATCGTTCAGCCACCCCCGGGCCCGCTGGTGCTGATCGAAGTCGGCCACCTTGGCGTACACCAGCAGATCGGCGTCGATCAGGATCACCGGCGGTTCTCGCCCTCCACGACCGAGAGGGCCTCTTGCACGTTGTCAATGCTTCCCACCAGGCAGCCACCGAGTGACACCGAGGGAGTCTCATACCGATCCCGACTGCCTGGGTGGGGCCGGCCGATGGTGTCGAGACCTGCCCGCAGTAGGTCGTTGACGATCTCCTTGAAGGGTCGGTCCTGGGCCCGTCGGAGCTGCTCCAGGCGGGCTGCCACGTCATCTTCGAGGGTGAGGGTAGTTCGCATGCATCAAAGCATAGCAATGCTGACGCTTTGATGCCAGCTACCAGCCACACCTAACATGGACCCGGTATGCCCACCCTCGCCCTGCTCGACGGCCATAGCCTGGCCTACCGGGCCTTTTACGCCCTTCCCACCGATCTGGCCACCAAGTCCGGACAGGTCACCAACGCCGCCTACGGCTTCACCTCGATGCTCATCAAGCTGCTGGCCGAGGAGCACCCCGAGGCGGTGGCGGTGGCCTGGGACGTCGGGGGGGTGACCTTTCGGGAGGAGTCCTTCGCCGACTACAAGGCTCAGCGGGAGCGGGCGCCCGATCTCTTCCGCAGCCAGCTCCCCCTGATCGAGGAGGTCCTGCGGGCCCTGGGCATCTCCCAGTTCGCCCTGCCCGGCTTCGAGGCCGACGACGTGATCGCCACGCTGGCCGAGCGGGCCGCTCTCCTCGGTTGGGACGTGCTGGTGGTGACCGGGGACCGCGACGCCTTCCAGCTCATCGACGACCGCGTCAAGGTGGTCTACACCCGGAGGGGGATCTCCGACACGGTGATGGCCGACGCCGCCTGGATCGAGGAGCGCTACGGGGTGCGACCCGACCAGTATCCGGACTACGCCGCCCTGCGGGGAGACACCTCCGACAACCTCCCGGGGGTGGCCGGGGTGGGGGAGAAGACGGCCGCCCGACTGGTGGCCGGCTACGGCTCGCTGGAAGGCATCTACGAGCACCTCGAGGAAGCGACCCCCAGGTTGCGGGCTTCGCTGGAAGGCGCTCGGGAGCAGGTGTTCCTCAACCGGCAGCTCATGCGCCTGGTCCGGGACGTGGAGGTCACAGAGGGCCCCGAGGAGCTCCGCCCCGGCCAACGAGACCTGGCCCAGGTGCGGGAGCTCTTCCAGAGCCTGGAGTTCCGATCTTTGCTGGAGCGCCTGGAAGAGGCGCTCGAGGAGCGCCTCGGTCCCCAGGCGCAGGAAGTGCTGGAGGTGGAGACCACCACCGGTCGTGAGCTCCCCCAGGAGGGGATCCTGGCGCTCGAGCCGGTCTGGGAGGGGACCCGCCTGCAAGGCGTGGCGGTGGCGGTGGGCCCCGAGCAGGCCCGCTTCCTGCCGTTGGACGGGGACGGGGCGCTGGCGAAGGCCCTCTCCGATCCGGCGGTCTTCAAGGTGCTCCACGACGGCAAGGCGCTGGTACGCGCCCAACTCGAGCGGGGCAGCGACCTCCAAGGGCTGGCCTTCGACACCGCCCTGGCCGCCTACCTCGTCAACCCGGCCGACCGTCGCCATGAGCTGGGGGACCTGGCCGCCCATTACCTGGGCCTGGAGCTGGAGTCGCCGGATCGGGAGACCGCCCGGGAGAAGGGCCAGGGGCGGCTGGCCTTCGAGGGGGGCGTCGACCCGGAGGGGGCCGGACGCCGGGCGGTGGCCGTTGCCCGGCTGGTGGAGCCGCTTCGGGAGGCCCTCGAGGCGCGCCAGGCCGGGCGGCTCTTCGAGGAGGTGGAGCTGCCGCTGGTGCGGGTGCTGGCCCGCATGGAGCTGGCCGGGATCGGGGTGGACCGCTCCTACCTGGAGGAGCTGGGCGAAACCCTACGGGATCGCCTGGCCACCCTGGAGCGGGACATCCACCGGGCCGCCGGCGAGCCGTTCAACGTCAACTCCACCAGCCAGCTCCGCGAGGTGCTCTACCAGCGCCTGGGGCTGCCCGTGCTGAAGAAGACCCCCAAGGGATCCCCCTCCACCGACGCCGCCGTGCTGGTCAAGCTGGTCGACGTGCATCCCATCATCGACCACCTGCTGCGCTACCGGGAGGCCGAGAAGCTCCGCTCCACCTACGTGGATGGCCTCCTGCCGCTGGTGGGGCCGGACGGGCGCATCCACGCCCGCTTCAACCAGATGGCGGCCACGACGGGCCGGCTCTCCTCCGAGAACCCCAACCTGCAGAACATCCCGGTCCGTTCCGAGGAGGGGCGGGCCATCCGCCGGGCCTTCATCCCCCGCCCCGACTGGGCCTTCATCGTCGCCGACTACTCGCAGATCGAGCTGCGGGTGCTGGCTCACCTCACCGAGGACCCCGGCCTGATGGAGGCTTTCAGCGGGCAGCAGGTCGACATCCACACCGCCACCGCCGCCCGGGTCTTCGGGGTGGAGGAGGGTCACGTCACTGCTGAGATGCGCCGGCGGGCCAAGGTGATCAACTTCGGGCTCATCTACGGCATGGAGGTCTACGGGCTCGCCCAGCGCCTCGGCATCTCCAACGAGGAGGCCGAGGATCACATCGAGGCGTACTTCACCCAGTTCCCCAAGGTGCGCTCCTTCATGGAGCAGGTAGTGGAGGATGCCCGCCAGAACGGGTACACCACCACCATCTTCGGGCGGCGCCGCTACCTGGCCGAGCTGGCCAGCCGCAACTTCCGGATCCGCCAGATGGGGGAGCGGATGGCCCTCAACGCCCCGGTGCAAGGATCGGCGGCCGACATCATCAAGAAGGCGATGGTCGCCCTGGACGGCGAGCTGGAGTCCCAGGGCCTGGACACCACTCTGCTCTTGCAAGTGCACGATGAGCTGGTGGTGGAGGCCCCCCCGGAGGAGCGGGAGCAGGCCGCCAAGCTGACCCGGGAGGTGATGGAGAGGGTGGTGGACCTGCGGGTGCCGCTCACCGTGGAGCTGGGGACGGGGGCGAACCTGGCCGAGTGCAAGCAGCATTGAGCCACCCCACAGATCAGGCGGCCCGTGCTAGCCTGATGCATCCTCCGGCACTGCCGGAACCCCCCGAGAGGAGTTGGTGCAATCCATGACCGAAGACCCCAGGTTCGCCGCGTCCGCCCAGGTGGAAGCCACCGAAGAAGAGCCCCCGGTGGACGCTGCTTCCCCCGACGAGCCCCCCCCGAGCCCGCACCAGAGCGCTCCCTATCCCGCTGCCATCACCGCCCCTCGGGTCGACGGGGACATCGACCGGCTCCCGGACGACCTCTCGGCCGAGGACTTCGCGGCGGCTGTGGAGCAGACGGTGGTGGAGTTCAGAGAGGGCGACATCGTCCGGGGGGTGGTGGTCAAGGTCGATCCCGACGAGGTCCTGGTGGACATCGGCTTCAAGTCGGAGGGGGTCATCCCGCTCAAGGAGCTCTCCATCCGCCACGTGGTCGATCCGGAGGACGTGGTGGCGGTGGGCGAGCCCATCGAGGCTCTCGTCCTGCAGAAAGAGGACGAGGAGGGCCGGCTCATCCTCTCCAAGAAGCGGGCCCAGTACGAACGAGCCTGGGGTCGGATCGAGAAGGTGGTGGAGGAGAGCGGCACCGTCAAGGGCAACGTCATCGAGGTGGTGAAGGGCGGGCTGATCGTCGACATCGGCCTGCGGGGCTTCCTGCCCGCCTCGCTGGTCGACCTGCGCCGGGTTCGTGACCTGCATCCCTTCGTCGGGGAGGAGATCGAGGCCAAGGTCATCGAGCTGGACCGCAACCGCAACAACGTGGTGCTCTCCCGGCGAGCGTTTCTCGAGGAGCAGCAGGCCGAGCAGCGCCAGGCCTTCCTCGACGGGCTGCAGGAGGGCGAGATACGCACCGGAGTCGTCTCCTCGGTGGTCAACTTCGGTGCCTTCGTCGACCTGGGGGGCATGGACGGGCTGGTGCACGTGTCCGAGCTCTCCTGGCAGCACGTCAATCATCCTTCCGAGATCGCCAACGTAGGAGACCAGGTCACCGTCAAGGTGCTGGAGGTGGACCTGGAGCGGGAGCGCATCTCCCTCTCCATCAAGCAGACCCAGGCGGATCCCTGGGAGCACTTCACCAGTCAGCACCAGGAGGGTGATGTCATCGAAGGGGAGGTCACCAAGACCGTCCCCTTCGGGGCCTTCGTGGCGGTGTCCGACGGGGTCGAGGGCCTGGTGCACGTCTCGGAGATCGCCGTTCGCCACGTGGAGTCCCCGGAGCTGGAGCTGTCGGTGGGGCAGCAGGTCAAGGTGAAGGTGACCGAGGTCGACGAGGAGCGCCGCCGCCTGAGCCTCTCCATCAAGCAGGCCTCCTCGGAATGGGAGTCGGTCCAGGCCCGTCCCGCCCCGGCGCGTCGCCCGGAGGCCCGGGAGTTCGAGCGGGAAGAAGAGGAAGAGGAAGAGAAGGAGCGCGAGCCGGCCCCGTCCTTCACGGCCGACGACTCGCTGGAGGCCATCCTTCAGGAGCTCAAGGAAAAGGGGATCGGCCGCCGGTAACTAGGCACGGCGTGCGCCGAGGTTACCCTCCTCGCTAACCACTCAAGGTGTCGTCGCGGTTGCCGATATCACGCTCGGTGGTCTTCTAGACGCTGGGTCGAGGATGTGGCGCAAAGTTCGTGACAATCAGCGAGGGGCGGTGCTGGTCGAGGCGGCCGTCGTCTTCCCCCTGCTCATCATGCTGACGGTCGGCATCTGGACTACCGCACGCGCCTGGAACATCCACAACGTCCTAGATCATGCGGCTCGCGAAGGCAGCCGACACGGAGCAACCGTGGTTCCGTGGGATGGGGGCGGCGCCGCTCAAACAGTGATAAGCGAGGAGCTTCAAGCCTCGGCGGTCAATTCCGGCTCGGTGCAGACCTGTATCTACCAGGGCACCGGGACCGACTGTGGAGTGGGATCCACCACGAGTGACGCCAAGGTCATTGTGGGGCTCATGTACCCCGACTACCGCTTGAGCTTCGTCTTCTTCAGCTTCACCGTGGATTTGAGGGCTGCGGCTATCTCGCGCTGGGAAGGGAGCTAGAGATCAACCGATTCCGAGTGGAGGATCGGGGCTTCGCCGCCTTATGGGTGGCGGTGGTGCTCCTATTCCTGATCGGATCGGCCGCCCTGGCGGCCGACGCGTCCGAGTTCTGGGAGGATGCCCGCTTCCAGCAGAACGTGGCCGACCTGACCTGTCTCGCTGGCGTTCGCCACCTGCCCGAGGATCCCACCACCGCCCGTCAGAAGGCGGTCGACTTCGCCCGGGCCAACTGGCCACTTCTCCAGACACTCTTCCCGGTCACCTCGGGGAACACGGTCACGTTCGCCGATGGCGAGGGGAACGCGGTAGTGATCACCGCCCCGTTTGGCGAGGCGGAGAAAATGAAGGTGGAGGTCACCCAGCAGCCCGACGCGAGGTTCGGGCGCGTGCTGGGGGCCGACCAGGTCACCGTTGTGCAGAACGCCTACTGCAAGGTCCTCTCGCCTCGCAACTACGACCTGCCCTTCGGGGTGCTGCCCGGACCCTTCAACGGGATCCTGCAGCGGGACGAGCCCTGCGGCGAGGACATGGGGAACTGCCACGCCATCCGGATACCCCGCAATGACGCCGGCGGCGACGAGGGCAAGGAGTTCATGATGAACATCGCCGACGGCCTCCAGAAGATCCTCGAGGAATTCGACGGCACGGTCCGGCATTGCAACGATGTCGACCCCTGCAACGTCGTGCAGACCAAGACCGGCGTCGCCGCCGGTCAGCTCACCAAGGGCATGGCCAGCGAGTTCAACCTGCCCCCTTGGCAGGAGGGCCGGCTGCGCGGCCCCCTGTTCGAGGACACCTTCACCTGGATGGGGTACGTCGAGAACAACGACTCGTTCGACGACGTGGTGTGGTACGACGGCTCGGGCCAGCAGTGGCTGCGCTGCTCCTCCCCCCGCCTGGCCAGGGTGCCCATTGTGGAGCGGCTCGGAGAGGGCCCGGGCGAAGGATGGCCCCCCGGCGACAGCATCGACATGAAGATCCTCGGCTTCTACTGGGTGGTGATCGACGACCCCAACTCGCCCTCTGATTTCCGGGGCGCCAACCTGAAGAGAGTCACCGCCACGCAGTTCGACCTGCAGGAGGGAGCGCTGTGCGCCGGCTCGGGCGGGGTCGAGTTGGGGGAATTCGACCCCGACTTCCCCAAGGTCTCTCGGCTGGTCGACGGGTAAGCCC
>JBOGFC010000039.1:0-2265 GCA_050742155.1 Acidimicrobiia bacterium
GGCTGCTGGCCCTCAACGAACCGACCACCGAGCGGGAGAACCGCCACATCATCGAGCGGCTACTGGAGGGCACCGGACGCCGCCTCGACGCCACCTCCGCCATCCAGCAGGCCCACGTCCTCGACGAGCGGGCCCGCCTGACGGCCGTGATCGAGCCGGTATCACAACGGTTGTCGGCCACCATCCGCATGTACACCGCCCGTAACGAGACGCTGGGGAGTCTGGTGCGGCGAGGGCTGTGGTCGGCGGCCGGCGCCGGGTTCCTGTGGTGCCTGGCCCAGACCCGGGGCTCGGTGCTGTTCGCCGGACCCACCGGGG
Organism: Acidimicrobiia bacterium; assembly: GCA_050742155.1. Classification (GTDB taxonomy): domain Bacteria; phylum Actinomycetota; class Acidimicrobiia; order Spongiisociales; family JALYHC01; genus JBOGFC01. Next base: position 319 of record JBOGFC010000039.1, read on the forward strand.
CCGGCAAGACCACCGCCCTGGGGGCCTTCCTTCGAGCCGTACCCCGCGACCAGTGCGTCCGGGTGGTGGAGGAGGTGCGGGAGCTGAACCTGCCGCTGTCGGTCCATTCCTCCTCCTACGAAGCCTCCGGGATCGGGCTAGATGGGGAACGCCGCTACAGCCTTCGGGACCTGATCAAGGTGTGCCTGGCGATGCGGGTGGACATGCTGTGCGTGGGAGAGGTGAGGGGAGCCGAAGCCTTCGAACTCACCCGGGCGGTCAACGCCGGCGGCGGGTTCTGCTGCAGCATCCATTCCCACTCGGCGCAACGCGCCCTGACCTCGCTGGTGACGGCGGCCCTGCAGGCGGGAGAGACAGTTCCCGACCAATCCCTCCGCACCATCTTCTCCGAGGCCCTCGATGTCGTCGTCTACCTCGACCGGCACATCACCAAAGGGGGCGGATCGCACCGGGAGTGCCGGGAGATGGTGCTGGTCAAGCCGATAACCGACGGCCGCTCCACCTGGATGATCGAGCCCCTCTTCGAACGGCAGGGCGGCGAGCTGCGCTGGACCGGACTGATGCCCGACCCGGAGCTGACCGAGCGGATCGAGCGGGTGCTGCCGGACGACGTCAAGCTGTCGATGGTGCTCGAGGGGGAGTGGCATCCGGAATGAGGCTGCTGATCGCCGCCGCTGGGGGCTTCACCGCCTATCTCCTGGTCGGTCTCTTCCTCGGTGTGGCCCCCACCTTCCGGCGCCCGGCCCGTCCCAGGCGTCACGGGCGGATGCAGCAGTGGCTGGCTCAGGTCGGCTCGCCCCTCACCCCCCTCCAGTTCGTGGCCGCTTCCGCCGCCATCGGCCTAGCGGCCTGGGCGGTGCTGGCGTTCGTCATGGGGGAGTGGTTCTCCTCGTTCTTCCCGGCCGCCGGGGTGAGCGGCTATCTGGCCTGGACGTACGAGCGAAGGCGGAGAGAGCGCCTCCGCTCGATTGAGGAGGCCTGGCCGGACGCCATCCGCCACCTCCTCTCCTACGTCCGCTCCGGCTCGACCATCCCGCTGGCGGTCTCCTCCCTGGCCACCCAGGGGCCACCTGCCCTCCGGTCGGTCTTCGAGGGCTGGGCCGAGCGGGCCCGCCTGCTGGGCTTCGCTCCCGCTCTGGAGACGGTCCGGGAGCAGCTGGCCGACCCCACCTCCGACCGGGTGATCGAGGTGCTGCTGATAGCCCACGAATGGGGAGGCGAGCTCGTGGCCGCCGTCCTCTCCGACTTGGCCGACGAGATCACCGAAGATCTCCGGACCGCCCGAGCCATCCGGGCCGAGGGGACCACCCAGCGGATCGAATCATGGGTGGTCGGCGTCGTCCCCTGGCTGCTCCTGGTCTACCTCACCGCCACCCAGGGGCCCTATCGGGACTTCTACCAGACCGGCACCGGCCGTCTGGTGGTGCTCGCTGCGGGGATCTGGTGGGCGATGGGCCTCATCGTCCTCCGCACTCTGAAGAAAGAGGAGGTGGAGCCCCGTGTGCTGGGCGCTGCCTCCCAGGAGACGGCGACGTGAACCGGCTGGCGTTGCTCCTCGCGCTTTCCTCCGGGCTGACCGTCGGCGCCGCCTCGTGGGCCGTGCTCCGTCCACCGCGACGCCTCAGCGGACGAGTCCGTCCCTACGCCCATGTGGCTCGGGCCCGGCTGCTGCGCAGTGCCGACCCCGACACCTACCTGGCGGTCACCCGGACCCCCGCCACTCTTCGGGCGGCCCTCACTCCCCTCGTCGAACGGCTGTCTCGTCTCCACGCCCGGGTCCTGGGGCCAAGGGACGAGGAGTTGCTGGCGCTCCGCCTCCGCCACTCCGGGCTCTACCCGGGGCTGGACGCCGACGAGCGGCTCCGAGCGTTCCGGACTCGCACCCTGCTTACCGCCGCGGCCGCCGCCGTAGCGCTCGCCGCCGTCGGTTGGCAGTCGCAAGGAGGC
>JBOGFC010000040.1:0-1928 GCA_050742155.1 Acidimicrobiia bacterium
GACCTGTCCAGGGCGTTTAGCTCAGCCTGGGAGAGCGCTTCCCTTACAAGGAAGAGGCCGGAGGTTCGAGTCCTCCAACGCCCACCGCACAGATCCCTTACGGGGCTTGGGATTTCGGCTTTCGCCCCGAGAGCTCGATGACCTCTGGTCCGCGTTTGGTCCGCGCCTGGTCCGCGCGTGAGCGGCGCCGGACCTCCTCGAGGCGCTCCGAAGCAGCCTCCTCCACCCCCTTGTAGAGATGCCCGTAGACGTCGAGGACGGTCCGCGTGCTCTCGTGGCCGAGCCGATCGGCAATGTATTTGGGGGACTCACCCTGGGCGATGAGCATGGCGACGTGGGTATGGCGCAGATCGTGGGGGGTGCAGGGTTGACCGACGGAGGCCTCGACGGCGGGGTTCCAGTATCGGGCTCGGAAGCGGCTGTAATCGAGCGGGCCCCCCTCGGGCATGGAGAAGATGAGGTCCGATGACGTGGGATAGGCGGACACGTGGGCAACCAGCTCGTCCGCCAGGAACGGCGGGATGGCGATCGTTCGCTGCGCCTTGCGGGTCTTGAGCGGACCGGAAACCATTCGGCTGGTGCCCTGACGGGACAGCTGCTCGTCGACTCGCAACGTGCGCCGGAGGGGATCGAGATCATCTGTACGGAGGGCCGCCAACTCCCCGAAGCGGAGACCGGTGTAGCCGCCGGTGAGCACCAGAACCCGGTGGCGAGGGTTGATCGCTTCAGCCAGCTCCTCGAGCTCGGCAGGAGAGAGGAAGCGTTTCTCGGGCGTCTCGATCTTGGGGAGCTTGACCTCGCGACAAGGGGAGCGGGAGAGAATCCCATCAGCCACCGCCACCCGGAAGCTGCGCGACACGATCTGGTAGGCCTTGGCGATCGTTGAAGCGGCATACCCACGGCTCTTCAGATCGGCTACCCACCGGCGCACGTCCATCGGGTCGATGCGTGCCAGCGTTCGATCAGCAAAGACAGGTAGGACGAGGCTGCGCAGCAGACTCGCGTCCCGTGCCTGCGAGGAGGCTCGACGATTAAGGCGGGTGGCCTCGACTTTGGCCACCCATTCACCAAAGGTGGTCCGTCCGAGGGCGGGGTCCACCCAGTCTCCGCGGGCTTTGTCCCGCTCCCGCTCGAGGAGCCAGTGCTCAGCGTCCAGCTTCCGTCCGAACGCCTTGGTTCGTTCTCGGCCGTCGGGTGCCCGATACCGGGCCTGGTAGGGCTTGGATCGGTTGGGCCGCTTGCGAATGGATCCCACGATGAGCCTCCCTGAGAGCCGCCGTTTGGAGTTCTCCGCCCCTTCCTCCGCGTGGCTGCGAATGTACCCACCGGCGCTGCAGGATGCGTGGCGACGTCATCGGCGGTCGCCCCAGCCGGTCTGAAGCTGGTCGCGGATCCAACTCTCGACGTCGCTTTGTCGGAAGCGGAGATGCCGACCAACTCGGAAGCCGGGGGGGCCTTGTCGTCGGTAGCGCCAGGCGTAGATGGTGGCCACCGGCACGTGGAGATAGTCGGCGAGCTCTTCCACGGTGAGGAGCCGATCTCGGTGCTCCATACCTCCGATCATGGATCGAACCCTTTCATCTCGTTATCACGTCCCGGCCAGTGCCGGCTGAAAGGATGTCTGAGAGGGTTTTTGAGACTCTGCTGAAAGGGTGATGCGCTCTTCTTGGCCGTGTGGATCTCAGCATCCATCCCGTATCCGAGGGAGCAGCTCGATCCATGGCCGCCCCGCCGAGTCCATGGGCCGGCGGTGGGCTGGTCCTGGGGTTCCATGCCCTCGATGGTGGGGCGGCCCGGATTCAAAACGGACGCAAATCGGTCGCAGCCGGGTCTGTAACTCGCTTTCCGCACGTCTGGCGACCGGTTTACGGCCCCCAGTCCTCCGCGTGTTGGACGGCCAGCACGCTGAGGTTTTCCAGCTCGGTCAG
>JBOGFC010000041.1:0-19320 GCA_050742155.1 Acidimicrobiia bacterium
CGGGCTGGCTTTCACATCGCCGCCCAGGTCCAGGGGGCGGCTTGAATGAGTCTGATGCCTCCTACCGAGCAAGCCCTCCGGGCCATCATCAACGGCTCGAGCACCGCGGCGATCGTGGGTGCCTCCGCCAACCCGGCCCGACCCTCGCATGGGGTGCTGCGGTACCTGATGGCGCGCAGCCACCTGGAGCTCTATCCCGTCAACCCGAACTACGAGGAAGTGGCGGGCCTGACGTGCTATGCGTCGTTGGCCGACCTGCCGCTGCGCCCCGACCTGGTGGTGATCTTCCGGCGCCCGGAAGCGGTCCCTCCGGTGGTGGAGCAGGCCATCGAGGTCGGCGCCAAGGTGGTGTGGATGCAGCTCGGCATCCGCAACGAGGAGGCGGCGGCCGCGGCCCGGGCGACCGGTCTGGAGGTGGTCCAGGACCGTTGCATCGCCATCGACCACCGGCACCTGGTCGGGAAGGCGAGCGAGGACTGAAAGGTTGGCCTTAGCGCCCGAGGCTTGGTATCTTCGGGCGACCCGTTCGGGGGTGGTGTAATAGGCAACACGGCAGGTTCTGGCCCTGTTGTTGGGGGTTCGAGTCCTCCCCCCCGAGCGAACGGCCCCGTCGTCTAGCGGCCTAGGACATCGCCCTCTCAAGGCGGGAACGGGGGTTCAAATCCCCTCGGGGCCTCAGGGGGCTGTCGGCCAGCATGTCAGGCCGGTACCTCAATACCAGATCGCGACCGATCGCCCATTGATCTCTCCGGCACCTCGGGAAGGCTGCGCGCTTCTCCCACGGCCTTCCGGTGAGCGCTCCAGGCGGCCGCGGCCGCATCGAGTACGTCGTCGGGGGCCGCCCGGCCACCCTCACCGAGATCGGCCTCGGGCACCACCAGCCCTTGCTCGGCCAGCAGGCGACGGCGCTCGGCCAGGCCGTTCCAGGTCCGCTTGGAGTAGCGCAGGTGCTCGCCGGCCATGGCCCGGAAGGACACCTCCGGATGGACTTCCACCACCCGATGGTCGGCCGCCGCCGCCCCCTCGACCTCCAGGATCCTTGCTCGCAGGGAGTGGCTCTGCCTGGAGATCCCGAGCCCCGCCCGGAACTCCCCCTCCAGCAACTCTCGAGAAGGCGTAGGAAAGACGCTGCTTGCCCGCCGCCCGACGAATCGGCGAGCCTCCTCGTCTGCCTGCCGCCGCCGAGCTGGGCCGGGCAGGCCGATGGGGATGTCCACCCCGATGGCTAGAGCGGCCGGGAACTCGCCAGCCAGTGCGGAGAAGTCCCGGAAGAGACGCGCCTCCCGGAAACGGCCGTTCTCGGTGGCGATGGCCACCCAGCCGGCCCGGGTGCCGTCGGCCCCGACGACCAGCGTCAGACGGTCCGCCGCCTCGCAGCGGCCCGCCAGATGACCAGCACGATGATGGCCCCGATGATGGCCCCGATCAGCGTGGTGGCGCTGCGCAAGTCGAGTGCCCCCTCGAAGAGCAGCGCCCACAAGCTTCCCCCCAGGAACGAACCAACGATCCCGAGGAGGATGGTGGCGATGATCCCCATCGGGTCGCGTCCCGGCACCAGGAACCTGGCCAGCGCCCCGGCGATGAGGCCGATGATGATGAAGCCGATGATCGTTCCGAGCACGGTCTTCCTCCTTCCGGTTCGTCGTGCGAGTCTAGGGAAGGGCCGCCACGCTTGTCGGGCTCCCGGCGTAGCATCGAGGTATGCAGTTCGGTGCAGGGCTCTCCTTCTTGGAGGAGACCGAGACGGCGGTCGAAGAGTCACTGGCGGCCGCCACCGACCAGCTCGACCAGGTCCCCGACGTAGCCATCCTCTTTGCCAGCCCGCACCATGGCGAGGCGATCGAGCGGGCGGCCAAGCAGCTGGCGGCGGCGACCAGCCCGGCCGGCACCTCGCTCGGATCGCTGGCGGAAGGGGTGGTGGGAGGTGAGGCCGAGGCGGAGGGCATCCCGGCGCTGGCGGTCTGGGTTGCCAGCCTGCCCGGTGCGAGCTGGGACTCCTCGTACCTGCGAGCCACCCAGATGCGTGATGGGGTGGCGATCAGCGGCTGGCGAGCTCCCGATGGTCCGGTCGGTACCGTCCTCGTCGCCGACCCCTACTCGTTTCCGGTGATCCCGTTCGTGGCCAGCCTGGCCGGCTCCTATCCGCAAATGCCGGTGGTGGGGGGCCTGGCGGTGGCTGGTCCCGGTCCCGGCGATGCCCGGTTGATCCACGACGGGGAGGTGCACCGCTCAGGTGCGGTGGCTCTCTCTTTTGGTGGCCAGATGGAGTTCCGCACGGTGGTGTCGCAGGGCTGCCGCCCCGTTGGCAAGCCGGCGGTCGTGACGGCCGCAGATGGGATTCACATACGTGAGATCGGCGGCCGTCCGGTCCTCGATTTCCTGCAGGACCTCTTCGATCGCCTTCCCGAGGACGAGCAGGACCTAGTCCGCCACGGCCTGCAGCTGGGGATCGTGGTCGACGAGTACCAGACCGATTATGGGCGGGGGGATTTCCTGGTGCGGGCGGTGATGGGGGCCGACCCCGAGAGCGGAGCGCTGACGGTGGGGGAGCCCATCCCGGTGGGCCGGACGGTCCAGTTCCAGGTCCGAGACCCGCTGGCGGCCGACGAGGATCTCCGCATGCTGCTTGCCCAAGAGAAGCCTGCCGAGGGAGTGCTGCTCTTCACCTGCAACGGCCGCGGGAAGCGTTTCTTCGGCTTCCCCCATCATGACGTGGCGGCCGTCAACGAGATCCTCAGGCCGTCGGCAGTGGCCGGCTTCTTCGCCGCCGGGGAGCTCGGGCCGGTGGGGGGGACCACGTTCCTCCACGGTTACACGGCCACCCTGGCGACGATCGGAAGGCCCCCGGCGGACCCGAATCAGGCCTTTCCGTAGACGGGGACGGCGGCGCCCGAGATCACCCCGGCCTCCTCCGAGACCAAGAACTCCACCACCGCGGCGATCTCTTCAGGGCTGGGCCAGTCCACGTAATCGGCAAAGGGCATGGCCGCCCGCGTGGCCGGGGTGTCCATGACCGACGGGACCAGGGCGTTGGCGGTCACGTTGGCCTCACCGAGCTCTTGGGCCACCGTCTTGGCCAGAGCGATCACTCCGGCCTTGGCCAGGTTGTAGGCGCCCTGCCCCGGTGGGGTGTCCTCCGCCGCCCGGCTGCCGACCACCAGGATCCGACCCCAGCCGGAGCGCCGCAGGTGGGGGAGCGCCGCTCGCACCGTGTAGAAGGCGGAGCGAAGGTTGAGGTCCAGCATGCGCTCGAAGCGGACGTCATCGGTCTCCTCGACGTCGCGGCCCCCGGCCCAGCCTCCCACGAATGAGCAGAGGATGTGGATGGCCCCGAACCGATCGACCACCTGCTTCATGAACTCGTTGACCGCCTCGGGATCGGTGACGTCCACCCGCCGCAGTAGCAAACGGGCCTCGTCGAGGCCGAGCTGCTCCTCCAAGGCGGTGGCCTCTTCCGGTACCAGGTAGGTCACCGCCAGGAGATGGCCGCGGGTGGCCAGGCGGCCCACCGTGGCCGAGCCCAGCCCTCCGGTGCCCCCGGTCACCACCGCCACCCGTTGCTCTGGCATGACCGCCGCCTCCTTCCCGAGGTTCTCGGCCCGCGCTCGATTATGGCCCAAATGGTAAGCTCGCAACAGGTCGAGTGCAGGAGGCGAAGTGGCTGAGATCACCTTCGAGGACGTCGGCAAGGTCTATCCGGGAGGAACCCGCGCCGTTGAGAGCGTAGACCTCGAGATCGGGGACGGTGAGTTCGTGGTGCTGGTGGGACCGTCCGGCTGCGGGAAGTCCACCTTGCTTCGGATGGTGGCCGGTCTGGAGGAGATATCGGAGGGGAAGATCCGGATCGGCGACCGGGTGGTCAACGACGTTCCTCCCAAAGACCGCGATATCGCCATGGTCTTCCAGAACTACGCCCTCTACCCTCACATGACCGTCTTCGACAACATGGCTTTCGGCCTCAAGCTTCGCAAGGTCCCCAAGGCGGATATCGACCGGCGGGTGAAGGAGGCCGCCCGCATCCTGGAGATCCAGGAGTTCCTGAGTCGCAAGCCCCGGGCCCTGTCGGGCGGGCAGCGGCAACGGGTGGCGATGGGGCGGGCCATCGTTCGCGAACCCAAGGCCTTCCTCATGGACGAGCCTCTCTCGAACCTGGACGCCAAGCTGCGGGTGCAAATGCGAGCTGAGCTCGGACAGCTCCACAGCCGGCTCAAGACCACCACCATCTACGTCACCCACGACCAGGTTGAGGCGATGACGATGGGCGACCGGGTGGCGGTGATCCGCAAGGGGCGCCTGCAGCAGGCCGCCGATCCTCGCGAGCTCTACGAGGAGCCGGTCAACCTGTTCGTGGCCGGCTTCATCGGCAGCCCTTCGATGAACTTCGTCTACGGGCGCCTGGAGGGTGACGGCGACCAGGTCCACGCGGTGATCGGCGACGACCGCCTGGCGATGGACCGCCAAGCCCTCTCAGCCAAGCCCTCTCTGGCGAAGCACACCGGACAGGAGCTGATCATCGGCATCCGTCCGGAGGCCTTCGAGTCGGCGGCGGCAGCCGGCGACCATCCCGACCGGACCATGAAGGTGGAGGTGGGCTTCGTCGAGCAGCTCGGATCGGAGGCCTTCGTCCACTTCTCCCTGCCGATGCGCCCCGTCCTCACCGAGGACGTGGCCGAGCTGCTCGAGGACCAGGACGCCGACCAGGCGGACCTGGGCGACGAGACCAAGTTCACCGCCCGGGTCGACCCGGACCACGCTCCGAAGGCGGAGCAGCAGGTGGACTTGGTGGTCAACACCGCCAAGCTGCACTTCTTCGACAAGGAGACCAGCCAGGCGATCCGGTAGGACTCGAACCTAAGGCTTTAACGTACCGGGGCGGTACAGCCAAGCCTTAGGTTCGCCAGACCAGCCAGAGGTCCCCGACGTTGGTGCCGGTCGGGCCGGTGACCAGCTGGTCGCCGACGGCTCGCAGGTACGGGTAGGAGTCATTGCGGTCCAGGTGGTCCCGGGCGTCGAGGCCCAGACGGGCTCCCTCCGCCACCGTGCGCCCGTCCACCAAACCCCCGGCGGCGTCGGTGGGACCGTCGATCCCGTCGGTGCCGAGGGCGGCGAACATCAGGTCGGGGCTCCCTTCCATCTCCAGGGCGGCGGCCAGCGCCGCCTCCTGGTTGCGCCCTCCCGAGCCCGGCCCGCGCACGGTGACCGTCGTCTCGCCGGCGAAGATGAGGAGCTCGCCGGGTGGTCCCGCCTGGCTCAGGCACCAGGCGGCCGACTCCCGAGCCTCGCCCTCCAGCTCGTTGGTCACGGTACGAGCCCGGAGCCCTTCCTGCGCCGCTCGCTGCCGGGCTCCCTCGGCGGCGGCGCCGGCATCCCCGACCAACACGATCTGCTGGACGGGCAGTCCCTGCTCATCCTTGGGGGTCTCCGGGATTCGCCCGGCCGCTCCTGCCTGGAGGTGGGCGAGCACGGCTTTGGGCACCCGCTCTCGTAACCCGAAGCCGTCCAGCACCTCGAGCGCATCGCCGTATGTGGTGGGGTCCGGCACCGTCGGGCCGGAGGCGATCACCCCGAGGTGGTTCCCCACCACGTCGGAGAGCACCAGCGTCCGCAGCCGGGCCGGAACGATGGCCTCGGCCAGGCGGCCTCCCTTGACCCGCGAGAGGTGCTTGCGCACCGTGTTGAGCTGGCCAATGTCGGCGCCCGCGGTGAGGAGGAGCCTGGTGGTCGTCACCAGGTCTTCCAACCGAAGCCGGCCGGCGGGGGACTCGAGGAGGGCCGAGCCGCCGCCGGAGATGAGGCAGAGCATCACATGCTCGGGCCCCAATCCCCTGGCCAGCTCGAGGGCACGGGCCCCGGCTCGGGCACTGCCGTGGTCCGGCAGGGGATGGCCGGCCACGATCATCTCCATGCCCCTGGGCGGGTGACCCGGGTGGGGCGTGACCACCAACCCGGTCGCCTCCAGGCCGGCATGCTCTGTGCCTCGGGCCATGCCCAAGGCCGCCTTGCCGAAGGCCAGCACCATCGGTCGGCCGTTGTCGATCAGATCGGGCGAGAGGGCTCGTTCCACCGCCCGTTCGGGGTCGACCGCCTCCACGCCCCCCGCCAGGGCGGCCAGCAGGGGAGCGCGCTGCTCCGGGTCGCGCCCCACCACCGAGCGTGTCACGGCTGGAAGCGTTGGTAGGCCTCGGCGGCCGCCCACCCACCGGCTCGGCCCTGCTCGGCCGCCCAGGCGGCCACGCGATCCGCCAAGCGGGCCCGCCGCTCCTCGTCCAGCTCGGCTCCCGCAATCGTGTTGGTCCCCTGGGACCTCCCCTTCGACCCGTCGGTGACCACGAGCATGGTGACACGGCATCCCGCCGCAGCCCAACGGGCCAGCGTCCCTCCTGCCCCGAACTCGACGTCGTCGAGATGGGCGCCGATGGTGAGCGCCGTGCCCGGAGTGGAGATGGGCTCGGGAGGCGGCTCCTTCCGGGCTTGGGGGAAGAGCTCGGTCACCGGTCCGAACTTCCTAGGAAGCTCTCGATCCAGGCTCCCTGCGGGTGGCTGTGGATGGCCTGGAGCTCGCGTGGTCCGTCCAGGTCGAGGCCCAACGGGGCACGAACCAGCACCCGGGGAGGGGCGCCTCCCAGGCGCGCCGCGGCGGCCAGGTGCCGTCCGAAGCTGTCCGGTCCGTAGCTGAAAGGGAAGTCGTCCAGCGAGGCGGCCACCACGTTGGTGCCCCGTTCGAGCGAGGGGACGATCACCGGGCCCTGCCGGAGGGCCTCGAAGACCTCTCGCAGGTCGGCCGGTTCGGCCAGCGGCAGGTCGCCGTGCACGACCGCCCAGGGAAGTCCGAGGCGGCCGGCGGCCGCCACTCCGGACCGGGCGGCTCCGTCTAAACCGGTGCCGAGTTGAGGATCCTCGGGGACCACCTCGACGCCCTCCGCCTTGGCCCAGCGAGCCACTCCGGGGTCTGCGGTGACCACCGCCACCATTCCTCCGGCCGCAGAGGCCGCCTGGATGGTGTGGGCCAGCACAGCTCGGCCCAGCCGGCTGCGAGCTCGGGAGCCGAGCACCGGGGCGAGCCGCGCCTTGGCCACTCCGAACGGCTTGACGGGTACCACCACGAAGGTGCTGGACACTCCTTAGCGCAGCGACCCGGAAGTACGACCGGCATCTCGCCGGCCCTCGACGCCCCCGGCGGCGTCCTCCTCCTCGACGCAGCGCCAGGCTGCGCCTTCGTCGTGCGTCCTTGCCGGATGGCGCCGAGGCCTCGGCGATATGTCCGACCTACTTCCGGGACACCGCACTAGGTGCGCACCTCGTAGATCTTGACGACCGGCTCCCGGCGCAGCAGCTTGAGGATCCGGGCCCGGCTCTCCTGGACCTCGGTTCGCTCGAAGGCCTCCTCCATACCCTCCAGGCTGGTCCAGCGGCTGATCGCCCCTCCTTCGATGTTGCCGGCCACGTTCTGTTCCGGAGACAGGATCAGCTCGATGCCCAGGCACTCCGGCTGGGCCGCGAAGACGGCCCGGGCGTCCTCGAAGAGGCGCACCACCTCCTCGACGTCTTCGGGCGTCATCGTCGAGAGGAACATCCGGACGATCATCACCAGGTCCAGGTGGCCCGGGAGAACATCCCGTCCAGCTCCGGGTGCCGGTCCAGGACCCGGGACAACCGGTCGAAGTGGGCGGCCCGTCGCTCGCCGACTCCGGGGTAGACCAGGGTCACGGTCACCTCCTCCTCGGTGATGTGGAGCACGTTATAGGAGGGGCGGGTGTAGCCGCGCAGCCGGAACGAGGAGGCGGTGCCACTGTTGACGATCAGCATGTCACCCATCACCCACACATGCGGCACGTGCTTGTGGCCGGCCAGCACGAGGTTGACCTGGGCGTTGTCGAGGAGGGCCAGGACGTCCCCGGCGTCCCAGACGATATTGCGCTCCCGACCCGTCCCCGGCACCGGCACCAGGTGATGGTGGAGGACGAAGATCCGGTAGTCGGCCGGATAGGAGAGCTCCTCGGCGATCCACTCGTAACGCTCTCGTCCCACTTCTCCCTCGTTGAGGTCGGGCTTGGAGCTGTCGACGGCCACCACGCTGATCATGCCCGGCGACCTCGAGCGGGACATGTGCACGCTCCGGTCGAGCTTGGCCCCCGCCTCCCCTTTTCCGAAGGAGTCTGCGAAGTGGACGTAACCCACGTTCCTCGCGTCGTGGTTGCCGGGGATGACCACGGTGGTGAACTCCTCCTGCAAGGGTCGCAAGGCCTCCCAGGCGATCTGAAACTGGGCGGCATAGCCCTCCTCGGTGAGGTCGCCGGCCACCACCACCAGATCGGGACCCAGCTCCTGGATCTCGTTCACAGCCGCGGTGAGGAGCTCGTGGTCGAAATAGATCGAACCGACGTGGAGGTCGGAGATCTGGGCGATTACGAAGGCTGACACGGCTTCCTCTGTCCTGAGAGCGATGCTACCGCCTTGCTCCTTCGAGTCCGAACATCGGCCGTCTGGCGCCGAAGTTGACTCCGGCCGGCTAGCGCCGGGACCTGCGCCAGCGGTAGATGAGGGCGGCCACCGCCAGCATGGCGCCGGTCTCGGCCACCATCCTCCCCCGGGCGGCCAGCCCGGGCAAGACACCCCACTTGCGCTCTTTGGAGCGGTGCTCCACTCCCACCAACAGGACGGTGGTGGTGCGGAGCTCGTAAGCCTTGGCCAGTGCCTCCATGGCGGCCTCCGGCTTGAAGCCTCGCCGATGCTCGGGCTCGAGGCTCTCGAAGATGTCTCGGCGCATGGCCCGTTGGCCGGTGATCAGGGGCAGCGAGGCGATGGTGAGCTTGTCCAGTCGCTCCCCACGGCTCAACACCCCGCGGGTCATGTCCGCCCGGCCATCGGCCACCGGTTGGGCGAGCGCCCAGACGTGGTCGGAGGTCAGGCCCACCACGTCGGCGTCGAGGAACACCAGCACCTCGGCCCCGGTGGCCGCCACCCCCACGGCCATCGCTTCTCCCTTGCCGGGCTCCTTGTGGCGGACCACCACCGCCCCGGCCCGGCGGGCCACCAGACCGGTGCGGTCGGTGCTGCCGTTGTCGACCACGATCACCTCGTCGACCACCGGCCGGGCGGCCGCCACCACCTGGTCCACGGTGCGTTCTTCGTTGCGGGCCGGAATGACCGCCGCGATCTTCACGGAGGATGAGGCTACCGGGGTCCGGGTAGGCTTCCCAGCCTGCCCCCACCGGGAGGAGCATGCGATTCGGAGCCTTCGTAGCGCAGGGATGGCGTATGGACCTGGCGGAGGTGCCGGTCGAGCGCCAGTGGCAGACCATGGTGGAGCTGGCCCGCCGGGCCGAAGCGGCCGGCTTCGAGGCGGTGTGGGTGTACGACCACTTCCACACCGTGCCCAAGCCTTCCCGGGAGTCGACCTTCGAGAGCTGGACGGTCATGGCCGGGCTGGCGGCGGCCACCGAGCGGATCCGCCTCGGGCAGATGGTGACCTGTAACTCGTACCGGATGCCCTCCTACCTCGCCAAGGTGTCCGCCTGCGTCGACGTCATGTCGGGCGGCCGCCTCGAGTTCGGCCTGGGAGCAGGCTGGTACGAGCACGAGTTCCTCGGCTACGGCTACGAGTTCCCCAAGCCATCGGTGCGGATCGGCATGCTCGACGAAGGGATCCAGATCATCAAGGCCATGTGGACCGAGGAGGAGGTCTACTTCAAGGGCGAGCACTACCGGCTGGAAGGCGGCCGCAGCTTTCCCAAGCCCTTGCAACAGCCCTATCCGCCGGTGTGGATCGGCGGCGGCGGGGAGCAGCTCACCCTGCGGGTGGTGGCCGAGCAGGCCGACTACTCCAACTTCGGGGGCGGGGTGCTGGAGACCTTTCGTCACAAGTCCGCGGTCCTCGAGCGCCACTGCGAGAACGTCGGGCGGGACTTCGGCGAGATCGGCCGGTCGGCCTCGCTCGACTGCCTGATCGCCGAGACCGAGGGAGCGCTGGAGGAGGCCCTCGCCCGGCTGCCGTCCGCCTTCGGCGATCCCGAGAGGTTCCGCCGCCGGGCCGTGGTGGGCACTCCGGAGCAGGTCGTGGAGCAGCTCCAGCCCTGGAAGGAGGCCGGCTGCGACTATGCCATCGTGTACTTCGTGGACGACCTCCATGGCGACGGCCTCCGCCTGTTTGGCGACCAGGTGTTGAGCTCGTTCGACGGCACCTGATGGAGCGCCAGACCAAGATCATCGCCACCCTCGGGCCGGCCTGCGCTTCCGAGCAGGCGATCGATGAGCTGGTGGCGGCCGGCATGGACGTGGCCCGTCTCAACTTCTCGCACGGTGACCACGCCGGCCACCGCCGGCTGGCGGAGTGGGTGCATGAGGCCGCCCGCCACCACGACCGGGCGGTGGCCCTCCTCCAGGACATCCAGGGGCCCAAGATCCGGGTAGGCACGTTCCCGGGTGGGGAGGTCACGCTGGAGCCGGGCCAGGACCTCCTCATTCGCCAGGGGTCCGACCGGGCTTCGCCGGGGGAGGTGTGGATCGACTACCACCACCTCCTCGACGACGTCGAGGTGGGTGAGCAGGTGGCGATGGCCGACGGGCTGATTCGCCTGGAGGTCACCGGCAAGGATTCCGGTGCCCTGCGTGCCCGGGTGATCCAGGGAGGGCCCTTGGGCGACCGCAAGGGGGTGGCCTTCCCGCAGACCGAGCTGCGGGTGCCGGCGGTGACCGACAAGGACCGCCAGGACATCGAATTCGGGGCGGAGCTGGAGGTCGACCTGGTGGCCGCCTCCTTCGTCCGCTCGGGCGCCGACGTCCGGCAGGTCAAGGAGCTGGTGGGGGAGACGCCGGTGATCGCCAAGATCGAGCTGGCGGCTGCCTACGAGCGCCTCGACGAGATCCTGATCGAGGCGCACGGGGCCATGGTGGCCCGTGGTGACCTCGGGGTGCAGCTTCCCCTGGAACGCCTTCCTCTCGTCCAGCGGGACATCCTGGAGCGCACGAACACGGCCGGCCGCATCTCGATCGTGGCCACCGAGATGCTGGAGTCGATGACCGCCTCGCCCCGGCCCAGCCGGGCGGAGGTCACCGATGTGGCCAGCGCGGTGATGGCCGGCGCCGACGCGGTGATGCTCTCGGGGGAGACGGCGGTCGGCCGCTACCCCACCCGCACCGTGCAGGTGATGGACGTCATCGCCCGGGAGATCGAGAGTGGGCCGCAGCACATTCCGCGGCCCGACGTGGCCTTCCTCACCAACGAGCGTCCCTTTCCCTCGGCTACCGCCAAGGCAGCAGTGGAAGCGGCCTCCGACCTCGGCCTCGACACCATCGTCGCCTTCACGGAGACGGGCACCACCGCCCGCCTCCTCTCCAAGTACCGCCCCGCCGCCCGCATCGTGGCTTTCACCCCGGCACCCTCCACTTACCGGCGCATGGCTCTCTACTGGGGGGTGCGACCGGCCCGGTTCGACCGGCTCGACTCCACCGACGAGATGATCGCCGCCGCCGAGAAGCAACTCCTCACCGAGGGCATCTGCCGGGACGGGCAAGGCGTGGTGATGGTGGCCGGGATCCCGCCCAACCAGAGGGCCTCCACCAACCTCATCAAGCTGCACGTCATCGGGGAGGGCGGCTCCGGGGTCCCGAGGCGATAACGTTCTCGTGACGTTTGTCCAGCTATGCAGTGCCTAAACGTCACAAGAACGGGGAAGGCCGGATGGGACAGCTGATCAGGGTGGCTTCGGTGCCCATGGGGGATCTGGCGGTGTTCGACACCGACCGCTCCATCACCGGACAGGACGGGCATGAATACGGCTCGCTGGAAGACGCCCGAGCCGGCCAGACCTTCCCCTCCGAGCTGGCCGCCCGGCTCTTCGAGGCGGACGGGGAGGTGGGACACGTCTACGTCCTCTTCAACCAGGTGGTGGTGCGCCGGTCCGGCCCGTGGGAGGAGGAGGCGCTCGAAGGGGCAGCCGAGGTGATCCGCACCTTCTTCGTCTTCTACGAGCAGAACAAGCACAAAGAGCCGAAGGAGGCGACCACGCCGGCGCTCGAGGCGGAGCAGGAGGAGTAAGACCGAACTCCAGGCAGGAATGTACCGTTTTGGTACAGCCAAGCCTTAGGTTCGCTCAGCCGCCCGTGATGGTCGTCGTTGTTGTGGGAGTGGTGGTGGTCGTGGCGCTGGTGGTGGTGGTCGGTTGTGGGCAGGGTTCGCCGGTGTGGCCCTCCTCGCCGGGCGGGATCTTGCAGGGGTGCACCCTCAGCACGGTGGGCTGGGGGCGGTAGCGCACCGGCCACTCCTGGTTCTCGGTCCGGCCGTCCGGGTAGGTGATGGTGCGGTAGACGGTCACCGACCAGCCGTCGCGGCCCTGTTCGACCACCTGCTGGTGCTCGGGCTCCAGGCTGGGGTCACCCAGGTAGTCGGTGGGCGGGGGGGTGAAGGCGTAGCGTCCCGACAAGCCGGCCTCGACCTCCCGTCCCCCGTTGTCCCCGTAGAAGATCACGGTGATGGAGGTGTCGGTATAGGCGGTCTTGATGAGGATGCCCGCCTCCGTGTCGTTGCGGAAGACCAGGTCCGGAACCGGCCAGGAGATGGTGGCCTCTCTCCCTTCCGGGTAGCGGGAGATGTAATAGCTGTGCGGCTGGTGCTCCACGTCCTCGTACCCGCCGAAGAACACGGCGTTGTAGAAGCTGGAGGCGAACTGGCTCACGCCCCCGCCTACGTCCTCGGTGTACTCGCCGCGGTAGATGACCGGAGCGTTCAAGAACCCCCGCTCGGCGGTGCGCCGGCCCACGTAATCGTTGAGGGAGAAGGTCTCGCCGGGACGGACGACGGCCCCGTCCACCAAGTCGGCGATCAGGTGGATATTGCTCACTCGGGGCTGGCAGCAGCTGTGGTTGGTGGTGAAGGACGAGACCTGATGGGTGATGCCGAGGGCCTCCGCCTCCTCGGTGGTCAGGTCCGGATCGGCCCCCTGCTCGAAGGGAAAGGGCCCGCTCCGGTCGGGGGTCTGGGCCGCCTCGAAGAGGGCCGGGGCGACCCGGGAGGGATCGATGCGGGTCCCGGACCGACCCGGCACCACCGATACGGTCCCGTCCTCGTTGATCACGAACCCGGCATCCCGCGGTGGCACCTCGAGCTGCGCACGCAGGGGCTGGAGGACGGCGGCCACCCGAGCGGGGTCGAAGCTCAACTCGATGCGTGGTTCCGAGGCCAGCACCACCTCGTCCTCCAGGGCGGAGGCGAGCTGGCCCGGCGTGAAGGACACCTGCACCTCCGGGTCGTCGGCGTCAAGCGTCACCGCCCCACCTACCAGGATGATGGCCTGCCGGACCGCCGCATCGACGTCGTCGATGGTGAGGGGAGGGTCGACCATCACGACCGGGATGTCGGCGGTGCGGCCATCGGGCCGCCCGAGGGTTTCGAGGATCAACTGCCGAGCGCCGCCCCCCTCGATGCCGAGGCCGGGCCGTGGGTAGTCGGGTTCGGGGCGGCCGTCCGAGATCGAGACACCGCCGGGGAAGGGCGGGTCGTCGATGGCTTCGGCCGCCCAGCTCTCGAGGAGCAGCTCCAGGGCCGGGCCGTCGAGTGAGCCGGGCGGGTCGAGCACCGCGGCCCTGCGCAGGTGCCCGAGCCACCATTCCATCTGGTCGAGGAGTGACCCAGCCCGCCCCGCCTGTAAGGCGTTCGCCAATGCCTGGTCATGGTCGACGCGGAAGGCGACCGTCTGGGGATCGAGCTCGAACTCGTCGGCTTGTACCCGGAAGGTGGCCGGGGTGGTTACCAGGCGATCCTCGAGGCTGAGGAGGGCGCGGCGGGCATCCTGGTGGCCCAGTCCGGACAGCTCGGCATCAGCCATCCGCACGTTGCGCAGCACCTGGCCGGCGTGGATGGCTCGGTCGATGGCAAAGGCACCGCCGATGATCAGGGCCGCGCCGAGGGCGGCCCCCAGCATGATGAGCAGCCAGCGAAGTATGGGTGACATGTCCTGAGAAGGGTTCTGCGGCTCCCGGCGGCTCGCCAGTGTAGCCCCGGCCCGCGTCTCGACCTCTCTTCCCGTCTTGCCCATCGGAATGTTGACGTTGCCGGCCCTGCCGAGGTTCCAGCCCCCGTCACACCGGGGCCGTACGATGGGCAAAATGTTGCAGTTCCCGCCCGTGCCGCCCGGCGATCGGATCAAGATCTCCGCCACCAACTTCGCCGTCTTCCAGCAGTGCCCCGAGTCGGCGGCGGCCCGGCTGCAGGGGCGGTACGGCCCCGACACCCTGCCCGCCTTCGCAGGAGGTCTGGCACACCGGGTCTTTGCTCGCCACCTCTCGGGGGGGCCGATCGCGCCCGAGGACCTGCCCCGAGTGTGCCGCCAGGAGATCGGATCCTCCACGCTCAATCTCAAGCTGGCCTCCGTGCGGCTCAAGCCCAGCTCGCTGGCCCAGGTGGTCGAGGAGGTGGGTGCCCTCTACGAGCGCTTCCGCAAGATGCCCACCGACGGCTTCGAGGCGGCCGAGGTGCACCTGGAGGTGGAGCCCTGGCCTGATGTCCTCCTGGTGGGCTCGGTGGACGCCGTCTTCCACAACGAGGGGAACGGAACCAGGCTGGTGGATTGGAAGACCGGGGACTTGGGTGAGCTGGTATCGGCCCAGCTCCGCTTCTACGCTCTCCTATGGGCACTGGAGCGGGGAGAAGCGCCGCAGGCGGTGGAGGCGGTGTCGGTGCGAACCGGTGAGCGGGTCGCCGAGCATCCGAGTGCCGCCGACCTCTCCGGGACGGCCGAACGGGTGGCAGAGATGGTGGAGCGCCTACGGCGCGCCTGGTCGCGGGACGAGTCGCTGGAGCGTTACGGCGGACCCTGGTGCAGATACTGCCCGCTGCTCGAGGAGTGCGAGGAGGGGCGGTCGACCATGCGGCTGATGGAGCTCTCTTGACACTGTTGGCCGGATCCACCAGTGCACGTGGCCGCTCCCTGATGTCTCACCGGGGAGGGTCGCGGAAGCTGCCCCTCCGCAGCCAGAGGTCGGAGCGATGTCTGTTGATCAGCTCCTCTACCACCAGATCCGAAGCTTCCTGGATCACGTCGTCGAGGTTGTCGACCTCGAACTCGGGTACCTGGTAAGCCTTGGCCTGGAGGAGTATGTACTCCTGTATTCGTCGGATGGCGTCGAAGCGGGCCAGATAGCGAGGGGGACGCCGGCTCTGGGCGTGCTCCAGGCGGGTCTTGAAGTGGGCGCGATGTATCTCGGGATCGGTGACGGTCAGCACCATCTGGGAGACGGCGGCCACCCGTCGCCACCGCTCCACATCCGAGGCGAAGATGCCCGGGACCAGGTGGGTCCCCTCCAGGATCAAGTCGGTTCCCTCGAGGAGGGCCCGCTCAATCAAGCGTCGTGCCCCTGAGGCCACGATCTCGGCCTGCTGGCGGAAGGCGGCCACGATCGGATCTTGATCGGTGGGCAGAGGGGCTCGGATCTTCTGATCCGCCTCGAACGACGAGGCGTGGATCACCGGAACGACCGTCTCAGGGAAGCTGGCCCGCATGACCTCGCGCACGTCGGCGGTAGCCACGACGCGGTTGATGTGCAGCCGGTTGGCCAGGCGGGTGGCCACCGTCGACTTGCCGGTGCCGGTGGCCCCTCCCACGAGGACCAGGATGGGGTGGCCGGCCCGGCGGGCGGCCACCCAAGCCGGCCAGGCGGCCGCCTCCGTCGTTCCGACGTGGTCGGCCAGCTTTCGCTCGACCAAGGCGGTCAGCTCTTCCATCCCGACGACCTGGTCGCCTCCGTCGAAGAGCTCGTCTTCCACCGCCTCGGCCAAGCGATAGGCGCGCTCGGGGTCGACTCCGGTCGCCATCACCGAGGCGACCAGGACCCCTTTCGAGAAGGGCATCCTCGTACCCCGGCGATCCTGAACCCAGACGTCGCGGTTATCGGACAATGATCACACGTTACCGGGTTGGTGCTCGGAGGTCACACGCCTCAACACTCCACTCGGGCCCGGTTGGGTAGCCTTGGTTGGCCTAGGAAAGGGCTGGTGTGGTCTGCCCGACGTGTAGCACGGCCAACGCGCCGGGGCGCAAGTACTGCTCGCAGTGCGGCGGGCGGCTGGCGCTTTCTTGTGAGGCCTGCGGGGCCGCCAACCAACCCGGTGACCGCTTCTGCGGGGAGTGCGGGTCGGCCCTGGACACAGACCTCCCGCAGGCCAGTTCCACGGCGGAGGCAGTCGCGCAGGCTCCGCCAGCCGCCGAGCGGCGCCTGGTCGCGGTGCTCTTCTGCGACCTGGTGAACTTCACCGCCTTCTCCGAGCACCGCGACGCCGAGGACGTCCGCCAGCTCCTCACCGAGTACTTCGAGCTGGCTCAGGACATCGTGGAGCGCTTCGGGGGGGCGGTCGACAAGTTCATCGGCGACGCGGTGATGGGGGTTTGGGGGGCTCGACTCGCCCGGGAGGACGATGCCGAGCGGGCCGTGCGGGCGGCCCTCGAGCTGGTCGACCGGGTGGCCAAGCTGGGGGCGGAGGCCGGCATCCCGGAGCTGGCCCTGCGAGCCGGGGTCCTCAGCGGCGAGGCGGCGGTGGGCCCCGGCGGGAACCGGGAGGGGCTGGTGGTGGGGGACCTGGTCAACACCGCTTCCCGGCTCCAGTCGATCGCCCCGCCCGGCTCGGTTCTGGTCGGAGAGTCGACCTACCGGGCCAGCCTCCAGGCCATCGCCTACGAGGAGCTGGGGGAGCATGAGCTCAGGGGGAAGACCCTCCCGGTGCGGGCCTGGCGGGCGCTGCGGGTGGTGGCCCGGCGGGGCGGGGAGGGCCGGGCGATCACGCTGGAAGGCCCCTTCGTGGGCCGCGCTGAAGAGCTCCGCCTCGCCAAGGACCTGCTCCACGCCACCGGACGGGAAGGGCGGGCCCGCCTGCTCTCCATCGTGGGCATCGCCGGCATCGGCAAGACCCGCCTGATCCAGGAGTTCCTCAATTACGTGGACGGCCTGGTGGAGGACGTTTACTGGCACGAGGGCCGCTCGCCGGCCTACGGCGAGGGCGTCACCTTCTGGGCCCTGGGAGAGATGGTTCGGCGGCGGGCCGGGATCGCCGAGACCGAGGAGCCGCGTTCGGCCTCCGAGAAGCTGGCCACCATTGTCGGCGAATACGTGCCGGGCGAGGACGAACGGCGCCGGCTGGAGCCACGCCTGGCCGCCCTGCTCGGGCTGGCGGAGATGCCGGCCGGGGAGCGGGCCGAGCTGTTCTGGGCCTGGCGGACCTTCTTCGAGCGGGTGTCCGACCGGGGGACCGCGGTGCTGGTCTTCGAGGACCTTCACTGGGCCGATCCCGGGCTCCTCGACTTCATCGAGGAGCTACCCGAGTGGTCACGGGACCGCCCGATCCTCGTCATCACCCTGGCCCGCCCCG
Source organism: Acidimicrobiia bacterium (assembly GCA_050742155.1). GTDB lineage: Bacteria > Actinomycetota > Acidimicrobiia > Spongiisociales > JALYHC01 > JBOGFC01. Next base: position 17,357 of record JBOGFC010000041.1, read on the forward strand.
AGCTCTTGGAGCGCCGGCCGAGCTGGGGGGCCGGCCGGCGGCACTTCGTCTCACTGCACCTGGGGCCCCTTTCCGACGAGGACATGGTCGAGCTGGTGTCCGGATTGGCTCCCGGCATCCCCGAGGAGGCGGGGCGGCTCATCATGGAGCGGGCCGCCGGAGTACCCCTCTACGCGGTGGAGCTGGTGCGGATGCTCGTCCTCGAAGGCGACCTGGTTCCCGAGGACGGACGGTACCGCCTGGTGAGGGAGGTCGCCGACCTGGCGATCCCGGAGTCCCTGCTGGCGGTGATCGGCGCCCGGCTCGACGCCCTCGACCCGGCCGACCGGTCGCTGGTCCAGGATGCGGCGGTGCTGGGCCAGACCTTCACCCTGGCCGCCCTCGAGGCGCTCACCGGTGACGAGGCCGCTCGGCTCGACGCGCGCCTCGGCGAGCTCGTCCGCAAGGAGCTCTTGGCCCTCGACGTCGATCATCGCTCGCCGGAGCGGGGCCAGTACGGCTTCGTCCAGAGCCTCATCCGGGAGGTGGCCTACGCGCGGCTGGTCAGACAGGAGCGAAGTGCCCGTCACCTGAAGGCGGCCGGCTACTTCGCAAAGATCGGTGACGAGGAGCTGGCGGGGGCGGTAGCCGGCCATTACCTGGAGGCCTACCGGGCCACTCCGGAGGGTCCGGAAGCAGATCGCCTGGCCGGGCTGGCCCGGCGAGCTCTGCAGGCGGCCGCCGTCCGGGCCGCCGCCCTCCACTCCCACCAACAGGCGCTGGCTTTCTCGGAGCAGGCGCTGAGCGTGGCAGGCGAGCCGTCCGAGCGGGCGGTCATCTTCGAGCAAGCCGCCGCCTCGGCCGACGCCCTGGCCCGGCGGGAGGTAGCCGAGGACTACGCACGGAGGGCGGTCGAGGAGCACGGCACCTCGGGCGACCGGGTAGGAGTGGTCCGCAGCACCCGGCTGCTGGGATCTATCGCCTTGACGACCGGGCACGCCGAGCGGGCGGCCGAGATCCTGGAGGCCGGCCTGAGCGAGCACCAGCGAGGGGAGGACGAGGCTTTCGTGGAGCTGACCACCGAGCTGGCTCGCGCCTACCTGCTCAGCGGTCGGCACAGCGAGAGTGCCGAGACCGTCGAGCGGGCCCTCATCGCCGCCGAGCGGCTGGAGCTGGTGCCCTTCATCACCGAGGCCCTCATCACCCGGGGCACCGCCCTGGGGGACCTGGGCCGGCTGCGAGAGGGAGCCGCCCTGCTCCGGGAGGCGCTCCGCCTGGCAGGCGAGCTGGGCCAGACCATCACCGAGCTGCGAGCGATCGGCAACCTGGCCTATCTGCTGTACACCGATGACCCGCAGGCAAGCTTCGTCCTCTTCCGGCAGGGCCTCGACCAGGCGCGGCGGATCGGGAACCGGAACCGGGAGATGTACTTCGCCTGGAACGTCTTGGGAGATTGCATATGGGCCGGACAGTGGACCGCGGCCGAGGAGCTGATCGCCGAGCTCGGGGAGGGGGAGCTGCCCGGCCAGCTTCAGGCCAGGCTGCAGCTCTACCAGGCCCAGATCTCCGCCTACCGCGGCCTGAAGGAGGAAGCCGAGAGGAGCCTCGAGGAGGCGTTGGCCGCGGTGGTCGCCGAGACCGACCTCCAGTTTCGAAGAGGTGTCGACCTCAGCCGGGCCTGGTTCGCCCTGGCAGCCGGCCGGCCGGAAGAGGCGTACCGGGTGGCTGTGGACCGAGCCCACCAGGACCCTTTCGGGCACTTCGCGGTGCTGCACGCCGCCGGGCACGCCGCCCTGTGGCTGGGAAGTGGTGATGCACTCCTCGAAGTCCGGGGGATGCTCGAGACGGGCCGGCGACGAGGGAGGACGATCCGGGCCATGCTCGCCACCGTGGAGGCCGGGCTGGCGGCCACGGAGGGAGAGATCGAGCGAGCCGTGTCCGGCTTCTCGGAGGCGGCCGACCACTGGCGGGAGCTGGGCCTGACG
>JBOGFC010000042.1:0-15944 GCA_050742155.1 Acidimicrobiia bacterium
AGGTCCACGTCGACCAGGGCCGGGACCGCCACGGACCCGGCGTGGTACGTCTTGGTGACCCGGCGGGCATCGACGAGGGACAAGGCCGCGGATGGTAGTGGTGAGCGGGGCCCGCCTAAAAGGCCCGTACCCGGGTGGGGCGAACCTCGATGGCCACCGAGTAATCGGCGGCGAATCCTTCGGGGTCGGTGCCCAAGCGGGCGATCTCTTCCCGGTATTTCTCCAGGTACTCGGGCACTTGGTGGGCGGCGGGCGCCTCCTCCGCCACCCGAGCGGTGCCCTCCATCGTGACGATGTCCCCGCCTCCGCCATCCCCGTCGAGGTTGAGGGCCACGTGAGGATTCCGGTCGATGTTGCGGAGCTTCTGGCGGTGCGGTTGGCTGTAGATCAGGAACGACTCCCCATCCCAGAGGAACCAGACCGGTGAGGCCTGCGGCTGGCCATCGCCGCGCACGGTGGTCAGCCAGATGATGAGCTCCGTTTCGAGGCGGGGATCCGTCCGGGACCCCTGCCTGATGCCCATCAGCCCTCCCCAACCTCTCCCAGCATCTCCATGACTTCCTGATCGCTCACCTGCGAGAACTCGTCGTACCACTCCCCCACCGCCAGGAAGCGGGGCGGCTGGAGGGGACAGACCACCTCGTCGGCCTCCTTGGCGAGGGCGGTGATCGTGTCGGGCGGCCCCACCGGCACGGCGAAGACCAGGTGCCGGGGATCTCGCCTCCGCACGTACCGGAGGGCCGCTCTGGCCGTGGCTCCAGTGGCCACGCCGTCGTCAACCACTACCACGGTTCGTCCGGCCGGCTGGCGGGGAGGACGACCCCGGCGATACGCCTCCTCGCGCCGGCGCACCTCCTCCGCCTGACGGGCGATCTCTGCTTCCACTTGGCCTTCAGAGACACGCAGCCGGGAGATCAGCTCATGGTCGAGCACGGGCACCCCGTCACCCGTGACGGCCCCGATCGCCAACTCCGGATTCCAGGGCGCCCCCAGCTTGCGGGCGATGATCACGTCCAGGTCCCCCTCCAGCCGGCGGGCGACCGCCGCCCCCACCTCGATTCCCCCGCGCGGGATGGCCAGTATCAGGGCCCGGCTGCCGGACAGGTGGGGGAGCTCATCGGCCAGCGCCTCGGCGGCGTGCCGACGGTCTCGCCATCGCAGCATCGTTCCAGGGTAGTGAAGGGGCCTAACCTGGCACGATGCGCCGGCTGCTCCTCGTCGCCAATCCTGCCGCTTCCGGGTTCACGGGCGCCCTGCATCGGGAGATCACGGCCATCCTCACCGGCCCCTACGAGGTCGAAGCGGTGTGGCCCACCAGCCCCGAGGAGGTGCGCAGACAGGCGGCCGAGGCGGCTGCCGACGGGTTCCACCTGGTAGTGGCCCTGGGCGGGGACGGAGTGGCCCACCATGCGGCCAACGGCCTGGTGGGGACGGTCACCGGCCTGGGCCTCATCCCGGCCGGCAGCACCAATGTGCTGGCCAAGATCCTCGGGCTCCCGAGGCGGCCCAAAGCGGCCGCCCGTTTTCTGGCCGCCCACCCGCCGCTGCGTACCGTGCCCATGGCCCACCTCCTCACCGACAGCCTGCACGGCACCCGCAGCGATCACGCCCTCTTCGCCTCCGGTCTCGGCTTCGATGCGGAGGTGGTGGAGCAGGCCGAGCGCCAGCCTTTCCGCAAGCTGCGCTTCGGAGCGGTGCACTATGCCCGCAGCGCCTCCTGGGTGCTGTGGTCGCGGTTTCGGGCCCGCCCGGCCAACCTGCGGGTGGAGATGGAGGGCCGCCAGGCGGACGCCGTCGGGGTGCTCGTCCAGGTCCGCCACCCTTACACCTTCTTCGGACGGCTTCCCCTTTCCGTATCGCGCCACTCCACAGACGGGCTCTCGGTCCTCATCATCGAGCGCCTCGGGGTGCTGCGAGCACCGGCCATGCTCTACCGGGCGGCCCGGGGACCGTCGATGGAGGGCATCCCCGGGTTGCAGGTCTGGACCGGCTGCCACAAGCTGGTGGTGGAAGCCGAGCCGGCCTGCTGGGTCCAGAGCGACGGCGAGCTGCTCGGGCCGGCCGCCCGGGTGGAGGTGGCCCGAGTCTCCGACCGGCTGCTCGTCACCGTCCCGGCTGGTCACAGCCCCTGACGTGCCCGCTGCACGGGGTGTAGCCTACGGTCCATGACCATCGACACCGGGCAGCTCTCACAGGACACCATCGTCGGCCGGTTCCAAACGCGGGCCCGGGAGTGGGGCGACTACGAGCTCTGGTACCACCAGGAAGAGGGGGAGTGGCGGCCCACCACCTGGGTCCAGGCCCGGCTGCGGGTGGAGTCGATCGCCGCCGGGCTGTTAGCCCTCGGCATGGAGAAGGGCGACCGGGTGGCATTCGTCGGGAAGAACCTCCCCTCGTGGGCGGCCACCGACTACGGCATTCAGCACGCCGGAGCGATCGGGGTGCCGGTCTACGCCACCAGCGCCCCCGAGCAGATCTCCTACGTGCTCAACCACTCCGGCAGTCGGGTTTACGTCGTGGACGACCAGGAGCAGCTCGACAAGGCCCTCCGGGCCGAGCTCCCCAAGGTGGAGCGGATCATCGCCCACCACCTCGATGAGGAGGACGACGGGCGGGTCATGGGGATGGGCCGGCTCCGCCGGCTCGGTGAGGAGTGGCGGGAGGCCCACAGCGGGGAGCTGGTCGACCGCATGGCCTCTCTCCAGCCGGATGATGTCCTGTCGATCATCTACACGTCCGGCACCACCGGCCCCCCGAAGGGGGTGGTGCTCACCCATCGCAACGGGATGTGGGCGGCTGCCAAGAGCGCTCAGGCGCTGCAGGTCCACGATCAGGAGACCCTGCTCTCCTACCTGCCGCTCAGCCACGTCTTCGAGCGGCTGGTCACCACGATGGTCCCGCTGGCCACCGAGTCCAGCCGCTTCACCGTCTACTTCGTGCCGGAGTTGCCCGAGCTGCCCGCCGCCCTCCGGCACGTCCGTCCCACCATCTTCGTCGCCGTGCCCCGGGTGTGGGAGAAGTTCCAGGCCCGCATTCTCACCGAGGTGGGAGAGGCGCCCCCCTTCCGGCAGCGAATCTTCCACTTCGCCATGAAGGGCGGGGCCGAAGCGATCCAAGCCCGCGACGAGGGCCGGTCGGCCTCGGCGCGTGCCCGGCTCGGGGCGGCCCTGGCCAAGAGAGTGGTCGGCAAGAAGGTGCTCGGCGAGGTGGGGCTCGATCACTGCTGGTTTGCCGTCTCCGGGGCGGCCCCCCTGGCGCCGGAGGTGCAACGGTTCTTCCAGGCGCTGGGTCTCCCGCTCCACCAGGGTTGGGGGATGACCGAGACCTCGGCCCCGGCCACCGTGCAGGCGCCCGACGACCTCGAGGTGGGAGTAGTAGGTCGGCCGCTCGAGGGGCTCGACATCCGGGTCGACGAAGACGGTGAGATCCTGGTGCGAGGGCCCAACGTCTTCCAGGGCTACTACGAGGAGCCCGAGCAGACCAGGGAGGCCCTCGACGAGGAGGGCTGGCTACGGACCGGGGACGTCGGGGAGTTCGTGCCGGGGGGGCGGCTCAAGATCGTCGACCGGAAGAAGGACATCATCATCACTTCGGGCGGGAAGAACATCGCCCCCAGCGAGGTGGAACGGGCGCTGAAGGCAGACGGGCTAGTGGGCGAGGCGATGGTGATCGGCGACGCCCGGCCCTACCTGGTAGCCCTGATCGCCTTGGACGCCGATGAGGCCAAGGCCTTTCTGCACCGCAAGGGCGAGCAAGTGGCCGATGACGAGGCGCTGGCCGGGAACCCGTTGATCGAGGAGCACGTCGGCGAGGTGGTGGACGACGTCAACCAACGGCTCTCGCGGGTGGAGAACGTCCGCAAGTGGGCCATCGTCCCCGGCGGGTTCCCAACCGAGGCGGTCACCCCTACGATGAAGCTCAAGCGCAGGGTGGTGTTCGAGCATTTCGCCGACATGATCGAGGGCCTCTATCAGCGAACCTAAGGCTTTAACGTACCGTGGCGGTACAGCCAAGCCTTAGGTTCGTCGGATTGCCTCCCGCCACCCCTCCGGATCGCCCAGGAACAGGGTTCGGTGTGGGAAGGGGATCTCGATCCCCTCGGCGTCGAAGCGGTTCTTGACCCGGCGGAGGAACTCGCGCCGCACCAACCAGCGGGCCTCCGGGAGCACCTTGAGCGTGGACCGCAGCACCACCGCCGAATCTGCCAGCTCCTGGACTCCCAGCACCTCGGGCTCCTCCAAGAAGGAGTAGCTCCACTCCTCGTCACGGGAAAGCGACCGCGCCTCGTCCTGCAGCACCTCCAGCGCCCGGTCGAGGTCGCTGCGGTAGGCCACTCCCACATCCGCCACCACCTGGGCGAACTCCTGGGTGAAGTTGGAGGCCACCGAGATCTCCCCGTTGGGGACGTAATGGACGTTCCCGTCCAGGTCGCGCAGGACGGTCACCCGCAGGCGGATCTCCTCCACCTTGCCGGCGATGTCGGCGATGCGCACCACATCGCCGATCCGGTACTGGTTCTCGACGATGATGAAGAAGCCGGCGATGACGTCCTTGACGAAGTTCTGGGCCCCGAAGCCCACCGCCAGCGCCACCGCCGACCCCACCGCCAGCAGCGGAGCGAGCGAGATCCCCGCGATCGCCATCACGGTGGCGAGGACGAGCACGAAGAAGACCAGCGCCGCCAACCGGCGCAGGGCCACCCAGACCGTCTCCACCCGCTTGAGGCGCTCGGCCGCCTCCGGGCCCTCGCCCCGCGCCAGCCTCCTCAGGCTGCGATGACCCACCAGGGCGAACAGCCACCAGAGCACCAACCCCCCGGCGACCACCCCCAAGATCTTCGGCAGGGCATCGAGGAGCCTCTCCATGGACGGCCAGCGTAGAGGTGGGGCTCCCCGCTCCTCGGTCTTTCGACCTCAATCTCCTGGCGTGATTGCCGATGAACGACCCATGAGGCGGCGCTGGGCATCGATCCTTCTCGCGGCTGCTCTGTTGGTGGCCATCCCGGCCCCAGCCCTGGCCAGCATCGACGACATCGACCCGCCCAGTGGCACCGTGGAGCAGGGCAAGTCCACCTCGGCCACGGTCACCGTCAGCCCACTCCTGGGAAGCTGCCTGACCGCCGATGTCGACGAGGCGAGCATCACCGTGCTTTTCGACGGCCAGCAGGAAGCATGCGGCTCGGGTCCTAGGGAGGTCACCATGACCGTGAAGACCTCGACCTGGACACCGCTGGGGGTGCACGTGATCATCGTGCGAGAGAGCGAACAGCTCCTCTTGGGGCTGGTGTCGAACCAACGGGAGTGGGAGCTCGCCGTGACGGCGACCACCACGACCACCACCACCACGACCACCACGACCACGAGCACGACCACGAGCACCACACCCACGACGACCACCACGACCACCACCACCACGACCACGACCACGAGCACCACACCCACGACGACCACCACAACCATCCAGCCCGGCAATTCCCCGACCACCTCCACCGCCGGGGTCTCCACCCACTCGGCCAACGGCTCCGGCACCGGGGGCGGAACGACCAACATCACGTCAGGAACGGACGGCTCGGGGATCTCCCGGGGCACTCCCAGGCCGACACCCACCACCGTCTCGATACCGGAGGCGGCCCTGCCGGAGCCACGGCCCGCAGATCCGGGGACAGAGTCCTCGGAGGCCCCCTTCAGCGGCCCGCTGGCTCGGATGCTCTCTTCCCGGCTCCCTCCGCCGCTGGTCGAGGCGGTGCTCTCTCCCCTGATCGTCCTGGAGGTGGTGACCTCGGCCATGGGAGAGAGCGCCTCTGCCCTGGTCGTCCCGCTGGCCGTCTTGCTCCTCTATGCCCTCTGGCTGTTCCGCGACATCTTCGCCCGTCTGTGGCGTTTCAACTGGAGGGCCCTCGCCGCCGATACGTCCGGGGAGCATCCGCCACCCCGGGCGTCATGAGGAAAGCGCATCATCAAGGATTGATCGTCGGGCTCGCCGTCTCCACGGTGAGCATCCTGGCCGCGGCGGCCGTCATGTTCGCCCACGCCCAGGGCACGGCCAGGGTGGCCGGTCAGTCGGCCGTGCAGCTCAGGGCCGAAGCAGTGCTGGGGGCGGCCAGCGGCACCCGGGCCCAGATCGGCCAGGCCCTCATCCTGGCCGAGGCACATCGGGCGGGACTCGTCTCCGAAGAGCAGCTCGGCGAGGCCATCGCCGATGCCCGGGACGCTCTGGAGCGCCTCTCGTTACGTCTCGACGCGTTGCAGTCTGCCTTGACCCAACCATTGCAAGAGCTGGAGGGCATCCGGGCCGAGCTGCTGGGAACGTCCGACACCATCCTCGAGCTGGCCGAACAGGGACGCACGGACCAAGCCTGGGCGGTGGTCACCTCACGGTTCGAGCCCTCCTATCAGGCGCTGGAGGCACAGGTCGCCCTGGAACGCGATACGAGGGAGGCTGAGATCGCCGCCGCCCGCCGGTCGGTGGGCCGGGTCGTCAATGCCGCCCGGTTCCTGGTGGCCTTCATGGTTCCCGGCATCGCCCTGCTGGCCTTCCGCAGCATGGTGCGTCGCCAGCAGCACCAGGCCGAGCTGGAGTCCCGCCTGGCCAGGGAGCGGGAGCTGGGCCTGGCCAAGGACGAGTTTCTCGCCTCGGTCTCCCACGAGCTGCGCACCCCTCTCACCGCCGTGCTGGGTTTCACCGAGTTGCTCCGCGAGGGACGTCACGACTTCGAGGACGAGGAGCGCGACGAGCTGATCGACCTGATCGCCGCCCAGGCCCAGGACAGCACCCACATCATCGAGGACCTGCTGGTGGCGGCGCGTGCCGACCTCGGGCAGCTCACCATCCAGCCCGAGGACTTCGACCTCCGTCAGGCCCTCGAGAGCCAGACGCAGGCTTGGCGGAGCGAGGACCGTGACCATCTCACCATCACCGGGTCGGCCACGGTGCGGGCCGACCCGGTGCGAACCCGACAGATCCTCCGCAACCTCCTCACCAATGCCCTTCGCTACGGCGGGGATCGGGTCGAGGTGAGGGTCAAGGAGAGCGCACCGATGGTGCGGGTCGAGGTGGCCGACGACGGGGGCGGCATCCCCGAGGCCGACCGGCAGCGGATCTTCGAGCCCTATTACCGGGTCCATCGTCCGGGGACCGAGCCGGCTTCCGTGGGATTGGGGCTCACCGTCTCCCGCCGGCTCGCCCGCTTGATGGATGGAGACTTGACCTACCGGCGAGAAGACGGGGAGAGCGTGTTCGAGCTCGAGCTCCCGGCCTCCTCGGGAGAAGCCGTCGAGGCGGCTCCCATCGCTACCCTCGGGGCCCGACCGTCTCGAGCGTCCATCGAGAGCTTTCTGGAAGAGGGCCCCACCATCGTCTTCCAACCGGTGGTGGACCTGGCCAGCGCCAGGACGAGCGTCCCGCGCATCATCGGGTGGGAGGCGCTCTCCCGCTTCGACGGCGGGCCCCCGAAAGATTGGTTCGAGACGGCCAGCGAGGTGGGCCTGCGCCTCGATCTCGAGATCGCAGCCATACACAAGGCCGCCGAGGAGTTCACTCGCCATCACCGGGAAGGATTCCTGGCGGTCAACGTGTCCGACCGTACCCTCACCTCACCGCGGCTGGTGGAGGCGCTGGAGAAGATCGATCCCGATCGGGTCGTCCTGGAGCTGAGCGAGGAAGCCGCCGGCCGCCGCTACCGGTCGGTCCAGGAGGCGGTGTCCGCCCTGGTGGAGCTGGAGTACCGGCTCTGCATAGACGACGTGGGCTCGGGTGAGCTCGACCTCTGGCAGGTGCTTCGCCTCGAGCCGGCCCTGATCAAGCTGGATGTCTCGCTGACCCGAAACCTGGACCAGGGCGGGCGACACCGTGCTCTGGTGCGTGGGCTGGCGGCGGTGGCCGAGGACCTTGCCGCGGGAGTGGTGGCGGAGGGCATCGAGCGGTCCTCTCAGGTCGAGGTGCTCCTCGGGCTGGGCGTCCGCTACGGCCAGGGGTTCTATCTAGGCGCGCCCCAAGAGGCCCAGGCCTTCGAGCGGGGCCAGCGGCGTGGTCTGACCGCCAGTCGGTAATCGCCGTGCCCGAACCCTGGGTTCCTGCGCGCCTCAGAGGCGCGTAACCGCCCGCGGTTCGCTAATTGCCCGTCACGAGCGGCACCTTCGGAAAGTCGTCCGGCTCCAGCCCCTCCAGGCTGCCCTGGGTGGACCGGTAGTCAGCGAGCAGCTCCTCCTGCCTGCCGGGCTCCGGCCAGAGCACGTCGAAGATGCGAGTGTGGTTGGCGTCGGGGGGCGCCCCGCCGCCCCGGTACTGCTCGGCGGTCGGGTTGACGTCCCGCACCCGCCGCACGCCGCTGGACGGGAACCCTTCCTGGCTGAGCAGGGCCACCGCGTACCCCCAGATGGAAGGATCGCCGCCCTCCAGCGTCTCCAAGGGGACCCGGACGATGACGGTGCCCTGGTCGCCCAGCACCACCACTCTGAGGGTGGGCCGGGTCTCCTCCGGCCCGCCCTCCGGTCCGGCCACATAGACAGCCGGCTCCCAGCCTTCCACCGTGATTCCGTACTCCCAGCCGTGCTCGGGAGGCAGGGCGGCGTTGCGCCCCGGCAAGAGCAGGCGCGCTCCGGTGCCGGCCTCGGGATCCTGGTCGACGTACACGTCGAAGGTCTGGACCGCCAGGCCGTTGGGCGACCCCCACGGATTGCGGATGGGGGCGGCGAGCTGGAAGCGGAGCACCAGGTCCTGGCCGGAGACTCCGGCCTGGAAGCCCACCAGGTCATAGGAACCGGGCAGGAAGACCGGGTCGGTGGGGTAGGTGTAAGAACCGGGGCCGTGGTCGTCCCCTTCCGGGTCGGCCACCTCGAGGAACACCTCCACGTCCGAGATGTCGGGAACCTGGATGAGGCCCGGTCCCCCGGCCGGGAAGACCTGCGCGTCCGTCACCAGGTCGCTCCCGATCACCCGGAAGGGGAGGCGGTCGCCGACCTCCACCGCTCCCAACCAAGACAACGCCACCGCCAGCTCCACCGATCGCCCGTCGAAGCCGGCTTCGATCGGCGCGCACTCCCGGGGAGGCTCGTTGGTGCCCAAGGGCGGCAGCCGGACGGCCAGGCAGGCCTGGAGGGGCTCGGCCCGCCCCCACCGCACCAGATGGGTGGCCCCGAACCCGAGCAGGCTCCCCCGCACGCTGGTGGGGCGGGGCTCCTCGCCGGAGGGGACTCCCAGGTAGACGTCGAAGCCCACCTGTCCTTCGGCCAGGACCGGCTCGGCGAAGTCGACCCGCAGGTAGAGGTTCTCCTTGGAGAAGCCGAAATGGACCCGGTCGACCGGCTCCTCCTGCCCGGGGGCCTCGTAGAGCCCGGCCGGGGCCCATTCCGCCGGGGAGATCCGGTTGTCTACTTGCACCGCCAGCAGCTCGTCCGGTTCCCGGTCGGCCTGGACGGGGGAGGCGGCGATGATCGGCACCTCCACGAAGGCCGGCCGGTCCAAGCCCAGGGCGTCGTACACCTGCCCGAGCAGCTCCCGGAAGGCCCGGTCGAAGTAGGCGTCGTCGCCGCTGTCTTGGTCGGACCCGTACCACCAGAACCAGTCCGACCCCTCCGCGAAGTACATGGCCTGCAGGGCCTCGGCCAGCACGTCGGGGTGCACCCCCGACCGCTCCGCCTCATGGAGGGCCTGGCGGGTCCGGTACAGATACTCCCAGGCGGTGGCCTCCTCCTCCTCGCCGATCCAGGTGGCCAAGTTGGGCTGGAACCAGGAAGCGGGGAAGACCTCTTCGAGAGGCCGAACCGTGTCTCCGAAGCCCTCCAGGTACTCGCTCGGGGTCACCGTGCGGACCCAGTCGGTCTCGGTGAGGTTCCGGTAGAGGGCCCGCAGGAAGTCCTTGCCGTCGTTGGGATAGTGCTCCCAGGCGTTCTCCCCGTCGACGATCACCGACACCACGTGCGGCCCGCGGGAGCCCTGCTCGGCCAGACGCTCGCGAATCCTGCCCAGCCGGTCCATGAAGTCCGCAGCGGCCGCCCTTCCTTCCATTCCCGAGTACTGGAAGCCGATCAGGTCGGAGAGCACCCTGTCCCGGAAGAACATGGCCACCGGAGGATTGCGCTGCAGCTGGGCGGCCCAGGGTCGGTAGAGGAGGTCGGCCTCCTCGACGGTGTCGGCCTCATCGCGGGCAAAGGACCCGATCCCGAGTGAGGGAGCCAGCACGTCCTCCCCGGTGGCCACCCACTCCACTCCTTCGCGAGAGAAGAGCGACATGACGTCCTGGGCGACCGCCCCTTCGGCGGGCCACATGCCCACCGGCTTGCGGCCCAGCAGCCGGCCCGCTTCGGCCAGCCCCCCCTGCACCTGGGCGGTGGCGTCGGGGACCTCCCGGAACCGCTCTTCCGGCAGCAGGGCGGCCGGATCGCCCTCGAGGGCCAGGTTGGTATCCGCCAGGAGGGGCAAGATGGGGTGGGCGAGAGGCGTGGTGGTCATCTCGATCTTCCCCTCCTCCCAGAGACGGGCATGGAGGGGCAGCACCTCCGCGGCGATGCGCTGGTGCTCGGCCAGCACCACCTGCTTGTCATCCTCGGTGAAGTCGCGGCCCTTCTCGACCAGGGTCGCCAGGGGCTCTTGGGCCAGGAAGCCGGGGTCCGTCCAGGCCAGGTTGAAGAACACCTGCAGGTCTCGCAGCTCGGTCTCGCCGAACGCCTCGGCTCCTTGTTCGGCGCGCAAAGCGGCCAGCTCCTGGTAGCGGGGGAACCGGGCCACGATCTTGGGGTTGATGTCGAAGAACCGCTCCAGGATGAAGCTCCGCTGGTCCGGGTCGAGTTGGTCGGCCGGCAGCTCGGTCATCGCCCAGTAGACATCCTTGGTCCCGCGGCTCAGCTCCTCTAGCTGCTGCATGAGGACCGGGGTGAGGTTGAACGAGACCCGGAGCTCCGGGAACTCCTCCACCAGCGCCGCCATGTCCAGGTAGTCCTTGGCGGCGTGCAGCCGCACCCAGGGCCTGGTAACGATCCCGGCCTCATCCTTCGGGTAGCGAGGCTGGTGCTGGTGCCAGAGCAGCATGACGTAGAGCGGCTCCTCGGGGACCGGCGAGGCAGCCTCCGGAGTTGGCGGGGAGGTCGCCGTTGGCGAGGGGGTGCCACGAGTGCAGGCTCCCGCCAGGAGCACCAGCCCCAGGCCGAGGGCCCAGCGCCGGCCGGCGGCCCTCATCGCTCAGCCGGGACGGCCCGCTCCACCCGGGCCGCCTCCACACCCAGCTCGGCGAGGGCGGCCAACAGCACGGCCCGTTCGCGCAGGATGTCGCGCAGCGGCCGGCCGATCCGCTCATCGAGCTCCTCGGCCACACGTTCTTCGAGCCGGTCGTGGAACTCCCGGACCGCTCGGCGGCCCCGCCGCCTCCCGCTCCAGCGAACCAACCGGGAGAGGACCGCCATGGCCAGCACTCCCCCGGCGATCACCAGCAACGGAACCGGCCACCGGCCCCGCTCGAGGCTCTCGGGACGGGCCCAGGCCCATACCCCGCCCCCCACCACGGCCACGAGCAGCGCCGCCTGCAAGGCCCCCACCAACCGCCACCAGGAGGCGGTCGAGGGCTCCGACGGGGGGCCGAGCGCCGCCACCGTCTTCTCCATGGCGGTGCGCACCTCTGTCTCGATGCGATCGGGACCGAACTCCTCTCGCACCTTGTGCCCAAAGGCTCCTCCCGCCTCGAAGGAGAGTGTGGTGGCCAACTCGGTCACCTCCGCCAGCACCTCCTCCAGGCCGGGGCGCGCCGCCCAAGCCCGGACGGTCCGGCGGGGAGTGTCCTCGAGGGAGGCTCCGCCGAGGGCCCTCCCCAGCGCCTGGCGCGGGGCCAGGGCGCCCACCTTCCCCAGCAGACCGCCGCCCAGCCGGACGGCCATCCGCTCCCCGGCTCGCTCCTGGACCCGCCCCAGCTCTGGTCCGGCCGCCATGCCGGCCAGCGCCTGGCCGGCTAGGTCCCGGGTTGCCGCCCAGCGAGGCTCGTAGTCCATGCCCGAACCGCCGCTCACCCCGGCCGCCGCGGCCAGGGAGCGCCCGGCTCGCCGAAGGTCCTCGAGCAGCTTCCCGACCGCCACCCGCTTGGCGTCCATGCGCACCTGGAGGAAGCGCCGCAGCGGCTCCAGGCCCCGCGGGGAACCCCGGGGTGGGTCGGCGGCGACCGGGAACAGCTCCGGCTCCCGGATGCCGTCCCTGCGCAGCGTGTGCGCCAGGTCGGCCAGCACCCGGTCGAGCTCGCCCGGCTCCAGCCGATCGATCTGGTTGAGGACCACCAGGTACTGGCCCTGGTAGCCGGCGAGCGGTGCCAGATAGCGGTCGTGCAAGGCGGCATCGTTGTACTTCTCCGGATCGACCACCCAGGCCACCGCATCCACCCTGGGCAACAGGTACTCGACCATCGCCCGGTGGGACCGGTCGATCGAGTCGTAGTCCGGCAGGTCGAGGACGGCCAGGTTGGGAAAGCGGTCCTGTCCCACCCGGTCGTCGATCCCCAGCTCGTCGAGCAACCGGACCAAGCCGGGCTCGGGGTTGAACGGGATCCAGGCCATAGGGCGGTCGGTGACCGGGCGCACGGCCCCGGTCTCGGCCACCTTCTCCCCGGCCAAGGCGTTGAGGAGGCTCGACTTTCCGGACCCGGTGCCTCCCGCCAGGGCCAGCACCACGGTCTCGCCCAGGAAGCCCCGCCGTTCCCGGGCCCGGCGCGCCACCTCGGCGGAGGGATGCACGTCCTCGGGGTCCAACATGCCGGCGTGGGCAACCGCCCGATCCAGGGCATCCAGCACCGGCACCAGGTCAGTGCCCATAGAAGGCTCCCGCCCGCTTCGAGACCTCCGCCACCTGCGCTTGGATCCGGGCAGCCAGTCCATCCACCGGCGCCACTCGGCCGGCCAGCTCGGCAAAGCGGCCGGCGTCCGCCATGAGCACCCCCTCCAGCGCCTGGTGGAGCCGCCGGCGAGCCTCCTCGACCAGGGACTGGGCAGCGGCCGATCCGAAGAAGTGCTCGAGGAGCTTCTGCTGGGCGGCGGCGGCCCCGGCGGTGATCCCCAGCTCCGCTCCGGTGATCCCCCCGGTGTGAGCGAAGACCGACACCAGCACCACCACCGCGGCCGCGTTGACGCCCAAGGAGGCCAGCCGAGCGGTCCGCTGCTTGCCCCGGCCCAGCTCGGCGACCAGGTCGGCCACCTCGGCCATCCAGCCCTCGAACGCCCGCTGCGCCCGCTCCGGCGTCTGCGGATCGTGCCGCCAGAGGGACGCGGAATGCGGAGAGGGCCCCCTCCCTTCGGGAGGGGGAAGGGGGAGGGCGGCCCCGGCCAAGAGCACCTTGCCGGCCGGGTCACGCTCCCAAGCGGCTGCCGCCTCCCGCGCTCCCAGATCCGCCCGACGGACCACCGCCGCCACCAGCTCGGTCCGGGCCTCCTCGCCGACCTCCTCGACCGGGGCCGCCCCACCCAGTACGGTGCGGCCCCAGCGTCGCAGGGTGGCCACTCCGCTCGAGAGGGACTTGAGCAGGTCGCCGGTTCCCACGAACTCCTGCCAGCGGGCCACCACCTCCCCTCGGATGAGCGCTCCCTTGTGGAGGAGCCTGCTCACCTCATCCATCTGGCTCCTATAGGCCAGGCGGGCCACCTGCCGGAGGGCCTCCACCTCGCCCGCCTCTTCCTCCACCGTGCCGGCCAGCTTTCGGCTTTGCTGTATGACCTCGGCCACCGCACCTTCCGTCGACTGCCGGATGAGCTGGCGGCGAACCCCGGGGTCGGAGAGGAGGCTCAGCTCTTCCCTGATTCGGGCCACCGTCGCCGCCGGCAGCCCGCCGTGGTCCGGATCGGTCTCCTGCTCGGAGATGGCGAAGAGCAGGCCCGGATCGTCCTCGAGCAGCACTTCGTGGGCGGCCAGGCGGCGGGAGTAATCCGAGAGGATCTGCCGCCGGGCCTCCTGATCGGGGGGCAAGCGGTTGACCACGAACAGCAGGGGCAGCCCTCTCCGGTGCGCCTGTCGGAGGAAGTCCCATGGGACGGCGTCGGCGTAACGCTGGGCGGTGGTGACGAACACGCACAGGTCGGCGACTGCCAGCAGATCCTCGGCCATGTCCCGGTTCTCTTCCACCACCGAGTCGAAGTCGGGGGCGTCCAGCACACTGAGGTTCTCGAGCAGGCGGTCCTCTCCGGCCACCACCCGGAGCGGTCGCTCGGCGTTGGGGCGAGTGCTGTACCCGGTGAGGAACTGATCCTGATAGCGGTCCTGGTAACGCTCCGGGTGACGCGTCCAGATCACCGGGGCGCGAGTGGTCGGACGGAGGGCCCCGACCTCGCTGACCAGGGCTTGCGCCAGCGAGTTCACCAGGGTCGACTTGCCGCTTCCGGTCGAGCCGAGGACCACGGCCAGCACCGGCGCCTCCAGGTCCCCGAAGCGCGGGATCAGGTACTCGCGGATCGACCAGGCCACCTCGGTCCGCTCGTCCTCGCGGCTCGGCTGCGCGGGGCCGGGGAGACGGAAGGCGAACCCTTCCAGGGTGTCGGCCAGGGCATCTAGGGAAGCCCGCAGCGGGGCGGTGGGGGCGATCTCCATGGAGGGTGGATTGTCCCACAGTTGGTCCAGCCACCCTGGCAGCTCTACGGGCGCGGCTACGCGGGGCCCCACCACCGAAATCACCATTTCTGTCACAGGCTCTCGATACATTGGCCTCATGGCAGCCATCACGTGCGATGGACGGATCGTCAAGGTCGACGGCCTGGTGGTGGACGACCCGGGCCTGGCCGAGCTCCTGCGCGCTCAACCCGAGGAGCGCTGGGAGGACCTGACAGCCCGGGCGCTGGCGGTGGGGGCGCGCGGTCTGCTCACCATGGGCTTGGGGATCGACCTGACCGAGGTGGATGCCCGGGTCCGTCGCTCCGTCGAGGAGGTGACCACCCAGGCTCGGCGCAAGGTGGATGAGGTGCTGGGGGCGGCCGGGCAGGCTCTCGCCGAACGCTTCGATCCCGAGCAGCGTTCCTCGGTGGTGGCCCGGGCTCTGGCGGAGTTCGCCGCCTGGCGGGATGTCTTCCTACAAGGCTTCGATCCCGACTACGCGGACAGCCACACCGCCCGTTTCCTGGCCCAGCTCGACGGGCTGCTGGGGCCGCACGGGGATCTGGAGACCCGGCTGCGCGAGGTTCTCGACCCCGACACCGACGGCTCGGCCCTGGCCCGCCTCTCCCACTCCATCGACGGCCGGCTCACCGAGCTGCGCGACCTGATCGTCGGCGACCGCGCCCGGGCCGACGAGTCACGGCGCGGGACCGCCAAGGGGCTCGACTTCGAGGACGCCGTGGAGGAGCACCTGCGCGGCCTGGCACTGGCGACCGGCGGGTGCGTCGTCGAGCGCACCGGACGGCTGGCCGGGGGCCTGGGCGCCCAGGCCACGGTGGGCGACTTCGTGGTGGTGCTGCCCACCGGCCAGCGGGTGGTGGTGGAGGCCAAGAACGTGGCCCGGCTGGCTCTCACCGGGAAAGATGGGATCCTCGAGGAGCTGGACACTGCCATGGCCAACCGCCGCGCCCAGGTCGCCATCTGCATCTCGGCCCAGGAAGCCTTTCCCCGCGAGGTCGGCGCTTTCGGCGTGTACGGGAACCGGGTGCTCGTGGTGGACGAGGGCGAGGGCACCATGATCTCGGTGGCCTTCCGGTGGGCGATGGGGATGCTGGAGGCGTCGGCCACCGGCCGGGCCTCCCGCCTCGATGCCCGCTTCGTCTTCGACCGGCTGCAGCGGCTGCGCGGCCTGGCCCAGCTCTTCTCCACCAACCGGCGCGCCCTCACCGACGTGAAGAGCTCGGTGGGCACCGTGCAGGACTCGCTGGAGACGATGCGGAACGAGCTGCTGGGGCTGGTCGACGAGCTGGCCACCGAGGTGCAGCGGAGCGCTCAAGAGAACCAATGAAGAGCCTGGAACCTGCGGCCTCCCCTTCCCGTCCAACCGTCGAGGAGGA
>JBOGFC010000043.1:0-10858 GCA_050742155.1 Acidimicrobiia bacterium
CGAGGGAGGCCATCACCGTCTGCCGCACCCGCTCCGGGAGCCGTCCTCCGAGGGCCGTGCCGATGGCCGCCCCGAGCAAGACGGTCCCGATGTTGGCCAGCGTGCCGATGAACACCCCGAAATCGTAAGCCCCCTCCCGGCCTCGCCCCGCTCGGCCACCCTCCCCCAAAGGGAGAGGGGAGATCTGCTAGCCTCGGTTTCGATGAACCGACGTGCGTGGTGGTGGTCCTCGACGAGTTGAGGCCTTCCCCGCGCGCACAGTTCGAGCCGAAGCCGGAGGGCCGAGCCCCCCCGGCGTTTTTCATTGGAGGAGGACATGCAACGCAAGACGGTCTTCTCGGGCCTGCAACCGACCGGAGAGCTCCATCTGGGCAACTATCTGGGTGCCCTGAGGAACATGGTCCGGCTGCAGGACGAGCATGACGCCATCTACTGCGTGGTCGACCTGCACGCCCTAACCGTTCCTCGGGACTCGTCCCGGCTGCGGCGGGAGCGCCTGGCGACCGCCAAGACGCTGCTGGCGGTGGGGATCGACCCGCACCGTTCCCTGCTCTACTACCAGAGCCAGGTTCCCCACCATGCCGAGCTGACGTGGATCCTGGGGACCATCACCCAGCTCGGGGTGCTGAACCGGATGACCCAGTTCAAGGAGAAGGCCGACCGGAGCGGGGCCAACCTGGGCCTGTACGCCTACCCGGTGCTGATGGCCGCCGACATCCTGGTGCACCATGCCCATCTGGTGCCGGTGGGGGAAGACCAGGTACAGCACCTGGAGGTCACCCGCGATCTGGCCGAGCGGTTCAACAGCCGCTTCGGGGAGGAGTTCCCGATCCCGGAGCCGATCATCCCCGAGGTGGGGGCGCGCATCATGTCGCTCAAGGATCCCGGCTCCAAGATGGCCAAGTCCGACCCCGACCCGGATGGTTGGATCCTGGTCACCGAGGCTCCCGACTCCATCCGCCGCAAGCTCAAGGCGGCGGTCACCGACTCGGGTCACGAGGTGCTCTATGACCCGGAGGCGAAGCCGGGCATCTCCAACCTGCTCGAGATCCTCTCCTTGTTCGCCGAGCGGCCCATCGAGGAGCTGGAGAAGGAGTACCGGGAGAGCCCTTACACCGCCTTCAAGGAGGTGGTGGCCGAAGCGGTCATCGCCGGCCTGGCCCCCATCCGCAAGGCCTATCGGGAGCTCGACGACGAGGAGGTGGCCCGCCTGATGCAGAAGGGGGCCCTCGACGCCCGCACCCAGGCGGAGCGCTTCATGGTCTCGGTGCGCAAGCGGGTGGGCCTGAACGCCTCCTGAGCGAACCTAAGGCTTGGCTGTACCGAAACGGTTCAATCCTGCCTTCGGTTTGCGGTCCCGGTCCCGCGGGAGGCCACTGCTACCGTTGAGGCATGGAAGTCGAGATCGGCATCGGCAAGTCGGCCCGCCAGGGTTTCGGGTTCGACGACATCGCCATCGTGCCGAGCCGGAGGACCCGGGACCCGGACGACATCGACATCTCCTGGCAGCTCGACGCCTTCACCTTCGACCTTCCTCTGATGGGCTCGGCCATGGACTCGGCCATCAGCCCCGACACGGCCATCGAGATCGGACGGCTGGGCGGCCTGGCCGTTCTAAACCTGGAGGGGCTGTGGACCCGCTACGAGGACCCCGATCCCTACTACGAGGAGATCGCCAACCTGCCGGCCGACAAGGTGACTCGCCGTATGCAAGAGATCTACCAGGAGCCCATCAAGGAGGGGCTGATCGGCGAGCGGATCCGGCAGATCAAGGAGGCGGGTGTGGTCTCGGCGGCCAGCCTCACCCCGCCTCGGGTGGAGCGCTATGCCGAGGAGGTGCTTCGGGCCGGACTGGACTTCCTCGTCATCCAGGGCACGGTGGTCTCCGCCGAGCATGTGTCCTCTCGTCAGAAGCCGCTCAACCTGAAGGAGTTCATCGCCCACCTCGACATCCCGGTGGTGGTGGGAGGCTGCGCCTCCTACTCGACCGCCCTCCACCTGATGCGGACCGGAGCGGTGGGAGTGCTGGTGGGGGTGGGACCGGGAGCGGCCTGCACCACCCGCGGGGTGCTGGGGATCGGCGTCCCCCAGGCCACCGCCATCGCCGACGCGGCCGGGGCCCGCAT
Organism: Acidimicrobiia bacterium; assembly: GCA_050742155.1. Lineage (GTDB taxonomy): Bacteria > Actinomycetota > Acidimicrobiia > Spongiisociales > JALYHC01 > JBOGFC01. Next base: position 2,127 of record JBOGFC010000043.1, read on the forward strand.
GCGCCACCTCGACGAGACCGGCCGCTACGCGCACGTGATCGCCGACGGGGGGATGCGCACCGGGGGCGACGTGGCCAAGGCGATCGCCTGCGGGGCCGACGCGGTGATGATCGGCTCCCCGCTGGCCGGGGCGGTCGAGGCACCGGGACGGGGCTTCCACTGGGGCATGGCCACCTTTCACCCCACGCTACCCCGAGGGACACGGGTGGAGGTGGGGGAGCTGGGCACCATGCAGCAGATCCTGGTCGGCCCGGCTCACGAGAACGACGGCCGCTGCAATCTCTTCGGGGCCTTGCGGGTGGCGATGGCCACCACCGGCTACCAGGAGGTCAAGGAGTTCCAGAAGGCCGAGATCTTACTGGCGCCTTCCCTGCAGACCGAGGGAAAGGGGCTGCAGAGAGCGCAGCGGTTGGGGATGGGATGATCGGCTCCTTAGAGGGGGAGCACGACACTGTAGTGGTCGTCGACCTGGGCGCTCAGTATGCCCGGCTGATCGCCCGGCGAATCCGGGAGGCGCACGTCCACTCCGAGATCGTCCCCCGGGATGTCGGCGCCGCCGAGGTGCGCCGGCGCAAGCCGGTCGGGGTGATCCTCTCCGGCGGGCCCGCCTCGGTCTACGCCGAGGACGCCTATCAGGTGGACCCGGAGATCCTCTCCCTCGGTGTCCCGGTGCTGGGCATCTGCTATGGACACCAGTACCTGGCCCACGCCCTGGGCGGGGAGGTGGCTCGCACCGGTATCGCCGAGTACGGAAGCGCCCCGCTTCGGGTGCTCCGCCGGGCGAGCCTCTTCGAGGGGCTGCCCGATCGACAGAACGTGTGGATGAGCCATGGCGACTCGGTCACCCGGGCTCCGGAAGGGTTCCGGGTGACCGCCGCCACTCCCACCTCGCCGGTGGCGGCCATGGAGGATGCCGACCGGCGGCTCTTCGGGGTTCAGTTCCACCCCGAGGTGAGCCACACCGACCGGGGCCACGACATCCTCAAGCGCTTCCTCTTCGACGTCTGTGAGGCCCGTCCCACCTGGACGCGCAGCTCGATCATCGAGCAGGCGGTGGAGGCGGTTCGACGGCAGGTGGGTGGTGAGCGGGTGATCTGCGGGCTCTCGGGCGGGGTCGATTCGGCGGTGGCGGCCGCCCTGGTGCACAAGGCGGTCGGCGACCAGCTCACCTGCGTATTCATCGACCACGGCCTGCTGCGGGCCGGGGAAGCCCGGCAGGTGGAGGACACCTTCCGGCGCACCTTCCCGGTCGACCTGGTCCACCACAAGGCGGAGGACCGGTTCTTGGAGAGGTTGGCGGGGGTGGTCGATCCCGAAGAGAAGCGCAAGATCATCGGGGAGACCTTCATCAGGGTGTTCGAGGAGGTGGCGGCCGACCTGGCCGACGCCCGCTTCCTGGTGCAGGGCACCCTCTATCCGGACATCATTGAGTCGGGGACTCGGGATGCGGCGCGCATCAAGAGCCACCACAACGTGGGGGGCCTCCCCGAGGACATGCAGTTCGAGCTGGTGGAGCCGCTGGGCGATCTCTTCAAGGACGAGGTGCGGGCCATCGGTGAGGAGCTGGGCCTTCCCGAAGAACTGGTTTGGCGGCAGCCGTTCCCCGGTCCCGGGCTGGCGGTGCGGATCATCGGCGAGGTTTCCAGGGAGCGACTCATGCTGCTCAGGGCGGCCGACGCCATCATTCTCGAGGAGGTCCGCCGGGCCGGGCTCGACCGCGATCTCTGGCAGGCCTTCGGGATCCTACTCAGCCTGAAGACGGTGGGTGTGCAGGGGGACGGCCGCACTTACGCTCATCCCCTCATCCTGCGGGCGGTGACCAGCGAGGACGCCATGACCGCCGACTGGGCCCGGCTGCCGCATGAGGTGCTGGAGCGCATCTCGTCGCGGGTCATCAACGAGGTACCCGGGATCAACCGGGTGGCCTACGACATCTCTTCCAAGCCGCCCGCCACCATCGAGTGGGAGTAGGGGGGGCCTGCGGCTGCCCGCGACCGACTCAAGGGCGTCATTCCTCGTGTCGATAGCGTTGGAAGCCTTTTCGCGAGGTACAGGCTTGAATGACGACGCCGAGCTGCAAGCGCTCTTCCGGGAGGAGGTGAGCGAGCGGGCCCACCGCCTCATCGAGGCGGCACGCCGCATGGCCACCGAGGGGGTGGATCCCGAACAGGTGCCCAACTTGGTGCGGGATGCCCACACCATCAAGGGTTCCGCCCGGGTGATGGGCTACGCCGCCATGGCCCGGGGGGCCGAGACCCTGGAGCATCTCTGGAAGCGGATACGGGACGGCGGGGTGCCCGCCGACGCGGAGCTGGGCGAGCTGCTGGCGGGGTTGGCCGCCTCGCTGGAGGCTGCTGCCGAGGCCCATCCTGCCGAAGGGACCCCGGAGCTGGCCAATGCGCTGGCCGGGGTGGACGGGTTCACGACAGGGCCGGCTCCGGCCCCCAACGGCGGGATGAGTCCGGCTCCCGCAGCCACGCCGGCGCCTACGGAGCCACCACCCAGTCCCCATGCCGTCGACCTGGGAGGCCTGCTCTCCACCCTGGAGGCGGAGGTGGTCGAGGAGTCGGCCAGCATCGAGAACAGCAGGCTCTACAGGCTCATCAACCGGTCGGCGGAAGCCGGGGTGGATGCCCGAGGCTTGCGGGAGACGCTGACCGCCCTGCGCCTGGCGACGGCCGGCAGCCCCCACGAGGTCGCCGCGCTGGCCGCCCGGTGGGAGCGGGCTGTGGAAGCGCTGCAGCAGACCATCGAGGACCTTCAGAAACAGGCCATGGCCCTGGCCGCCGCCCCCCTGCGGGAGGTGACCGACGCCTTCCCTCGGCTGGCCCGCTACCTGGCTCGCAAGACCGACAAGCACGTCCGCCTGGAGATACTGGGCGGCGAGGTGGAAGTCGACCAGCAGGTGCTGCAGCAGCTCGCCGACCCGCTGCGTCATCTGATCGTCAATGCCATCGAACACGGCATCGAGTCCTCGGCCGAGCGTGCCGAGCTCGGCAAGCCTGCCACGGCCGCGGTGTCGATGAGGGCCGAGGTGTCTGGCGGCAGGCTGCGCATCACGGTCGAGGACGACGGCCGCGGTGTCGACTGGCAGGGTTTGGAGGAGACCGCCCGGGCCAGGGGCTTGGTCGATGGTCCGCCCGCATCCCAGGCTCAGCTCACCTCGTTCCTGTTCCTGGAAGGCACCACCACCCGGCCGGTCCGTTCGGAGTTCAGCGGGGACGGGGCCGGGCTGGCCGTCGTCGCCCGGGCCGTCGAGGCCCTCAATGGAGGATTGGAGCTCACTTCGGTCCCGGGCGCTGGTACTCGGGTGGAGGTGGCCGTTCCGGCCTGGTGGGCACTGCAGGAGGTGCTGCTCGTGCGAGCGGGCGGCCACCTGTGGGGGATACCGGAGCCGGCGGCGGCCGCCACCCTCCCGATCTCCTTCGCCGACCTGCGGCCCGGGAAGGGGGGCATGGAGCTCTGGTGGCGCGACCAGTCCGTCCCCGTCGCCTCGTTGTCGGCGGCGGTGGGCCTCCCTGAGGAGGAGCAGGTGGAGGAGGTGGTGCTGGTCACCACCAGGGCCGGACTGGTGGCCCTGACCGCACCCGAGGTGATCGGCGCCCGGCAGATCGCCGTGAAGGCGCTGGGGCCGCTGCTGCAGGGCCTCCCCCATTTGAGCGGAGCCGCGGTGCTCAACGGCACGGACGTGGTGGTGATGCTGGAGCCCAACGGGCTCGGGGAGCGAGCCCGCACCCTCCCGGCCACCACCGGGCCGCGCGCCCGGGTGATGGTGGTGGACGATTCCCCCGGCGTCCGTCAGCTTCTGGCAGCCACCTTGGCCAGCCATGGGTTCGAGACGGTCGTCGCCCCAGGCGTGCGGGAGGCGCTCGGCCACCTCGAATCGGAGCGAATCGACGCGCTGGTGGTCGACTACTCGATGCCCGGGCACGACGGGCTGGAACTGGTGGCCCGGGTCCGGGAGGCTTCTCCCGGATTGCCCATCGTCATGGTGTCGGCGGTGGCCGGCCCCGATGTCCAAGCCCGGGCCCGCCGGGTCGGAGTGGACGTCTACTTCGACAAGTCCGACCTGCGTCAGGGTGCCCTGGCGGCCACCCTGCAGGCGTTGGTGGAGTCCCGAGCGCTCCGCCAGGCAACGTGAAGCTCGCCGGGGGCCTCACGACCGGATCGGCATCGGTGGCGCGGGCACGTCGGCCAGAGCACTCGGAGACGAGGTTCGCAGTGGAGATGGGCTCGTGAAGGTCCTGGTCGCCGACGACAGCCCGGTCCTGCGAGCCGCCGTCGCCAAGCTGTTGGTGGAGGCCGGCTACGAGGCGGTCACCGCCGAGAACGGGATCGAGGCCATCCAGCGCTTCTACGCGGATCTGCCCGACCTGATGCTGCTCGACATCCAGATGCCCAGGATGAACGGCTACGTCGTCTGCCGGCTGGTCAAAGAAGACTGGTCGGTGGCCCATGTCCCGGTGCTGATCCTCACCGCCCGCAACTCGGCCGAGGACCGCTACTGGGCCCAGAAGTCCGGGGCGGACGGATACCTCACCAAAGAATCCCTCGGGGAGCATCTGCTGCCGGCCATCCAGTCATCGCTGGCCAGCCGGGCCCTCTCCGAGCTGAGCCGGGATGAGCTACCCCGCCGGGCCCTGGACGAGAACGAAGTGCTCTCTCGGGTGTGCGACATGCTCGACCGCAAGCTGTTCGAGGCCACCATCGTCAATGACATCACCACCATGGGCGCCCGGGCCCTGGACCTGCGTACCACCATCGAGCAGATGCTGGTCATCGTGCGGCGCTTCGTCGAATACGACCTGGCCGGTGTGCTGCTGACCGCCGAGCGGCGACTGGCCTTCCGGTGCGACCGGCCGGTGAGCGGGGCCGACCTGAGCCAGTTCCGGGCGCTGGCGGCCGGGCACCTGCAGCAACTGGCCGGGGTGGACCTCAGCCCGGAGGAGGTGGGGATCTGGCGCCTGGACGGCGAGGAGATCCTCAACGCATCTTCCGACGCTGGCGGCTGGCCTTCCTTTTTCGCCATGCCGCTGCGCGCCCGGGGCGAGGTGCTGGGCGTGCTGGTGATGGGCTCGCAGAAGCCCGGCACCTTCGGCGAGGCCGGTCCACGGATCCTACGCATGATCGAGTATCCGATGGCCACCGTCTTGGAGTCGGCCCAGCACCACCAAAAGCTGATCGAGCAGGAGGCCCGCCTCAGCCTGTCATCGCTGATGGAGGAGTAGTGCCCCGTCACGCAACGTTTGCCGCGTTCAGGGCGGCCAGGACCGCCGTCGGCTGCGTCCTCGTCCTCGACGCACCACCGGTGCGCCTTCGTCCTGCGTCCTTGCCGACGACGCTCCTGACTCGCCCGGAACATCAGCAACGTCACGAGACGGGGCACTAGGGTCACCTGCGGCCACCCGCAACCGTCATCGGGCCGCCGCAAGCGGCCCCTACACTCCCCCTCGTGAGCGTCTCCGAGTCCGCACTCTTCGCCGACCTCAACCCTGCCCAGCGAGAGGCGGTAGCCGCCGTGGACGGCCCGGTGCTCGTGGTGGCCGGGGCGGGCTCGGGGAAGACCCGGGTGCTCACCTATCGGGTGGCCCATCTCATCCACGACCTGGGGGTCTCGCCCTTCTCGATCCTGGCCATCACCTTCACCAACAAGGCGGCCGACGAGATGAAAGCGCGGGTGGAAGCGCTGGTGGGCAAGGTGGCCCGGGCGATGTGGGTCTCCACCTTTCACTCCGCCTGCGTGCGGATACTACGGCGGGAGGCTTCCCGGCTCGGCTATCGATCCTCGTTCAGCATCTACGACGATGCCGATTCTCTCCGGCTCATCACCTTCTGCCTCAACGAGCTGGATCTGGATCACAAGCGCTTCCCCCCGCGCAGCTTGCGGGCGGCCATCTCCCACGCCAAGAACGCACTGGTGGACTACGAGTCGTTTGCCGCCCGGGAGGACGGATTCTTCCACCAGCGGGTGGCGGAGGTCTACCGGCTCTACCAGCAGCGCCTGCTGGAAGCCTCGGCCATGGACTTCGACGACCTGCTGATGGTGACCGTGGAGCTGTTCGGGGCCTTTCCGGAGGCCTTGGCCCATTACCAGGAGCGGTTCCGCTACATCATGGTGGACGAGTATCAGGACACTAACCACGCCCAATACGTGCTGGTCAACCAGCTGGCCGCCCGTCACCGAAACCTGTGCGTGGTGGGAGATCTGGACCAGGCCATCTACGCCTTCAGGGGCGCCGACATGCGCAACATCCTCGAGTTCGAACGGGACCATCCCGACGCCCGGGTGGTGGTGCTGGACCGCAACTACCGGTCCACCGAGACCATCCTCGAGGCGGCCAACGCGATCATCGTCAACAACCTGCAGCGCAAGCCCAAGCGCCTCTGGACCGACCGGGGCCGGGGGGAGCCGCTGGTGCGCTACGAGGCGGAGGACGAGCACGACGAGGCGGCCTTCGTGGCCGAGGAGATGGGCCGCTTGGAGGAGGCCGGCTATCGCCTATCCGATCTGGCGGTCTTCTACCGGACCAACGCCCAGAGCCGGGTGCTGGAGGAGATCTTCGTGCGCTACGGCATCCCCTACAAGGTGGTGGGCGGTGTCAAGTTCTATGACCGCAAGGAGGTGAAGGACGCCTTGGCCTACCTGCGGGTGCTGGTCAACCCGGACGACCAGGTGGCCCTGAAGCGGATCGTCAATGTGCCCAAGCGGGGGATCGGCGAGACCTCGGTGGCCCACCTGGAGCGCTTTTCCCAGGAGCGGTCCATCTCCCTCTACGAGGCGTTGCAAAAGGCCGACGATGTGCCCCAGCTCACCCCCCGCGCCCAGCGGCAAGTGAAGGAGTTCCTGGCGTTGGTGGACCTGCTCCGAGAGCGGGCCGAGGCCGGGCCCAAGGCCACCGTGGAGGCGGTGCTGGCCGACACCGGCTACCTGGCCGAGGTGGAGGCGGAGCGTACCATCGAGGCGCTGGGCCGGGTAGAGAACCTGCGAGAGCTGGTCTCGGTGGCCGAGGAGTTCGAGTCTCGCGACTTCGAGGAGCAAGAGGCCTCGGGCTTGCGGCGCCTGGAGCTCTTCCTGGAATCGGTCAGTCTGGTCTCCGACATCGACGAGCTGGACGAGGCCCTCGAGGCGGCCACTCTCATGACCCTCCACAACGCCAAGGGGCTCGAGTATCCGGTGGTGTTCATGGTCGGGATGGAGGATGGAGTGTTCCCGCACGTCCGCTCGCTGGGCGACCCGGACCAGCTCGAGGAGGAGCGCCGGCTCTGCTACGTAGGGGTGACCCGGGCCATGGACCGCCTCTACCTGGCCAGCGCCCAGAGCCGAAACCTGTGGGGAGGGAGCAACTTCAATGCCCCGAGCCGGTTCCTCTCCGAGCTCCCCGAAGAGCTGGCGGTGGCCGTCAAGCGCCTCCGCCGCCCGGAGCTGGAGCGAAGCAGCCCGCGTCCCTCTCTTAGCGCCCGCCAGGTGAGCCGAGGCGATCGGGTCCGGCACGAGAGATGGGGAGCCGGGACGGTGAAGGAGGTCAGGGGCGGAGACGAGCGGGCCGAGGTGGTGGTCGACTTCGAGACGGTGGGGGAGAAACGGCTGGCCCTCTCCTGGGCCCCCCTGGAGCTGGAGTCCCCTCCCCCTGCCCCCTCCCGGCGGGAGGGGGAGTGAACCTCTTCGACGCCATCGCCCGCCTGGGCATGGCGGCTCTTTTGTCAGGGGTGGTGGGCTTCGAGCGGGAGGCCGCCCAGAAGGCGGCCGGGCTGCGCACCCATATCCTGGTGGGTCTGGGGGCGGCCCTCTTCGGTCTCCTGTCCCTCGAGGGCTTCCGGGCCCCCGACCCCTCCCGCATCGCCGCCCAGGTGGTGACCGGCATCGGCTTCCTGGGTGCGGGGGCCATCTTCAGGGAGGGCCGCCTGGTGCGGGGACTGACCACCGCCGCCGGCCTGTGGACGGTGGCCGCCATCGGTCTGGCGGCCGGCGCGGCCATGTACGCGGTGGCCGTCGCCGCCACCGTGGTGACCCTGATCGTGCTGTACGGGCTGCGCTACGTCGATCGGATCGTGGCGGCCCGGACCGAGCAGTCGGCGGTGCCTTTCGAAGTGAAGCTGGCGGACTTCTCGCGGCTGGGCGAGGTGCTCGAGGCGGCCGCCCGGATCCTCGAGGAGCCGGTGGAGCAGGTCCGCTACCTCTCGGCCGAGGAAGGCACCGCCATCGTCCGCTTCCAGGTACGAGCCGACGAGATCGCCGAGCTCTCGGCCATCCTCACCACCCTCGAGGGCGTCCAGTCCGCCGAGGCGGCCGACTGAGGGAACGTAGAGGCGCAGCCACTTGACCGGGTGGCCTACTCCGGCAGGTGCCAGCCGCGAGGCTGGATGAGCGCCTCGGCCTCCTTCGGTCCCCAGGAGCCGTGCGGGTAAGCGTGAAGCTCTGGTGGGTCGGCCAATACCGCGGCTACCGCCTCCCAGGTCTCCTCGATCCCTTCGGCGTCGAGGAAGAGCGTGCGGTCTCCGACCAGGGCGTCGTGGAGGAGCCGCTCGTAGGCCTGGATGAACTCGGATCCGAAGGAGCCCTGGTACTTGAACTCCATCTTGGCCCGGCCCAGCTGGAGGGCGAAGCCGGGCATCTTGGCCATGAAGGCCAGCGAGACCCCTTCTCGGGGCCCCAGCTCCAGCGTGAGGTGGTCGGGCTCGAAGCCCTCCAGCTGCGCGTCGGGGAAGAGCTGGCGGGGGGGCTCGGCGAAGGC
>JBOGFC010000044.1:0-2594 GCA_050742155.1 Acidimicrobiia bacterium
GCTCCCAGGCAGGGATGCTCCGAGTTCTCGCCTACACCGTGCAGGCTGGCCTTCTCGGCCTGGTCGCCTATAACGCCCTCACCTCCTTATGGGGCTGGCGAGTGCCGCCCGCCGCCTCCCCCGGGGAGCGGCGGCGCCGCTTCCGGGTGGTGGTCCCGGCCCACAACGAGGAGGGGGTGGTCGGGAACCTGCTGGCCGACCTGGCCGCCCAGGCGTACGACTCCGAGTCGGCCTCGGTATGGGTGGTCGCGGATCGCTGCCGGGACCGCACCGCGGCGGTGGCCAGGCGGTGGGCCCAGGTGGCCGAGCGCCGGGAGGGAGCGGAGGGCAAGGGGGCGGCACTGGCCTGGTACCTGGACCGTCACCCCCTGGAGCCGGGGGAGAGCCTGCTGGTGATCGACGCCGACAACCGGGTGCCGGCCCAATTCCTGGCCCGGCTGTCGGACGAGCTGGATGCCGGCCACCAGGTGCTGCAGGCCTACCTGGACGTGGCCAATCCGGACGACTCGTGGGTGGCCACCGCCTCGGCGCTCAGCTACTGGGCCTCCAACCGCATGGTGCAGCTGGCCCGCCGTAACCTGGGGTGGTCGAGCGACCTAGGGGGGACCGGGATGTGCCTGACCAGCGAGGCACTGTTGGCCGCCGGCGGCTTTGCGGGATCGCTCGCCGAGGACCAGGAGCTGACCGCCCGCTTAGTGCTCGAAGGAATCCCGGTCGTCTGGCTGCACGACCTCCGGGTGCGGGACGAGAAGCCCGCCGACATCGGAGTGGCGGTCCGGCAGCGAGCCCGCTGGACGAAGGGGTGGAGCCGGGTAGCCCGGCGGCACGTGGACCCTCTGTTGCGAGACGGGCTTGCCCGTCGATCGCTGGGCCCGGTCGATCTGGCCCTCCGGCTGGTTCAGCCAAGCCGGACCGGAGTAGCGGCCACCAGTGCAGCGCTGGCGGTGGGAGGGGCCGCATTCCGGGGCGGCCTCCTCTTGCCGTGGCAGATCTGGACGGGGGCGGCGGCCCTGCAGTTCTTCCTCCCTTTGGCCTTCCTGGCCCGAGAACGGGTACCGGGCCGCTACCTGGTCCGCTACCCGGTGCTGGCCGTCCTGGCGGTGCTCTGGCTGCCGGTGCGGGTGCTGAGCGCTGCTCCCGGAAGAGCCTGGTACCACACTCCCCACGGGGGCCGCCTCCCCAACCCTCCCCCAAAGGGGGATTGAACAAGGCCCCCTCCCTAACCCTCCCCCAAAGGGGGAGGGAACAGAGCCCCCTCCCTACGCTCCTCCCAAGGGGGGAGGGACCCTGATGGGGACTGGAATCCTGGGCCAGGGAACCGGCCGAGCCGCTACGAGATGGTGCCTCGTCGCGCGATCCACTGAATGGGTTGTCCAGTCACCTGAGCGATCCGCTCGTACTCCTGGTCGTAGTGCCAGACGATCGCTCCGGCGAGTTCGGCGACCGCGGCGATGATCAAGTCGGGAACCGGGATGCGATGGTGGAGAGGTTTGTGCTTGGCCAGGGCCGCCTGCACCTCCAGCGCGCGCTGCAGCGCTTCCTCACCGCAAGGGAGCTGGTGCAGCGCGTCCAGCTCCCGAGCCACCGCTTCGTAGTCGGCGGCACTACGGGCGCTGTACAGGACTTCGAGGCGGATAGGGGTGGTCGTGGCGATGCGGTCCTCTTCCAGATAGTGCCGCCACACACCCGCGACCTGCGGGGCAGCGCTCCGATGCCAGGCGCTCGTGTCGGCGAGCAGGAGACCTAAGTACGCCACCGCCGGGCGGCCCTGACGGTAGCCTCGTCGAAGTCGAGTCCCTCTCCAGTGGCCAATCGGTCTGCCAACGCCCTGCGCCTCGCTGCCCTGATTACCTCGACGAGAGCCGCATCAACGGTGTCCTTGAGCCCCGCGGTACCGAGAACTGCCTTCGCCTCCTCAATGAGGCTATCTTCGACCTCGATAGTGGTACGTCTTCCCATAGCGTTTCATTATATACTCTCATGACCGGTTTGTATATACAAGGGAGGCCTCCCCCAGAGGGAAGGGGACGGCTCTCCCCTCCTGTCCTTTCCTTCCCCTCCCTAGCCCTCCCCCTCCCTAATCCTCCCCCCAAGTAGGTGGGGAATCGGGCGAGCCCTCCCCCCAAGTCGCAGGGGAATCGGCTCCGACACGCCTCTGGCTCTCGGTCAGCCGTAGCACACCAACCCGTATCGCCCGTCGCCGAGCACCACCTCGATGCCGGTACCCGGCCTGGGCGGATGCTCGCCGACCACGCAGGGGCCCACGGGCACCTCATCTTTGGGGTAGGTGACGGTGATGCCGTGGTCGACGAGGCGCCGCTCGTACAGTCGGCAGGTCCATTCGTCGGTCCAACCACAGCGCGCTTCTGCCACGTCGAGATCGTCATCGAGCAGCGGGTCCAAACCAGCAACGTCCCGAGCTGAAAGCCACGGGCCTGCCCGAAGTACTGGAGGGCGAAGGGTCCGGCGAACACGATCGCCAGCGCCTTCAGCGGCCCCGCCAGGCCCGGCGCGGGTCCCAGGCGAGGACACTCACCAACGCTGCGGACACGAACAGGTTGGGGATGCGCAACACAAACGGATCGGCCTCCACC
>JBOGFC010000045.1:0-3513 GCA_050742155.1 Acidimicrobiia bacterium
CTAGTGCTGGCGCGCGTAAGTCCTTCGGTGATCTCAGGCCGCCTTGAGAGGCTTGCCCTCGTAGGTCCAGCGGAAGGGCTTGGCTCGGCTGTTGTAGTCCTCGATGAAGGCGACCACCTTGACGACCAGCTCGTCGATCGAGGCGAACTGGCCTCGGCGGAGCAGCCTGCGTCCCAGGATCGAGAAGAACAGCTCGATCTGGTTGAGCCACGAGGCGTGGGTAGGGGTGTGATGGACTACGAAGCGCCCCTCACGCTCGGGGTCGGCCAACCACTTCCTGGTCTTTCGGGAGACGTGGGAGGAGCCGTTGTCCAAGATGAGGTGCAAGACCAGTCCTTCCGGAGTCACCGCATCGAGTCGCTCCAGGAACTCGATGAACTCCTCGGAGCGGTTGCGCCGCTTGGTCTCCGAGATGATCTCCCCGGAGTGGACATCCAAGGCGGCGAACAGGCAGGCGGTGCCGTGCCGGCGGTACTCGAACTCCTGGCGGGCGGGGCTGCCGGGGCGAGGGGGCTTGGTGGGGTTGACCCGGGACTTGGCCTGCATGCCGGTCTTCTCGTCCACCGACAGCACCAGGGCACCCTGGGGCGGGTCCAGGTAGAGCCCGCAGACGTCGGCGTCCTTCTCCCAGAACTCGGGGTCCCGGGAGGTGAGCCAGGAGCGCACCCGGTGGGGCTTGAGATCCAAGTCGTCCAGGATGCGCCAGACCTGGGAGCGGGAGATCCCCACCTCGGCGGCCAGCGCCTCGGCGATCTGGCGTCCCGACCAGTGGCTGGTGGGGTCGGGGGGCTCCTCGGTGACCTTCTTGATGATCTTGAGGCGGTCGTCGTGGCCATAGACCGGCCGACGGCCCGACCGGGGCCGGTCCTCGAGGCCGGCCAGCCCCTCTCGAGCGAAGCGGCCCCGCCACTTCCCAACCGTGTCGGACTCGATCGACAGCCGCTCAGCGATCTCCTGGTTGGAGAGCCCGTCCGCCGCCAACAGCACGATCCGGGCCCGCTCCACGGCCCGCTGCTCAGTCCTCCGGGCCCGCAGCCGGGCCTCCAGCTCCCGGCGTTGCTCGGTCTCCAACTCGATGGTGGGGGCGAGTCGTGGCATGGTGTCCTCCCAGGCTATGCGGATCTCACCAGCACAGTCTGGAAGGGTTTAGCTCAAATCCGATGGATTTACGCGCAGGTGCACTAGTCAAAAAGCTGGTGGGCGGTCGGCTGGCGGAGACCGTGGATGCGTTGATCGCGAAACCGGAGCTATCGCTCCCCGAACTGGCCGATGCGTGGCGCAGCGGCCGGGCGGCACTTGAGAGGAAGTTTGGCCTGCCCGGGGCCCAGGCGAACGGCTGGTGCAGGCCGGTCCAGAGGGTCGTCATGAAGGTAGAGGGGTTGGAGCTACCGCCGACGACCACGACCGAGCTGAACGTGGGGCCGGACGAACGCAATCCGGTCTGGCAGGCCCTCGACGATCTATCGACCGGTCAGAAGGCGACGGCGGTGCTGCTCCTTCTGCTGCTGGAGTCGGACGCGCTCCTAGGAGCCTGCTGAAGAACGGGGTCTCACAGCCATCATTCTGGCCCAGGGTTGATACCGAGAAGCGAGACTCACCTCGAAGTCAAGGAACTGCGAAGGTGGGCACGTTGAAACGGGGAGGGTTCAGGCGATGGCCCAGCCCGCTTCGCCCCAGACCAGGCCCAGGCGGAACATCCGCACGAGGTTCTCTGCGGCTGCCTTCAAGCGCTGCTGCGCCTCGACCTTCTCCTGACCTCGGTAGCGAGCCTTCCTGCCCCCGTTGCGAGTGACCCGGTAAATGACACGTTCCACGGTGGGGCGCTTCCCCCGATAGACCTCCCGGAACTCCTCGGTGGCTTGGAAAGCCCGGGCTTGGGCCAGGAGGGCTTCGTGCGGTCCCACCGTCACCGAGCGGCCCTCGGCCGAAGAGGTGCAGTCGCCTCGCAACGGGCAGGAAGCGCACACCTCGGCAGGGAACTGGAACCGCCCGCCTCCCTTGGCCAAGGAGACATAGACGGTGGTGGTGACGCCTGCCGGGCAGGTGGCCGTCTGCTCAGAGAGGTCCATCCGAAAGGCGCTCTTGCGGAACCCCCCGTGGGTGTTCTGCTCCGGAGGCGCCTTGACCACCAGGCGGGCACCGGCCTCCCCGAGGACCGCTCGGGTGGCCCCCGACCCGTAGGCCGAGTCGGCCACCACGGTGATCCCCGAGTCTGAGCCGCCCGGCTCACCGTCCGACCCGTCATCTCCCGCTTGGGGTGGGGCTGGCTCCCTCCCCGGCGCCTCATCGAGCTCGGGAAGCAGCTCCCGGGCCACGGTGGCATCGGGGACGTTGGCTGGGCTGACGGCCACCTCGGTCACCAGCTCGGTGTCGGGGTCCACCGCGAGGTGCGTCTTGTAGCCGTCGAAGTGTCCGTGGTGGGACTTGCGGCCGTGGCGGGCCTGGGGGTCGACCACCGAGATCACCCGGTCGGGGGCCACCCCCCGGCGGATCCGAAAGCGCCCCTCCACCTCCTCCACGTCCTGGCCGGCCACGGTGGCCAGCAGCTCGGCAGCCTCGGCCACCTGGGGGGCAAGCACCTCTCCTTCCAAGACGGCCAGGGCGCACCAGGCGTCCCGCACCAGCTCGTCCACCAGGGCCTCCCGGGCACAGGGGTCGTCCCAGTCGATGGGCGGCTTGCCGACCCCGTGGTAGTCGTCTCTGGCCAGCCGGGCCCGCATGTCGTTCGCCTCGGGGACTCCCAACACCCGGAGCAGGCGGCGCAGGGCTCCCCGAATCAGCGAGACGGTGTCTTGGGTCTGCACCGCCGAGAGCACCGGGGTGGAATCGAGGGCTCGGATACCCCGGTCACTGAGCAGCCCGGCCTCTTCGGCCACCTCTCGGAAGCGCTCGAAGACCAGCCGGGGGTTCTCCGAGTGGCGGACCCGCTCTCGGAAGTAGCACAGCAGCGAGGGATGGAACCCCTCCTCGGTGAGGGAAAGCCCGAGGGCCACCTTCCAACGCAGGTCGCAGCGCACCCGCTCCACGGTCTCCCGGTCGCTCGTGTCCTCCAGCGACTGGAGCAAGAGGACCTTGGCCAGGAGCGAGGGCGGCACCGAGCGGCGGCCCCGAGCCGGATGGTAGAGGGAGGCGAAGTCCTGGTCGGAGAAGAGTTTGTCTCCCACCTCGGCCAGCTTGCGGTAGATGGAGTCCTCCGGCACCAGATGCCCGCACAGGGTCTCGGCGTCGAGGAGTTCCGCTTGTGGGTCCAGGGTCCCGAGCATCAAGCCTCCTTGGTGAAGTTACACTGGTGTAATTCTCCCAGGCAGGCTCTAGGATCGCGAGGACCCCAATGTCCAGAAAATCAGCAGGCTCCTAGACGGTGATGCCGCATCTGGCTGAGCGGCAGCGTCGGGTGGTGGCAGGGGCGATGGCCGAGGCTCTCGGTCGTGGCGGTCAGGCTCGGGTGGTGGAGGCGTCGGGGATATCGACGTCGACGATGTCGAAGGCGGTGCGGGAGGTTCGGGCGGGGAT
>JBOGFC010000046.1:0-21918 GCA_050742155.1 Acidimicrobiia bacterium
GTCGAGCTCCTCGCCGAGCGCGGCTTCACGCTCGACCGCAACATCCACTATGAGGAGTACTGGAAGCAGCAGACGGACTAGCACTAGCGGCTTGCCGGCCGGCGACCCCTACGCCGCGGGCAGCTCCACCAGGGTGGGGGAGGGGGCCCGCACCGAGTTGAAGACGAAGCGGATGAGGGGCTCCAGCTCCTCGATGCGCCCAACCGGCCCGAAGAGCGTGAGGCCCAGCACCAGCCGGTCCTCGTGGAGGTAGATCAGCTTACGAGTCCACACCCCGGGGTCCGACCGTGAAAGCGTGAGCTCCTCGACGGCCAGGCCGTCCATGGTGCTGGCCTGCTCACGTTCCTCCAGGACGAATCCTCGCTCGGGGCTGGTGATGATCCCCACCTCGGAGTCGACGTAGCGAGCCAGTGTGGTCGTCTCCAGGCCCAGCTCCCGGGCGTCCGTCTCGGCGATGAGCAGGACCATCTCTTCGTCGGCGAAGCCGGCGGTCACGCCGAGCTCCTCCAGCTGGGAGGGGCTGAGAGGGCTCCAGCCGGAGGGGATCTGGAAACCCCACGGGAAGCCGGCGCTCCGGTACAGGGCGGTAGGCACCTGGGGCGGGGGCTCCACCGTCACCGGTTCCCCGAAGCGGCTGTAGCGGACCTCGAGGCTCCTGATGAGATCGGGGGACTCGGCCGGGACCAGGCCCGGGAACTGGGAGGCCGGGACTCGCCCCTCCGCCTCCAGCCGCCGGAGTAGGAAGTCGTCGGCCGCGGCCCACACCACCACCCGCTCGGTACCCGCCTGGTCGGGAAAGCTCCCGGCCAACCGGTAGACCTGCTCCCCGGCCAGGATGTCCCGCTCGGCGTCCATCCCCTCCAAGGCGAGCCGTCCGGTGTCGGCCGCGTAGCTGAGGTTGTCGGTGGTGTGGACCGTCTCGTGGTGGTCCTCGTCGATGGACCACCGGCCGCTGCGCGGATCCTGCTCGTAGGCGACCCGTCCCACCTCCCGGGTCTCGGAGGTGATGGTGCTCGGGAATGCCTCGGTGGGGCTGGTCCACTGCCAGCTCCACCAGGCCCCATCGGGCTGGCCCATGGCCACGAAGCTGGAGGAGAAGACCGGATCATCGCCGGGGTCCAGCCTCACCTCGCTGATCCCCTCCAGGGCGAAGCTCCCGGTGTCCGACATGGCGCCGTTGATCCGCTCCAGGATCAGCTGCGGGTCGTCGACGGCGGGGGCGGTGCTGCTCCCGGCCAGGTCGGGTGGAAGCGATAGGTCGATCCCCTCGCCACGCGATCTGCAGGCGGTGGCCACCATGGCACAGACGATCGTCGCCACCAGGAGCCGGCGGGCCGGCCGGGCAATCACGCTTGGAGCCTACCGAGGCGCTGAGGAATGACCGTGCAGTGGGAGTAATCGGGTGATGGGGCTTCGCTTCCGGCCCGCTTCAGCCAAACTTGGGCACGATCTTCTGTTCGAAGAAGCCAAAGAAGCCCTCCTGGTCGGGCCCCACCTGGTGGAGGTAGACGCGGTCGTACCCGGCCTTCTCGAACTTCTCGATCGCCGCGAGGTGGGCGTCCGGATCGGGCCCACAGACGATCTCCTCGGCGACCTCCTCTTCGGTGACCATGGCGGCCACCTGCTCGAAGTGCGAGGGTAGGGGAAGCTCCACGTTCAGCGGCCCCTTGAAGGCGGCGGTGGGCCACCACTCGGCGGCGGTGGCCCGAGCCTCCTCCTCGCTCTCCGCCCAGCACACGGTGAGTTGGCCGTAGCGGGGCTTATCGGCCCCGCCCGCCGAGGCGAAGGCCTCGACCAGACGGCCCTCTGGGCTGGTACCGATCAGGCCGTCGGCGATTCGTCCGGCCAGCCGGCCTGCTTGCCGGCCGGAGGCGGCCATCATGATGGGGGGCGGCTCCTCCGGAAGCGTGTAGAGGCGGGCCTCCTCCACGGTGTAGAAGCGGCCGTGGTGGGTGGCCAGCTTGCCCTCCCAGAGCAGCCTGATCACCTCCAGCGCCTCCTCCAGCATGTCGAGGCGCGTGTCGGCCGGCGGCCAGCGGTCGCCGTGCACGTGCTCGTTGAGGTTCTCGCCGGTGCCCACCCCCAGGAAGAACCGGCCGGGCATCATCGCCGCCGTGGTGGCCGCCGCCTGGGCGATGATGGCCGGATGAATGCGAATGGTCGGGCAGGTGACGCCGGTTCCGACCACCAGGCGGTCGGTGGCCTGGGCGATCCCGCCCAGCACGCTCCACACGAAGGGACTGTGGCCCTGGCGGTCGATCCATGGGTGGAAGTGATCCGAGATGAGGGCGAAGCTGAAGCCGGCCTGCTCGGCCCGGCCGGCCAGCTCGACCAGGCGCCGAGGGTCGTGTTCCTCACTGGAGAGGGAATACCCAAGCTCGGTCATGAGAATCAACGGCTCCTTTCCCCGGTCCCCGACGTCGGAGGCCTCACGGCCAGCTCGATGGTGCGCTCCGGATAGAAGAGCCAGTCGGCCAGCCCGGGATCGGCCCGCAGCTCCGGGATCAAAGCCATGTCGAACTGCCGCCGGGCCATGAAGAGGTTGACCTCTCCCGCCTCCTCAGTCATGGTTGGTCTTCCGCGGCGGTGGCTCTATACCCGTCCGCGCCAGGCCCCAGTCTCTTCGCCCCGAGCCTCGATGAACTCCTTGAACCGTTCCAGGTCGCCTTCCACCCGGCGCTGCACGATGCCGACGGCATCTCCGGCCCGCTCGGTAAAGGTCTCCGGCTCGAACTCCATCTGGAGCGCCACCCGGGTGCGCTGGTCGTCGAGGCGATGGAAGGTGACGACCCCGGCGTTGAAGATTCCCTCCCGGGAGGTCCAGGCGATGCGCTGATCCGGCTCCTGCTCGGTGATCTCCGCTTCCCACTCTTTGGTCTTCCCGGCGATCTCCACCACCCAACGCAGGTGGGTGTCGTCGCGTTGGGTGACCTTTTCGACCCCCTCCATGAACTCCGGGAACTCCTCGAACTGGGTCCATTGGTTGTAGACGGTGCTGACCGGAAGGTCGACGTCGATGCTGGCGGTGACGCTGGACATGGGACTCCTTTCCCTTTTTCCTTGCCTTGCGAGGCTTTCTTCCCAGGCCGGAGCAGGGACAAACCCGACGCTAGAAGCCACACAGCCGGTTCAGTGGGCGCTCGGCAGCCGCGACCGGGCGAGCAGATCGGGCCCCGTCCCGCACCACGTTCTGGCGCGCGAATATCGGGCCATAGCCCGAAGATTGCGCGCCAAAACGCTTAGGTCGCTTCCACCTCGAGCCACCACTGGGATCGCTTTCCCGGCCGGTAGGGGGAGGAGCGACGCTTGGCCACGATCCCGGCGATTCCCTGGGCCCTCACCGCCTGGAGGAGAGCCCGGCCATCGCCGACGACCAACGGAGAGAGCTGCAAGAAGCTGGCCAGGACAACTGTCTCCTCGAGCAGCTCCCGTCTCTGGTGAAACGGCACTGGGGTGAGGTCCCGGCCGTCCAGATAGAGGAGATCGAAAGCGATATAGCTCACCGGCATCTGGTCCGCCAGGCGTTCGATCTGCTTGGGGTCCTCCGCCTCGGCACGGGATCGGAGCCGCTCGGGGGAGGGGATCCCCTCATCCATGGAGATGATCTCCCCATCGAGCATGGCATCGAGAGCAACCACCTGTTGGTGGAGGCGGTGGAGCTCGGGGTAAGCAGCGGTCACGTCCCCGCCGTCGGTCGATATCAAGGCGGTGTCCTCTTCGCACACCGCGATCGCCCGCAGACCGTCCCACCTCGGCTCGAAGGCCCACTCCTGGTCGTCGAAGGCCTTCTCAGCCGGCGAGGCCAGCATTGGTTCGGGTGACGGCGGATCGTCATGCTCGGGTCTCTCGTCCTCCTTCAAGAGGACGAGCCACTGCTCCTTGCCGTCCTTTGCTCGGGTCTGGACGAGGTGGTAGACGCCCTTCACCCGGTTGCCCTCCAGCCGGATGGTCAGCTTGCCTTGCTCCTGCTCCAGCATCTGATAACGCCCCGAATCGAAGATCCGGACCTCTCCCGCCCCGTAGTTGCCTTCGGGAATGGACCCAGAGAAGCCGGCGTACTCGATCGGATGATCCTCCACGTGAATGGCCAGGTATCTCTCTCCCCTCCTCCGTGGGAGCCCCTTGGGCACGGCCCATGAGACGAGCACCGGGGTTCGTCCTCTGAGCATCTCCAAACGGAGGTCCCAGTGCAGCCGGGTGGCGTGGTGCTGGTGGATGACGAAGCTCTCGCCCGGCCGGGCGGTAGCGGGATCGACGTCGTCGGTCGCCCGTCCCGCAGGCTCGGGTGTCTCCTCGAAGCGGCGCTTCTGCTGGTAGGCGGATCTCCTAGTCGCCATCGACCCGGCCGTTCTGCACGCCCCAGACGATACGCACCGGTCGAGTGCTGCGCCTGATCCCGAAACGTCCCCACACGTTTGGAGCCCGGCCCAGGCGGGCAAACAGACTCGGGCAGGAGACTGGAAGCGAAAGAAAGGATTAGCGAATGCCGGACAAACGAGCCAGCGTCAAGAACAGGATCAGTACGAGGCCCTGAAGGACAAGGGCATGTCCAAGGAGCGGGCGGCCAAGATCGCCAACACCCCCGGTGCCTCGCGGCGGGGTGGCAAGAAGTCGGGCTCCGGCGCGAAGAGGAACACGTCCAAGCAGGGTGGCACCACCGCCCAGAAGAAGGCGGCCGGCCGCAAGGGAGGAAGGGCGACGGCCCGCAAGAAGTCCTAGCTCCTAGGCCTGGGGAGGTGGCTCCCGGGCAGGATGCATGCAGAACGAGCAGCTCAACCGAGCTTTGTATCAGGCGCTCGAGACGGAGATCGGAGGGGTCTCCCTCTAATCGAACGGCCCTGCGATGCGCCACTCACGCCGAGCTGAAGAAGGAGTGGCAGAAGTACCTGGAAGAGACCGAGCGTCATGAGGAGATCATGAGGGATGTCTTTTCCGATCTGGACCTCGATCCTGCCATCGAGACACTCGGCCGAGCGGTGGTCCGGGCCAAGGGCGAGGCTCTGGTGAAGGCTATGGAATCGGCTCTCCGGGAAGGCGATCCCTCCTTGGCTCAGATCGTGGCGGCCGGGTGCGTGGTGGAAGCCGAGACGAAGGATCACGCCAATTGGGAGTTGATCGGTCGGGTGGCCGAGAAGGCGCAGGGGAAGCGAGCCAAGGTCCTCACGAATGCCTACGAGCAGGTCGAGGAAGAGGAAGACCGCCACCTGTATCACACCATGGGCTGGGCTCGGGAGCTTTGGATCGAGTCACTCGGCTCCCCGCCGTCCTGCCCCCGCCGGAGGAGGAGAAGGACGTCACGACGAAGCCAAAGGGCCCGAAGAGGTGGGTGTGGAAGAGCGCACGCCCGACTTCAGCCGCATCGAAGGCGCTCAGCTCCTGGCCGACCAGGCCCGGGAATCGCTCCGTCGGGAAGGCTTCACCGACGAGGAGATCCGCAAGTGGGCGGAGACCTTCGTAGCCGAGCGAGGGTCGGGGGATCTCGGTGACTTCCTCGACTGGTTTCGCGCTGAGACGGGGCTTCGCCACGTATAGGCTTGCCCGTTAGGAGCAGGCTGCGATCAGAGCCGGCTCAGGCTCCGACGCTGTCCAGCTCGAACCGCACGTCGGCCGCCGTGTCGTACTCGCGGTCGGAGAGCTGCTCGAGCATCACGACTAGGTCCTCGCCCAACCCATGGCGCCCGGCTTCGTCGAGCAAGTCGCGCTTGTCGGCTGGGAAATCGATCTTCAAGAGAAAGTCCTGCAGAGTCTCGTGGGCCATGGCTGCCTCCTCTCCACAGACATCTACCTTCCCTGTTGCACGTGGGACAAAACAGCTGGCCGGCTTCTCAGGAAGCGCTCCGCGAGTCCCAACTCGAGCTGGCCGGTCTGGCGCCCGAGCCGTGGATGCCCGGCGAGGAACCCTGGGCGATAGGGGCCTGCTTCGTGTGCTTCGGCAGAGGAGGGACGGGACCGGGCTCGGCCGGGCAGCCGGGCTGGGCCGGGGCGGCCGTGCTTCGAGAAGGCCGGGTGGTCGATCAGGTGGCGGTGCGAGGCGAAGCCGGCGCTCCTTACCATCCGGGCCTGCTGGCCCTCCGCGACGGCCCGCTTCTCGAGAAGGCGGTGCGGTGCCTGGATGGTCCCCCCGACGTGCTCTTGGTCAACGCCACCGGCCGGGACCACCCCCGCCGAGCCGGCCTGGCCCTCCATCTGGGAGCAGTGCTCGATGTGCCCACCGTGGGGGTGACCCATCGCCCCCTGGTGGCGTCCGGAGAGTGGCCGCCGGAGCACCGGGGAGCTCAGGCACCGGTCTACGCAGGGGGAGAGGTGGTGGGCCGCTGGGTCCGTACCCGGGCTCGGGCCCGCCCGCTGGTGGCGCACGCCGCCTGGCGCACGGACGCCGAGGCGGCCGTCCGAGTGGTCCTGGCCGGAACCGCCCGGGCCAGGACCCCTGAAGCGCTTCGGACGGCCCGCCGCCTGGCCCGGGAGTCTCGCGCGGCCGGGACCACGGGGTAGAGCTCAGGCGGCAGGAGCTTCTTCTGAGTCGGTACGCCAGGCCGGCAACCGGGTCTGCGCCTCCAGGAGGGCTGCCCAGGCGATGCCCAAGGCTGCTCCGGCCGCCACGCCGGAGAGCGTGCTCCCAACGACGACCAAGAGAGCCAGCGCGACGATGAAGGCCAGAAAGGCGCCGACGGCGGCCAGCCGGACCGAGGCCCGCCATCCATGTCTCGGCCCGGCCAGGACGGCGGCGTGGACGGTCAGGGCGGCGATGGCCGCCAGCCGGGTGGCAGGAAAGCTGATCCCGGACACGCTGGCGTGGAGGAGCCGGCCGAGCAGGAAGCTGACCCCGAGCGCTCCGGCCACTCCGAGCGTGGCCCGGGCCGCTCCGGCTCGGCCGTAGACCAGGGAGAGGATCAGCAACCCCACGGCGAGGGCGGCCAGTCCCCAGGGCGTCCCCGTCGCCTCCACGATCGCGTCGGCTACAGAGGAGATCCGATCGGTTCTGTGCTCGGCGAACCACCTGAGGACGGGTGGGTCGATCACGGCCAGATGCTCCCGGCTGAACAGACCGTCGATGATCTCGCCGGCCAGCCATGCGGCCAGCGCCAGCAGGGCGAGCAGGGAGGTGAGCCCCAGTCCGTGGGCGAGGCCGGGATCGAAGCGGCGGGCCAGCCAGCGCAGCTCGGCGCCGTAGCGCTCCAGACCCCACCGCACGATCCGGGTGCGGGAGAAGCGCTCGAGGAGTCCCAGCACCCATTCGGGCCGGTCGGCGATCCTCCGGGCGGCCCACCGGATGGCCACGGCCACAGCCACCAGGAGGAGGACGATCAGGGAAGCGGGGCCCACCAACCGCTCCACCAGCCGCCAGGAGGCCCCGGCCGCATAGCCGAGCAGGACGAACGAGGCCGACCAGATGGCCGCGCCGGGCAGGCTGTAGGCGAGGAACCGACCGTAGGGCATACCGGCTTCCCCCGCCACCGCCGGGATCAGGCTGCGGACCACGGACAGCCAGCGCCCGAAGAGCACCGCTTGCCTCCCCTGTCTGCGAAAGTAACGACGGGTGCGGTCTATCTGGGAGGCGAACCGCCTGCGGAGGGTGGGCCGGTCGAAGAGCAGGCTGCCCCAGCGCCGGCCCAGCCAGTACCCGGCCGAGTCACCCAGGACCGCCGCCCCGGCAGCCACCACCAGCATGGTGGAGAGTGAGACCCGGCCTCGTTGGGCGAGCACCCCGCCCAGCAGCATGGCCACCTCGCCGGGGGAGACGAGGCCCAAGAAGGCGGCCGTCTCCGCGAAGACCATCGCTCCCAACAGCAGGTAGGCCGCCACACCGTGCAGTCCCAGCGCGGCTTGCACGATCTCCTCGAGCAGCCGTCTCACGCCCGACCCCCCCGGGCTTTCGGTAGCGATATATGACACCAGAGGGTCAGATTGGTAGAACGGAACGGAGGTGGGGCGTTCACGGTGTGATCACCAGACGCCCGGCCTCATCGGCCACGGCCGTGCCGAAGGCGGCGCAGGCGGCCGTGAAGCGGCCGCGAATCCAATCCCTGTCGGCCCCGGTGGCCAGACGGGTGTGGCAATAGTCCAAGCGGAGAGGGATGGCCTCGATGCGGGCCGGGCGTCCGTCTTCCAGGTCCACCAGGAAGAGGAGGCCGAGGTCGTTCCGCAGCACCGGGTTGACCGCGTAGTCGTCGATGAAGTCCCCCAGGTCGAAGAGGACCGGACCCCGGACGCCTTGGAAAACGTGGGCTGAGTGCCCGGCCACCAGGGTGGCCCCGGCCTCCAGGAGGAGATCGGCCATGCCGCGGATGTGGGGAAGTGGCTCGGGAGTCATGTTGGGGCCCCAGTGGGGGGTGAGGAGAACGGCATCGGCATCGAGGCCCCGGATGGCCTCGGCCAGCCACCCGGGCAGCTCGGTGACACCCAGGTCGACGAGGGCCACTCCCGGCCGGGAGGCTCCGGCGGCGAAGTCCTCGGGGTGGTCGGTGAACCCGATCACCCCGAGCCGAAAGCCGTCCCGCTCCACAACGGCCGGCGCCCGGGCCTCGTCCACGTCGCGGCCCGCACCCACCGTGGCGATCCCTGCCCGGGAGAGGAGGTCGAGCGTGTCGCGGAGGGCCACCGGGCCGTAGTCGAGGGCATGGTTGTTGGCCAGGGTGACACAGTCCACCCCGAGGTGGTCCAGGACCTCCACTGCCTTCGGAGGGGCCCGGAAGAAGAAGGGTTTGCGCGGATCGGGCCAGCGCTCGCCCCGTTCCGAGATGCAGCACTCCAAGTTGAGGACCACCAGATCGGCTTCCCGGACCGCCGCCACGACCTCCTCGGAGAAGAGCGGCGCCGACGAGTCGATCGCCTCTCCCACTTTGCGACCCAGCATGGTATCCCCGGCCAGCGCCAGCCTCATCGATGCTCTCCTCGCTGCTGCTTCACAAGGTAACCATCGAGACAGTCTCAGTTTGCCCTGCTGGAGGGGCGGGTAGGTACCGGCGCGTGGAGAGACGTGGCGTGGAGGACGACCAGCAGGAATCCGCCGAGCTGAGGGCGCCCACACGCTCGCCGAAGTCCCTGTACGACCGGGAAGAGGTTCGGGGGCTGGTGGCGAGAGGCGCCCGGCTGGTCGACGTCCTTCCCCGGGAAGACTTCGAAGAGCTTCACCTGCCCGGTGCAATCTCCATTCCGCTGGAGGAGATCGACGATCGGGCCACCGAGGAGCTCGACGTCACGAAGCCGGTCATCGTCTACTGCAACGACTTCCTCTGAGACATGAGCCCGCGAGCCGCGTGGCGGCTCGAGAGCCTTGGTTTCGAGCAGGTGTACGACTACGCGCCCGGCAAGACCGACTGGCTGGCGGCCGGGCTGCCTCGGGAAGGTGAGGCGGCCGATGTGCCGTTGGCAGGCGATCTCGTCCGACCCATCGCCACCTGCCGCCTCGGCACCCCCATCGACCAGGTGAAGGACCGGCCCTGCGCGGTGGTCAACGACCAGGGGATCGTGCTCGGCCTGTTGCGCGAGGCCGACGACGTGCAGGGCGCCGTCGAAGCCCACATGGAAGCCGGCCCGACCACCGTCCGGGCCAGCGAGGAGGCGGCCGCCCTCCTGCACCGCATGGAGCACGCCCGTGTGGCCGGGATCCTGGTGACCACCCCGGAGGGACGGCCGATCGGCTGGCTGGAGGCGCAGTAGAGGTCCCCGGCAGGCGACCCGCCACCGTGCCCCGACTACGCGGCCAGCAGCCCCTCCACCACCTCCACCAGGTCCTCCCCGAACACGTCGGCCTGGAGGAAGCCGTGGCCGAAAGAGCCCTCCAGACGGCTGCACCAGCCGGTCTGCAGGCCGGCCAGCTTGGCTCCATGCACATCCCAGGAGTGCACCGCCACGAACCCGATGCGGTTCGGGCCCACTCCCGTCGCCTTGGCCACCAGCTCGTAAGGCTCCCGGCGGGGCTTCCAGGCCCTCACCTCGTCGGCCGAGAAGCAGCGCTCCACGTAGCCCTCGAGCTGGTTGTGGGCCAGGATGGCCTCGACGGTCTCGGCCTGGCCGTTGGTGAGCGTGACGATGCGGACCCCGATCGAGCGCAGCCGCTCGAAGGCCGGCCGGACGTCGGGGTGGGCATCCAGGCGCCGGAGCTCGCCCAGTATCTCGTTGGCGTCGGCTTCCGGGGCCACCAGCTCGAGATGAGAGGCGGCCAGCTCCCGGAAGGGGGCGTAGCGGCCGGTGGCGGCCAGCGCAAAGCCGTCCCGAAGGATGCGGGCGAACCACACTTCGAAGGCACCAGACGGAAGCCGGTTGGAGACCCGGTCGAGGGAGACGAGGGTCTCGTTGACGTCGAAGGCCACCAGCTCGAGCTTCATGCCGGCGGTGAAACTACACGCGCTCCCACTAAGCGGCCCGCTTCCGCCAACAGCAGACCCGGGGGCCCTGGACGGGATTCGAGTCCGTCTCCTGGTCAAGCACCTGGGGGTGGCCGAAGAACCGCACTCTCCCCACTGATACCCTCGACCGGTGGCGCTCTTCCTCCTGCTTGTCTTCCCGGCGGCAGTCCTGGCCGGAGGCGTGGCGGCCCTGGCCGGCTTCGGCATCGGCAGCCTGCTCACTCCTCTGGTGGCGTTACGGGTGGGGATTAAGGCGGCCGTCATTCTGGTAGCGGTGCCCCACCTGGCCGCCAGCGCCCTCCGGCTGTGGATGCTGCGCGGACACATCGAGCACGGCGTCCTGCTGACCTTCGGAGCGGCCAGCGCCGCCGGAGGCCTGGCCGGGGCGCTCCTCCATGGCCGCCTGGGTAGCCGAACGCTCGGGATCGTGCTGGGCGCTCTCCTCACCTTTGCCGGCATCGGCGGGCTGACCGGTATCTCCGTCCGGTGGCGAATCCGGGGAGGCGGTTGGGCAGTGCTGGCGGGCGGCCTTTCCGGAGGCTTCGGCGGGCTGGTCGGCAACCAGGGTGGGATCCGCTCGGCGGCCCTCCTCCACCTCGGCCTGTCCAGGACCGGCCTGGTGGCCACGGCGAGCGGGATCGCGCTGGCGGTCGACCTAGCCAGGATTCCGGTCTATGCGGTCACCGGCTGGGAGGAGCTGGCCCAGGGATGGCCGCTGGTGGCGGTGATGGCCGGCGGCACGCTGATCGGCACCGTGCTGGGGGAGCCGGTGCTGCGGCGTGTTCCGGATCGGCTCTTTCGACGGGTGGTCTTCCTTCTGGTCACCGCCCTGGGGCTCGCCCTGATCGCCGGCCTGGGCGCTTAGCCGGGAGGATCGCCAGGACGGTCCGCTCGTTTCGACCCATGCGCTGGCCGGCCCGGGTGCTCTTCCAACGGGCGATGAGCCGGCCGTCCCGATAGGCCTCCGGGACGGCCGGGTGGACGTAGGAGTCCCGACAGACCTCCCGGGTGTTGCCGAGCTTCTCGGCCGCCTGGTCGATGGCCGACAGGATGTTCGACTCCGCCTGGTCCTCATCGTCCGCAGCTCCCATCCCTCCCAGCGCCTCCGTCGCCACCGAGGTCCCTCCCCAGGTGCGGAAGTCCTTGGAGCTGAAGTCCTCGCCGGTCAGGGCGCGCAGGTAGTCGTTCACATTCTCCGATCCGACCGCCGAGCGCGCCCCCGCTTCGTCCTCGTACGTGAAGAGCTCCCGTCCCCCCAGCTCGTGGCACTCCTTCACCAAGCGCGCCAGTCGCCGGTCGGGAAGGGCCACCTGGCGAGGAGCGCCTCCCTTCCCGTTGAAGTCGAAGACCACCCGGCTCGAGGACACCTCCACGTGCTCGGCACCCAGGGTGGTCAGGCCGTAGGTCTCGTTGGCGGTGGCGTACTCGGGATTGCCCACCCGGATGAGGGTCTCGTCCAGGAGGCGCACCACCAGGGCCAGGACCTTCTCGGGCGGCAAGCCCGGGCGGAGCAGATCCCGCTCGAGGGAGGCCCGGAGGTCGGGCAGGAGCTCACCGAAGGTCCGCAGGCGATGGAACTTGGTACCGTCGCGCGACTCCCGCCACTTGGGGTGGTAGCAATACTGCTTCCGTCCTCTGGCGTCACGTCCGGTGGCGAGGATGTGGCCGTCCGGACGGGGGCAGATCCATACCTCGGTCCAGGCCGGCGGGATGGCGATCTCCTTGATGCGGGCCCGCTCCCGCTCGTCCTGGACGATCACCCCGTCGGGCCGCAGATAGCTGAACCCGCGCCCGCGGCGGACCCGGCGGATTCCGGGAGCCTCGTCGGTCACATAGAGGAGGCCCGCTTCGCTGGCTGCCTCGGCTGCCTCGTCCAGAGCCACGGCGGTAAGCGTTCCCTGCGGCACCGGACGCCAAACCGGGCAGTCCTAGGAGGGTATCTGCTGCTTGGTCTCGACCACCGGCCGAAAGAGGTCGCCCAATCGATCCAGGCGCTCCAGCGCAGCCGGTCGGGGTCCGCCGTTCCCACGGCCTGCTCCACCTCCAGCCAGCTCAGCGGAGTAGACACAGACGGCACCTCCGTCGCTCGCAGCGAGTAGACGGAGACCATCGACTTGGTCGGAGTATGGCGCTCCTCAGGGAGATTACTCGCGCCGCCGCGCCACGTTCTGCAGGTCTTTCACGAACTGGCGCCGGTTGGCTCGGCGAGCGGCGTCGTCCGGGATCGCAGGACCGAGGAGGGATGGACCGTTGCCAGGGTCGGCAGGCATTGATCTCCTCGGCGTTGGGCTTTCCGTGGATCCTGCGCTTTCCCTTCGGTTTCCACTTGAAGTGCTTGACGACGTTGGTGATGTAGACCGGCGCCCGGTCGATGCCGGCCTCTTCCAGTGCCCGATCGAGCAGCCGGCCGGCCGAACCGACCAACGGCTCCCCTTCCGGGTCCTCCTCGTCCCCCGGCTGCTCACCTACCAGCAGGAGAGGGGCCCTTCGAGGGCCGTCGCCGAACACGGGCTGGGTGGCGTTCTCGTAGAGATGACAGGCCCGACAACCGCCGGCCGCCAGGCGAATCCCGTCCAGTGAGGCATCCCTCTCGAACAGCCTGGGAGCGGGATTGGGCTGCAAACGGCCATGCTGGCTCCTCCGTGTTCCCGGAGCGGCGCGAGCACCAACAAGCGTTTCCCGGCGGTCGCTGATGGGAAGTGGTACTAACCGGGCTCCGGAAGATCGGGGTCGCCGTGCTCGGCGTACTGGGGTGGCGTGTCACTGTCTTCCTCGGCGTGCTCGGCCCGGGCCACCTCTTCTTCCAGTTCCTCCCTGGCCATCTCCGATGCCTTGGTGACCCCCAGTTCCTCGGCTCGACGTCGCAGCTCGGGTTCCGACAGTGTGCGGAGCGTCTGCTCGTGCATCATGGACTCCTTCCCTTCATACCGCCATCACAAACCGAGGCGGTTCACCGCCGCTCGAAGGGGTGCTGCGGGGTGAGTACCTCAACGTGGACCGGGTCGGCCTCCCGCCGGAACCGCTCGGCGTCGGCCGGGCTACCCACCACGAACCCGTAGTGCATGGGGACCGAAGTCTGAGGTGAGATCGAGCGGGCCAGGCCGGCCGCCTCCGAGGGATCCATGGTGTACGTGCCCCCGATCGGTAGAAAGGCCACATCGGCTCGCACCTCGTCCAGCTCCGGGCAGTGGTCGGTGTCCCCGGCGTGGTAGTAGCTGTGGTCCCCAGGTTGAGCACGTAGCCCACCCAGCGATTGGCCTTGGGATGGGCCTCGAGCCGATCCTCCACCAGGTTGTAGGCGGCCACGGTCTGCACCTTGATGCCGGCCACCTGGATAGAGTCACCCGGTTCCACGGCGGTGACGGCTCCGGAGAGCTCGCGGGCCACGTCGCGGGGAGCCACGATCTCAGTCCCCTCGTGGCGCACCCGCTCGATGTCCTCGGGGGAGTAGTGATCGTAGTGGGCGTGGGTGATGAAGATCACGTCGGCCGGGTCCTCGACGGTCACCTCCCAGGGGTCGATGTAGACGTTGAGACCGTCGCCCCGCCACAGGTAGGACGACTGCTTGAACCACGTGAAGGCTTGCAACATGTCGGGCTCCTTGCTCACGATCGGACGTCGGCGATCACCTCGTACCAGGAGGTCTGGTCGGGTCCTTCTTGGAGGCCTTCCAGGCGCCGGCGGGTCTCTAGGAAGGTCTCGTCCTCGTGCCAGGCCTCCCAGTCGGCCCGGGTGTGCCATGTGCCGATGATCACCCGGCGGTTGGGCCCGTCGAGGGGGATGAGCAGCTGGGCGCCCACCCATCCGGCCCGCTGCTTGGCGGTCATGAGGCGTTGCGCCATCGCCTCGTCCCACTCCGGCTCGGACCCTTCCATCAGGGTGACGTGGGTCACCACGGTCATCACCGGCCGGCCACCTCCTTTGCCCCGACCTTACCGATCGGGGATCCACCCCGGTCATGGAACGTGCCCGCCAGGTCGAGCAGGGGAAGCTCCCGGATCGCCCTTGGGAGGAAGCGGAGCAGGGAAATGCTCCTGCGGAGCGGTGCAGCCGCCCGGCGGTCGAAGCGGAGCCGGTAGGCGAGCCTCAGAGGCGCCGGAAGCAGGTCGGCGGTGATGAGGCGCAGCGGCGAGTAAGCCAGCTTGCCTGCGGCCGGCCAGGGCGGGAAGAGAAACGAGCTTGCCAGACTTCGGGCCTGGTCGCCCACCTCGAGTTGGGGGATCTGGCCCTCGACATAGATCGAGAACTCCTCCACGTCCCGCGGGGTCAGCCGGTCAGGGATGCCGAGGGCCCCGGCCAGCCGCCGGCTCTCCTGGTAGTAGCGGGCCCGCTCCTCGGGCCCGAAGCGCCTTAGGTATCTCCGATCGAGGATCAGCACCGTGTCGATCAGCGTGGCGAAGACCCACAACCTGAGCTCCGAGTCCCGTGCGTCGTACGCCACCCCGGAGGGGGATACCCCTCGCACCGCCACATGGGCGGCCTCCATGGACTCGAGGGCGGCCCGAGCCTGCTCGGGCCGACCGACCGCCACCGCCCACATCGCTTCCATCGTCCGGTGGAGACGGCCGAAAGCATCCCGTTCGTGCCCGGAGTGCTCGGCCACCCCGGCCGCCACGAGGGGATCGGCCAGCTGCATGAGCAGGGCCCGCGGTCCCCCCAGGAGGTAGACCCATTCCTGGAAGACGTGCCATGACAGGTCCTGCGGTCCGTAGAGGCTCATGGCAAGGGCTCCACTCGGAAGCCGTCGGGTTCGAGCACCACCAGGGCGCCTTCGCCCTTCGACATCGACCGGACCACTTCACCGGTCAACCCCAACACGGCTGCCTCGTTGGTGGGGCTGTGACCGACCGCCAGCGCTCGTTCCTCATCGCCGATCAGCTCGAAGACCCGGTACAGGGCGACCCCGAGAGCCGCCGAGTCCTCCTCCACCAGACGAGGGGCCACCCGGCGTAAGGCATCGAGCTCTCCGCTGCCCGCCTCCTGGTAGGCAGAGCGCCACTCGTGCTCGCGCTCCGAGCGGAGGCCCTCTTCGACGATCACCCCGCCGGGGACCTCCTCACCCAGTCCGGCCAGAAAGCAGGCCAGTGTCTGGGTCGACCGCTGGGCGCCGGAAGAAACCATGACTCGATAGTCTCCGGTCAGCTTGTGGCCGATCTCCAGGGCACGGCGAACGCCTCCTTCGGTGAGCCGGTCGCCCTCGTTGTCGGTGTGCCTCCTCAGCTCGACGTACTTGGCCATCTCGCTCCTTTACCCTAGGGCCACTCCACGGCCGCCTCTCCCAGCAGCTCGATGAGCCGCCGGGCGTTCTTGGGGGCGTGGGCGCGGGCGTCGTTGTTGAAATACACGTACCCGTCCTTGTCGTCGGCGGCCTTGGCGAGAAAGTCCGCCCAGGGCTGTAGCTCCGCCTCGTTGTAGTCATGTGCGAACCCACTGGTGAGCCCATGGAAGCGGGCGTAGACGAAGTCGGCGGTCATCGTGAAGTCTCGCGGCATCTGCTGGGAGCTGATGGAGACGCAGGCCACCCGGCGCTCGCCGAGCACCTCAAAGGTCCGGTCATGGAGCCAGGACGGGTGCCGAAACTCCACGGCATGGCGCACGCCGGCCGGGAGAAGTCGGAGGAATGACTCCAGCCGCCCCACGTCCCGTTCCAGGTCCGGGGGAAGCTGCCAGAGGATGGCCCCCAGATGGGCCTTCAGGCCGGTGACGCGATCCAGGTAGGTCTCCAGCTCGCCGGCGCAGTCGGCCAGCCGGCGAAAGTGCGTGATGAGCCGGCTGCCCTTGGTGGCGTAGCGGAAGCGGTCGGGGACCTGATCGTGCCACCTGCAGATCGTCTTGGCCGTGGGCAGGCGATAAAAGCTGTAGTTGACCTCGACGGTGGGGAACTGCCTTAGGTAATGCTCGAACCAGCGGGACTTGGGGAGGTTCTCGGGGTAGAAGGTCTGATCCCAGTGCTGGTAGGACCAGCCGCTGGTGCCAACGGCGATCGTGCCCACTAGTGCTCCGTCCGGCGGCAACCGGGACACCAGCGGCTGGTGCGCCCGCTCATCTCGGTGGTGCGAAGCTGCTCTCCGCAGCGGGGGCATCGTCCTTCGTCACGGTGGGGAGTGAGCCACGGTGGTCGACGAGGCTCAACCACACGCTCAACCACACGTGGGGGGTGAGGCAGGCCTGGTCGGTCAGGTTGACCAGGGTGCGGGCCTCATCGCAGACCAGGTGGGTGACCCGTCCCCCTTCCTTCGGGACCGTCACCCCTCTCACCCAGTCCCAGAAGTAGTCCGGCGCTTCCTTCTGGAAGAAGCTCTCCCCGCCGAGGCCGTCGGGAAAACGGTGCATGCTGAGGGGACGGTCCTCGAGGTGGGGCAGCATGACCTCCGCCACCCGACGGTAGCAGTCCACCACCTCGCCCTCCGTGATGCCCTCCCCGGGGTGGAAGACCTTGTCCGGGTTGGACACCTCGATGGCGCGGGAGTCCTTGGTCATGACCTCCTCCCCACTTACCCGGAAGCTCCTTCTAGCATGCGCGCCTATGCGAGAGGTGGCCAAGACCGAGGAGGAGTGGCAAGAGCTGCTCAGCCCCGAGCAGTACGAGGTGTTGCGTGGCAAGGGGACTGAGCCTCCCTTCAGCGGGGAGTACGTCTATACCAAGGAGGACGGGATGTACCGGTGTGCCGCCTGCCGGGCCGAGCTGTTCAGTTCCGCCACCAAGTTCGACTCCGGCACGGGTTGGCCCAGCTTCACCGAGCCGGCGGTGGCGGCCAACGTCGAGGTGCGGCCCGACTACAGCGACGGCATGGTCCGCACCGAGGTGCTCTGCCGGCGCTGCGGCTCGCACCTGGGACACGTGTTCCCCGACGGGCCGGCCCCCACCGGCCAGCGCTACTGCATCAACTCGCTGGCTCTCGACCTGCAACCCACTTAGGGCTCACCGAGGCGCTGGCGGAGGGTCTTCATGGCCCGCCCGTGCAGCTGGCAGATGCGAGACTCGGAGAGCCCCACCACCTCGCCGATCTCCGCGAGGTTCAGACCCTCGTAGTAGTACAGCGTGACGATGACCCGCTCCCGGTCGGGGAGCGTACCGATCGCCTGACGGAGCTGCAGGCGGACGTCGGGATCCACCGCCCGAGGGTCCTGCACCACGTCGGCCAAGGTGAGGGAACGATCCTCGCTGGAGGCGAGCCCCGCGTCGAGCGAGGCGAACCCCATCGCTGTCGAGTCGAGCATCACCTGACCCAAGCGCTCCTCCGAGATCCCCATGCTCTCCGCCACTTCCTCGTCGGTCGGGGACCGTCCCAGCTCTTGGCCGAGCCGGCCGATGGTGCGGTCGACCGCCTTGGCCTGGTCCCGGACACTGCGGGGCAGCCAGTCCAGCGAGCGGAGCTCGTCGAGCATGGCACCCTTGATGCGGGGGATGGCGAAGGTCTCAAAGCGGAATCCCCGCTCAGGCTCGAAGCGCTCGATGGCATCGATCAGCCCGAAGAGGCCGTGGGAGATGAGGTCCTCGCGGTCCACATGGCGGGGGAGTCCGGCCCCCACCCGCCCGGCGACGTACTTGACGACCGGAGAGTAGAAGAGGATCAGACCTTCCCGCGCCTTGGAGTCACCGGTCGACCGGAACCTCTCCCACAAGTCTCCGACCCCGGCCGGAGGCTCGGTCACCCTGACCGGGCCCACTCGCCGAGGGCGGCTCGCAGCTCGTCGAGGCGGGACGGGCGGACCGAGTAGTACGCCCACCTCCCCGATTGCTCCCGGTCGAGGAGCCCGGCCTCCATGAGCACCCTCAGGTGGTGGCTCACGGTCGGTTGGCTCAAGGGCAGGTGCTCCTCCAGGTCGCAGACGCACACCGGGCGCCCGGCGGCGGCCAGCACCTGCACGAGGGCGGCTCGATGGGGGTCGCCGAGGGCCTTGAAGGCGGTCGCCAGCTCCTCGGTGAGCTCAGCATCGAGCGGCTCCACCTCCAGCGCCCGGCAGCAGGCTTTGACGGTCATGCTCTTCCTCGATCGACCAGGGTCAATGTACTAGGGCGGGTTAGCATCTTCGGTCCATGACCGACCGGCCTTCCATCGCCCAGCTGCTCATCGCCCTGGGACGAATGGCTCCCTGGGACAAGGCGGCTCCCTGGGATCCGGTCGGCCTGCAGCTCGGCGACCCGGCCGCTCCGGCGGTCCGGGTGGCGGTCTGCCATGAGGTGACCGATCCGGTGCTGGAGGTCGTGGAGTCTGACCGGCCCGACCTCCTGGTCAGCTATCACCCGCTGCTCTTCCGGCCCACCACCCGGCTGGTGGCCGGCCGCTCGCCTTCAGGGCGCGCCCTGCGCCTGGTGCGGTGCGGGGTGGGCCTGGCCGTGGCCCACACCAACTTCGACGTGGCCCCCGGCGGAGCAGCCGACGCCCTGGCCGAGGCACTCATGCTCGCCGAGGTAGCCGGTTTCGGTCCTCTCGAAGGCCCGGACTCGGTGAAGGTGGTCACCTTCGTCCCGGCCGAGGCGGCCGACCGGGTAGCGGATCGCATGGCGGCGGCCGGCGCGGGGGTGATCGGCAACTACACCCACTGCTCGTTCCGCACCGCGGGGACCGGCACCTTCTTCGCCGGGGAAGGGGCGACGCCCGTGGCGGGGCAGGGAGGGACGCTCAACCGGGAGGCAGAGGTCCGTCTGGAGATGGTCGCTCCCCGTTCCCGGGAGGCGGCGGTGGTGGAGGCGTTGCTGGCCGGCCATCCCTACGAGGAGCCGGCCTATGACGTCTACGACCGGCGTGGGGAGGCGGGCATGCTGGGCAGGATCGGCCGGCCCCCGGTCGGGGCCACGCTCGACTCCCTGGCCGAGCTGGTGGCCGAGCGCCTGGGGGCCGATGGGATGCGGACGGCGGGAGATCCCCGTAGGGAGCTCATCCGGGTGGCGGTGGTGCCCGGATCGGGCGCCCAGTTCCTGGCCGAAGCGGCCGGCCTCGGTGCCGACCTGATGGTCACGGGTGACGTCTCCCACCATCAGGCGGCGGAGGCCCTCGACCAGGGCCTGGCGGTGATCGACCCGGGCCACGTCGCCAGTGAGCGACCCGGCGTACAGCGGCTCTACGCGGCCGTGGCCAAGGTGGCGCCCGAGGCCGTCGACCTCACCCACCTGGACCCGAGCCCCTTCGCGTGATGGAAGAGCTCGACGGCCTGGCCGACCTGCTGGATCTGCAGGGGGTCGACTCCGAGATCGACCGCCTTCTCCAGCGGCGCCAGTCGCTTCCCGAGCTGGAGGCGTATCGGGCCGCCAACCGGACGGCGGAGGGCCTCGATGCCCAGGTGCGGGAAGTGGAGGCCCTGCTCGAAGAGGGACGGCTCGACATCGACAAGGGCGAGGGTGAGCTGCAGCTGGTCGAGCAGAAGGTGGAGGTCGAGGAGCGGCGCCTGTTCGCCGGCGGGCTGAGCGCCCGGGAAACCGAGCACCTTCGCCTGGAAGTAGAGATGCTCCGGCGCCGCCAGAGCGAGATGGAGGACCAGGTCCTCGAGCACCTGGACCGGCGCGACCAACTGGAAGAGCAGGCAGGGGCCATGCGGGCCGAGCTCGAGACGGCTCGGGCGGAGGAGCGCCGCCTGGAGGAGATCATCTCTGCCGAGTGGCGCGCCATCGACGCCGAGATCGGCCGTCAGGAAGCCCGCAAGAAAGACATCGTCCCCCTCATCCCCGATGGGCTCTTGGGGCTCTATGAGGAGCTCCGCCAGACCAAAGAGGGCGTGGCGGTGGGCCGGCTGGCGGAAGGGACCTGCGGGGGCTGTCACTTGCGGCTGTCGGCGGCCGAGCAGTTCGAGGTGCTGCGGGACTCACCCCCTCGGTGCCTGCACTGCCGGCGCATCCTGGTGCCGCAGTGAAGCGGCGCTTGGTGCTCTACACGGACGGGGCGGCCCGGGGGAATCCGGGCCCGGCCGGGGTGGGGGCGGTGCTCTACCAAGAGGGCGAAGGCCGGCCGGTTCGACTGGACGAGGTGAGCCGGGCCATCGGGACCGCCACCAACAACGTGGCCGAATACCAGGCCCTCCTCGACGGCCTGGCGGTGGCGGAGCGGTTCGCCCCCGACGAGCTGGTGGTGCGTGCCGACAGCCAGCTCCTGGTCCGCCAGATCACCGGGTACTACCGCGTGAAGGCGCCCGGCCTCCGGGCCCTACACGGGGAGGCGGTCCGCCGGCTGGCCCGCTTCCCGAAGGTGCGGATCGAGCACGTGCCCCGGGAGCGCAATGCCGAGGCCGATGCCCTGGCCAACGCGGCCCTGGACCTGCCAATGGGCGACCCGTCGCCTAGCCGCCGGGCCCCCCCAGAGGAAGCGGGGGGTTTGGGGGGCCATGGTGGCCCCGGACCCGCGGCCGCCAGCGACCCGTCGCCTAGCCGCCGGGCCCCCCAAGAGGAAGCGGGGGGTTTGGGGGGCCATGGTGGCCCCGGACCGGCGGCCGCCAGTGACCCGTCGCCCCGCCGCCGGGCCCCCCAAGGGGAAAGATGATCTTCTGGCATGTCGGGGCCACTCTGGCCATCGTGCGCTGGGTGTTTCGCGACCCGAAGATGGATGTCCGTTTCGTCATCCTCGGCGCCTTGCTCCCCGACCTGGTCGACAAGCCGATCGGGGCCATTCTCTTCTTTCGCACGTTCCGCAACGGGCGCATCTTTGCCCACACCCTGCTCTTCTCGTTGCTCCTCCTGGTCGCGGCGATGCTGCTCACCCGTCGAGGCACCCGGGCTCGCCAGGCGTGGCTGGGGGTGCCGATCGGATCGCTGCTCCACCTGGTGCTGGACGGCATGTGGGCCGCGCCGGTCACCTTCTGGTGGCCCCTCTTCGGCTGGTCCTTTCCCCAGGTCCCCGAGGCCTACTGGACGGATCTGATCCGGCGGGTGACCAGCGATCCGCTGCTGGTGGCCGAGGAGGCTTTGGGCCTGGCCTACCTGGTCTACCTGTGGAACAAGGCTCATCTGACCGACCTGGAACGGCGCAGGTCGTTTTTCCGGACCGGCCAGCTCGAGGAGTCGTAAACTCAGCGACGTGCCCCAGCTCGAGGAGTTCTGCCGGATGGACCTGCGCCTGGCCATCGACATGGTGGGGAAGACCCCGGCCGGGCTGCGGATCGACTTCCCCTTCCAGGGGGCCGCCACCTCCTCGCACTGGGAGGGCGAGCGACCGGTCACCGGCGTCGACTACGCGACGGTGCGGGGGGACGGGAACATGGCCCTTGACCTCCACGGACGGATCGGCGAGGGCAAGCAGGTGGTGGCTTACCGCGGTATGGGGGTATCGGTCGTCCCGGAGCGAGGAGTGGCCGAGCCGAACGAGTTGCTGCAGTTCGAGACCGCCGACGAGGAGCTGGCCTTCCTCAACTCCACCATCGGGGTCGCCTTCGGCCGGGGAGAGGGGGACCACCTGGAGCTGGTCGTCTACCTGGTGCGCCCCTAGTCAACGCGGCGCCCCGTACGAGGCGCGCTAGTCCCGTTTTCCGCACGGGTGGCGCGTGGCGCAGGGTGGCGCTGGTCTGTTGTGGGGAAGTGAGCAGGGGTTCTTCCGGCTAGGCGAGCCCTCCGTGGGGTGTCTCGTTGTGCCAATGAATC
>JBOGFC010000047.1:0-3004 GCA_050742155.1 Acidimicrobiia bacterium
ATGCCCTTCTTCGACCAGGAGATCTTCCTGCTGGCACAGGAGAAGGGCCCGCTCACCGATCCCGCCTACCTCGAAGCCCTGAGCGCCGCCCGCCGGTTGGCCCGGGAGGAGGGCATCGACGCGGTCATGGACGAGCTGGACCTCGACGCCATCGTGGCCCCCACCGGAAGCCCGCCCTGGACGATCGACCTCATCAACGGAGACCACTTCCTGTTCGGGAGCTCGTCTCCGGCCGCCGTGGCCGGGTATCCCAACATCACGGTGCCGGCGGGGTTCTCCCACGAGGAGCTTCCGGTCGGCATGTCGTTCATGGGCCGGGCCTGGAGCGAACCCACGCTCATCAAGCTGACCTTTGCCTTCGAGCAGGGCACCAAGGCCCGGCATGCCCCCAACTTCGTGCCCTCCCTGGGAGTGAGGGACTTCGTGCGCCGTTAGATCTCGGGCTCGAGATAGGCCGGCTCAACCCCGGGGCCGTCTACCCCTATACCAGGTATTGGCACAGGTCCCGCTCCAGGTAGCGGCCGTCCCCCTTCTTGCCCTTGTAGGAGCCGTTCTCGATGATCACCTTGCCGCGCGACAGCACTGTCTCGACCTTACCGGTCACCTCCAGCCCCTCGTAGCAGGAGTAATCGACGTTCATGTGATGAGTGTCGGCGGACATGGTCTGGGTGGCGGTGGGGTTGTAGACCACGATGTCGGCGTCCGACCCCGGGGCGATGGTGCCCTTCTGTGGGTAGAGCCCGAACATGCGGGCCGGGGTGGTGGCGCACACCTCCACCCACCGGTTGAGGGTGAGGTTCCCCTGCACTACCCCGCCGTGGAAGATCAGGTCCATCCGGTTCTCCACGCCGGGCAGGCCGTTGGGGATCTTGGCGAAGTTTCCCCGTCCCAGCTCCTTCTGATCCTTGAAGCAGAAGGGGCAGTGGTCGGTGGAGACCACCTGCAGGTCGTTGCGGCGCAGCCCATCCCACAGCTCCTCCTGATGCTCGGCCGGGCGCAGGGGCGGCGAGCAGACGAACTTGGCCCCTTCGAAGTCTTCCCGCCCCAGGTCGTCGAGCGAGAGGAACAGGTACTGTGGGCAGGTCTCGGCGAACACGTTCTGCCCCAGGTCGCGGGCCTCGGTCACCTCGTAGAGGGCGTCGGCCGCCGAGAGATGCACGATGTAGAGCGGGGCTCCGGCCAGCTCGGCCAGCTTGATGGCCCGGTGGGTGGCCTCCCCCTCCATGGAGGGAGGCCGAGTCAGGCCGTGGTAGACCGGGTCGGTCTGGCCCTCCGCCACGGCCTGGGCCACCAGCACGTCGATGGCGAGGCCGTTCTCGGCGTGCATCATGATGGTGGCCCCGTCCTCGGAGGCCTGCTGCATGGCCCGGAAGATCTCCCCGTCGGTGGAGTAGAAGACTCCCGGGTAGGCCATGAACATCTTGAAGCTGGTCACCCCGTCGGCGATCAAGGCGTCCATCTCCTTGAGGGACTCGTCGGTGACCTCGCCCAGGATCATATGGAAGCCGTAGTCGATGGCGCACTCTCCGTCGGCCTTCTCCATCCAGGCCTCGAAGCCCTCCCGGACCGCCTGCCCTTTGGTCTGCACGGCGAAGTCGATGATGGTGGTGGTGCCGCCCCAAGCGGCAGCCCGGGTGCCGGTCTCGAAGGTGTCGGAGGCGAAGGTCCCCCCGAAGGGGAGCTCCATGTGGGTGTGGACGTCGATGCCTCCCGGGATCACGTAGCGATCCTTGGCGTCTATGACCGCGTGCGAGTCCACCTCCAGGCCGCTCCCGATGACCACCACCCGCTCGTCCTCGATGAGCACGTCGGCCGCCACGGTGTCGGTGGCCGTCACCACCATGCCGTTCTTGATGAGGGTCTTCATGCGTCCTCCTCTTCTTTGGGGGGTCGGCGGCAAGGTGCTGAGAGCCTCGTCAAGTCCGGGCCGCCTTGCCGCCCAAGCCCCCCGGCTCGAATGCAGTCGCCAGGATCTTCAAACCCTCATCCGCCTCCTCGGGGCTCAGGCTGAGCGGCGGGGCGATGCGCAGCACGTTGCCGTGCAAGCCACCCTTCCCGAGCAGGAGGCCGCCTCGGCGGGTCCGCTCCATCACCTCGGCGGTCACCTCCGGGTTGGGCTCCTTGTCGCCCGGCCGCACCAGCTCCACCCCGATCATGAGGCCTTTGCCCCGCACCTCGCCGATCACTGCGATCTCCTCCCCCAGGTCGCGGATCCCGGTCTGCAGCCGCTGGCCGACCTTGAGGGCGTTGGTCTGGAGGTCCTCCTCCAGCAGGTACTCCAGGTTGGCCAGCGCCCCGGCGGTGGCCAGCGGGTTGCCTCCGAAGGTGGAGATCGAGTTGGCGGTCAGGCAGTCCATGATCTCTGGCCGGGCCACCACCCCCCCGATGGCCAGCCCATTGCCGAGGCCCTTGGCGAAGGTGAGGAGGTCGGGGACGATGCCATGCGCCTGGTAGCCCCAGAAGTGCTGCCCGGTGCGGCCCCAACCGGTCTGCACCTCGTCCGAGATGAAGAGGATCCCGTGCTCGTCGAGGACCTCCTTGAAGGCGCCCAGCAGCCCGTCGGGCGGGGTGACGAACCCGCCCACCCCCTGGATGGGCTCGGCGATCAGGCAGGCCACGTCACCGGCGGTGGCCACGTTGATCACGTCCCGCAGGTCGTCCACGCAGGCGGCGATGTACCGGTCGTCCGGCAGGGCTCCGAAGGGGCTCCGGTAGCGGTAGCCGCCGTGCACGTAGGCCACGCTGACGGGAGAGAGGCTGGAGGCCGACCAGCTGCGGGTGCCGGTGATGGCGATGGCCGTGAAGGACCGCCCGTGGTAGCTGTTGCGGAGCGCCAAGATCTGGTTGGAGCGCCGGTAGCTGGTGGCCAGCAGCAGGGCGGTGTCGATGGCCTCGGTGCCGGGGTTGGTGAAGAACACCTTCGCATCGGGGATGCCCGACAGCTCGGCGATCTTCTCGGCCAGCTCCACCTGCGGCTCGATCAGGTAGAGGGTGGAGGTGTGGA
>JBOGFC010000048.1:0-21786 GCA_050742155.1 Acidimicrobiia bacterium
AGAACGCCGGCTGGGTGGAAGAGGTGGGCTCCGGGGTGAGCAGCTTCAAGCCGGGCGACCCGGTGGTGGTGGCCCCCGGGATGAGCGACGGCACCTGCTCCCGCTGCCGGGAGGGACTCGACAACCTCTGCGAGAGCCTGGTCTGGCAGGGCATCCAGCTCGACGGGGGGTTCGCCGAGCTCCTCCGCACCAGGGAGCGCAACCTGATCCCTCTGCCGGAGGGCATGGAGCCCAAGCACGCCGCCCCCTATGCCGACGCCGGCCTGACCGGCTACCACGCCGCCAAGCGGGCCGCCCGGGAGCTCACCCCGGATGCCTGGGCGGTGGTGATCGGGGTGGGCGGGCTGGGCCACGTGGGGATCCAGGCCCTGCGAGCCCTCAGCCCGGCCCGCATCGTGGCCATCGACGTGGCCGAGGAGCCGCTTCGCCTGGCCGGCGAGCTGGGGGCCGATGAGGTGGTGCGGGGCGGGCCGGAGTCGGTGGAGCGGGTACTGGAGCTGACCGGGGGTCGGGGGGCCGAGGTGGTCATCGACTTCGTGGCGGAGGGCGCCGTGCCCGGGCAGGCCTTCGCCATGACCCGCAACGGCGGCACCTACCACATCGTCGGGTACGGGGGGATGCTGGAGGTGCCCACCATGGCCATGATCGGCAGCGAGAAGCGCATCGTCGGCAATCTGGGCGGGACCTACCGGGAGCTCGAGGAGCTGATGGCCCTGGCCCGGGCCGGCCGGGTGGAGCTGGTCATCCAGGAGTACCCGCTGGCCGAGGCCAACCGGGCGCTCATGGACCTCCACGAGGGGCGGGTGCGGGGACGGGCGGTGCTGGTCCCCTAACGGCGGCCGGCGTAGAGGGCCCATGCTCCCATCGCTCCCAGGGGATGCTCGACCACCCGCACCCGCCGCACC
This sequence comes from Acidimicrobiia bacterium, assembly GCA_050742155.1. Classification (GTDB taxonomy): domain Bacteria; phylum Actinomycetota; class Acidimicrobiia; order Spongiisociales; family JALYHC01; genus JBOGFC01. The sequence goes on from JBOGFC010000048.1 coordinate 906, forward strand.
CATTCCCGACCCTCCAGAAGGTGCCGGTAGGAGTCGGCCAGTGCTCCCGAGCCGGTGAGCAAGACTTCCTCGGGGCGACCGGTCGGGAGGGCACGCTCCAAGGAGGCCAGGTCCGACTCGGCCACCGCCCCGTGCACGAAGGCCGAGCAGGCCGCCGGATCGACTCCCTCCAGCCGGTTGAGCAGCCGGGTGACGAACAGGGCCCGGCTCAGCCCGGCCTCCCGAGCGACCCGGCTTCCCTCCTCCACCGCCTGCCCATGGTCGAGACCGGCCTGGGGGTCGATCAGCCCGGCCAGGATGGTCTCCCGGTGGAGGGCCCACACCAGCTCCCCGCTCAAGGTGGTGAAGCTCCAGGCAATCCGCCCTTCTGGGTCCACCAGCACGAACTTGCTGTGCGAACCGGTGGAGAGGAGCAGGAAAGGGGGCTGGGCCGTCCCGGCTTCCAGCGCCCCGACCACCTCGGTCTCCTCCCCGCGCATGAAGTCGGCCTGGGCCACCGCCCCGTCCCCCTCGTAGCGCACCCCCGGCACCAGGAAAATGGGAACGGGCAGGTGCTCCGGGTAGGCCCGTTCCTCCAGCCCTCCGGCCAGGGCCTGCCTATCGACCGGGGCCTTGAGGTGCGGAAGCTCCTCCAGTCCCAGCTCGGAGGTGATCATCCCGAAGGCCACCACCGCCTCCACCTCCTCCCAGGAGAGCTGCGCCTCGGAGAGAGCCCGCTCGGCCACCTCCCGCACCCGCCCGGCCAGCCAATCCGACCCTCGCCCCCCCACCAGGTCCCTGGCCCCGGCTCGCACCGATGCCTGGGCTCCCACCCGGCCCTCATCGACCACCCAGGCCCGGGTGGAGGTGGTCCCGGAATCCACCGCCACCACGCGCACCTCAGCTGCCCCCCATGCGGCGGCTCACCTCTTGGGCGGCGGCCATGGTGGCCTCGGCCAGCTCGCCGCGGAGACGCTTCTCCGGGAGGCGCCCGGCCGGACCGGCGATGGAGAGGGCGGCCACCACTCCTTCCTGGGGCACTCGGATCGGGGTGGCCACGCAGCGCACCCCCGGCTCGTGCTCCTCGAGGTCGAGTGAGAAACCCCGCTCCCGGATCCGGCGGAGCTCGGCCCGCAGGGCGTCAGGCTCGGCGATGGTGTTGGCGGTGAAGACCTGTAACGCCCCCCGCCGCTCCAGCTCCGCCACTGGGTCCCCGGGGCTCCAGGCCAAGAGTGCCTTGCCCAGCCCGGTGCAGTGGGCCGGAGCGGTGCGGCCCACTCGGGACATCATGATCCCCACCGCCCGGCGGGTCTCCAGCTTCTCCAGGTAGACCACGCGGTAGTCGTCGTCCAGCACCGCCAGGTGGACGGTCTCGTCGAAGCGGTCCCGCAAGGCGGCCAGCACCGGAGCCGCCTCCTTGCGCAGGTCGACCTGCTCCAGGTAGGCCTGGCCCAGCTCCAGGCAGCGCAGGCCCAGCCGGTATTGCTCGGAGCCCGCCACCCGCTCCACCAGCCTCTCCTGCTCGAGGGTGCGGAGCAGGCGGAAGGCGGTGGGCTTGGCCAGGCCGGAGCCGCTCGCCAGCTGGTCCAGAGTGGCTCCCCCGTTCTGGCTGCGGAGCAGGTCGAGCAGCGAGGCGGCCCGCACCACCGCCCGCACCGTGTAGCCGTCACCCGAGGCCGGCCGGCTCATCGGTTCCTCGCCGTCCGACCGCCCACCTGCTCCAGCTCCTGGGCCTCGCGCACCGGCTCCTCGGTGGGCGGGCGGGCGAGGCCCCGCCGTGCCACCCGGCGCAGCAGGCGCCCCAGCTCGCCTCGCCACATGTCGACTCCCACCGCGGCGGCGATGATGATCCCCAGGGTGATGTTCTGCCAGGCGGCCGGCACCGCGTTGAGGTTGAGGCCGTTCTGGACGATGACGATGGTGAGCGCCCCGAACAGGGTGGCCACGATGTGTCCCTGGCCGCCGAACAGGCTGGCCCCACCGATCACCGCCGCGGCGATCGCCATGAGCTCCATCCCCACCCCGTAGTTGGGGGAGCCGGAGTCGAGGCGGGCGGTGAGCAGCACCCCGCCCAGGGCGGCGGTGGTCCCGGCGATCACGAAGGCCTTGGTGCGCACCCAGTTGACGCTGATCCCCGAGAGGCGGGCGGCCGACTCGTTGCCTCCCACCGCATACATCTGGCGGCCCCCTTCGGTGTAGCGGAGGTAGAGGTGGGCCAGCGTGTAGAGCACCACCACGTAGATGAAGGGGTAGGAGAGGCCGAGGAGCTGGCCGTAGAAGAGCGGGTTGAGACGGGGGGAGACCGAGAAGATCGGGGTGCCCCCGGTGTAGAGGAAGGCCAGGCCCCGAAAGATGGAGAGGGTGCCCAGGGTGAAGATGAACGAGGGGATCCGCCCGTAGCTGGAGAAGATCCCGTTCACCAGGCCGAGGGCCGCCCCCATCAGCAGCATGGACAGCACGGCCAGGGAGACCGGCAGTCCGAGGTTCTTGACCAGCCCGGCCATGATCACGGTGGTGAGAGCCACCAGCGAGCCCGAGGAGAGGTCGATCTGGGCGGTGAGGATGACGATGGTGGCCCCGATGGCCACGATCGCCACGATGGCCACCTGCAGGGACACGTTGATGAGGTTCTGACCGTCGAGGAAGCGGTCGGTGGTGAGGGACACCAGCCCGGCGATGCCCAGCATGATCAGGAAGGGCCCGGCCAGCTGCGAGGACAGCGAGTCGCCCAGGCGGCGCAGGACCCGGTTCACGAGGCCGCCTCCAGGCCCCCCGAGGCCATCTCCACCAGCTCGTGCTCGGTGAGGGCCCCGGCTTCGGCGAGGTGCACCACGGTCCCGTCTCGCACCACCGCTACCCGGTCGCTGATGGCCAGCAGCTCCGGATAGTCAGAGCTGATCAGGATGACCGAGGCCCCGCCTCGAGTCAGCCGGCTGATCACTCGGTACACCTCCAGCTTGGCCTGGACGTCGATGCCCTGGGTCGGCTCGTCGAGGATCAATAGACGGGCTTCCGAGAACAGCCAGCGCCCTAGCACCACTTTCTGCTGGTTGCCGCCGGAGAGAAACCGTACGCTCCGATCGGTCACTCGGCCCTGGATGTCCAGCTCCTCCACGAGCTCACCGGCCTGGGACCGCTCGGCCCGCAGGCTGAGCACCGGCCCTCGTTTGACCTTGTCCAGGGCGGCCATGGTCACGTTGGGGGGGACCGGGAAGTTGAAGAACAGGCCGTCCGCCCGGCGGTTCTCGGGGAGGTAGGCGATGCCGGCGCGGATGGCGTCGGCCGGGCTGCCCAGCTCGAGGGGGAGGCCGTCGAGGCGGATCTCCCCGGCCATCAGCCGATCGAGGCCGAACAGGGCCCGGGCGATCTCGGTGCGACCGGAGCCCACCACCCCACCCAAGCCCAGCACCTCCCCGGCGGCCACCGAGAAGCTCGCCCTCCGCACCTTGTCGACGGTGGAGATGCCCTGTACCTCCAGCCGGGCCCGCCGGCCGAACTCATCCTTCTGGTGGGGGTAGTACTCCTCCAGGTCGGCGCCGATCATCATGCGGATCACCTGCCGCATCGTGACATCGGCCCTGGGCACGGTGCCCACTTCCCGGCCGTCTCGGATCACCGTCACCACGTTGCAGGCCTGCAGGACCTCGTCCAGGCGATGGGAGATGTAGAGCACGGCGGTGCCCTGGGAGGCGAGCAGGCGGATCACCCCGTGCAGCCGCTCGGTCTCCCCGGGGCCGAGGGCGGCGGTGGGCTCGTCGAGGATGAGCAGCGACATGTCGAGGGAGATGGCCTTGGCGATCTCCACCAGCTGCTGCTCGGCGACCGACAGCGAGTCCACCGGCCGGTCCGGGTCGAGCTCGATGCCCAACCGCTGCAGTGCCCGGCGGGACCCCGAGCGGGCCGATCCCCAATCGACCCAGCCGGCCCGGCGGGGCAAGCGCCCCAGGTAGACGTTTTCCGCCACGCTGAGGGAGGGGACCAACGAGAACTCCTGGTGGATGGTGGCCACCCCGCGGCCCCGCGCCGCGTACGGGTTCCGCACCTCCACCGGCTCGTCGCGGTGCAGCAGCCGGCCCGAATCGGGCTGGTGGACCCCGGAGAGGACCTTCGCCAGCGTCGACTTGCCGCTGCCGTTCTCCCCCACCAGGGCATGGATCTCCCCCGGTCGGAGCTCGAGGGACACCCGGTCGAGCGCCTGCACCCCCGGGAAGGCCTTCGATATCTCCTCCAGCCTCCACAGGGGTGCGGCGTTCGGCTCCTCCCGGTCGCTCAGCAGTCGTAGTCCTTGGAGAGAGGCGGGTAGAGGGTGTCGGGCTGGCAGATGTACTCCATGACGTTCGTCTCGTCGACAATAACGGTGGGCGTCTCCACGTAGAAGCCGTCGAAGGCGCCCTTCAAGCAGCCGTCGGTCACCTCCATGACCGCCTCCCCCATCAGGTAGGGAGTGGTGTTGACGGTAGCTTGCCACTCGCCGGCGGCGATCTCCTCCAGCGCCTGGGTATCCCCGTCGTTGCCGAGGATGACCACGTCGTCCCGCCCCAACTCCTTGGCGGCGATGTTGGCGCCGATCGACATGTAGTCGTTGGCGGTCATGATCATCTCGACCTCGGGATTGGCCTGGAGCAGGTCCCGGCCGGCCTGGTTGCCGCCCTCTACGTTCCAGTTGCCGGGCAAGCTGGCCACCACCTCCATGCCGGGCTGATCGGCGATGGCGTCCAGGAAGCCGCCGATCCGCTCGGTGGAGTGGTAGCCGGGCAGCCCCTCGATGATGCCGACCTTGGCCTCCCCACCGACCAGCTCGATGGCGTAGTCGCCGATCTTGTGGGTGCCAGCCCGCTGCTGGTAGCCGACCACGCCGTGCACGGGGGTGGGGAAGTCGGCGATGTCGGAGTTGACGATCACCACCGCCACCCCGGCGTCGGTGGCCTGCTTCACCAGCGGGGCGGCCGCCTGCTCGTCATGGGTGGAGAGGATGATGGCGTCGACGTCCTGAGTGAGAACGTCTTGGATCATCCCCATCTGCCCGGCGATGTCGGCGCCGCTCTGGGGGGCCAGCATGAAGGTCTCGTGGCCCAGCTCGGCCGCCTTGGCCTTCAGCCCCTCGCCGATGGCGATGTAGTAGGGGAACTCGGTGGCCGGGGGCATATAGGCGATGTTGGCCGGGCCATCTCCGCCGTAGGCCAGGTTGGAGCATTCCAGCTTGGCCTGCGCCGCCCCCTCGCCCACCGCCGCCGAGGTGGTGTCGGTACCCGGGGCGGCGGTGGCGCCGGGGGCTTGGGTGCCGGCCGTGGGGCTCCCGCCACACGCTCCCAGGACCAGCACCAAGGCCATCGACATGATTCCGAATCTGGGTTTGGCACTCATCGCGACGCTCCTCCTCGCTCGCCCCTCGTCGTCCCGAAAGGTGCATTTCATACAGCGAAATGCCGTATCGGGGTCCGAAATCAGCATATCAAGGGCGGCCGGGGGGCGTCAACGGATGTGCCAAGACCGTTTTGGCGCGCAATCTTCGGGCTACCGCCCGACATTCGCGCGCCAGAACCTGTGGCGGGGTGCCTCAGGCCAATAGCAGCTTGCCGATGCGGCGGGAGGCCACCGCCAGGCCGACCACTCCCATCGCCACCAGGAACGCCGCGTGGCCGGCCAGGGAGAGGTCGACGCTTCCCAGGGTGAGGGCTCGGATCAGTGCCACCCCGTGGTAGAGGGGCGAGAGCTGGACGATCAACCGGACCGGCTCCGGGTAGACGCTGAGCGGGTAGAAGGTCGCCGAGAACAAAAAGAGCGGCAGGGTGACCAGGTTGACCAGGTCGAAGTGCTGCCAGCTGCGCATGAAGGTGGTGGCCGCCATGCCCACCGCCCCGAAGGCGAACCCGATCAGCAGGGCGGCCGGCAAGGCCAGCACCCCCCACAGCGAGGGGAGCAGGCCCAGCCCGACCATCACCACCAGGAACCCGGCCGCGTACAGGGCCCCCCGGATGAGCGACCAGGCGATCTCCCCCACCGCCACGTCCCCCGGGCCGAGCGGGGTGGTCAGCATGGCGTCGTAGATCTTGTCGTAGCGAAGGCGGAAGAAGATGTTGAAGGTCGACTCGTAGACCGCCCCGTTCATGGCCGAGGCGGCCAACAGGGCGGGCGCCACGAAGGCGGCATAGGAGACCGCTCGGCCTCCCGGCCCGGCCACCTCCCCCACCAGCGGGCCCAGCCCCACCCCCAGCGAGAACAGGTAGAAGAGCGGCTCGAAGAAGCCCGAGAAGAGGATTATCCAGGCGTGCCGGTAGACGAGCACGTTGCGCTCCAACAGATGCCGGGCCCGCCGGCTGCCCAGCACCTCTACCGGCACCACCCGGGCGAGCAGAGTGCCGCTGGTCACACCCACAGCCTCCGCTTCAGGTTGCGGGCCGCCAGCCACCAGCCCACTGCGAACCAGGCGGCCAGGTAGCCGACGTGCAGGGCCGGATGGAGGGCGGTGCCGGTCCCCAGCGCCACTCCCCGGCACAGTTCCACGCCATGCCACAGGGGGGTGAGGAAGGCGACCGGTTGCAGCCAGCCGGGCAGCTGCCCGACCGGGAAGAAGGTCCCGGAGAAGAGGAAGATCGGCACGATCCCGAAGCGGAACAGGGCCGTGAGGCCGGTCGCGTCCTTCAGCGTGGCGCTGTAGGCGGTCACCGGAGCGGCGAAGGCCAGCCCGGTGAGCACCGCCGGGGCCACCGCCGCCAGGCCGGGGAGGAGCTCCACCGCCCCGAAGGCGGCGGTCACCGTCACGAAGGCGAAGGCGGTCATCAGCAGCCGGACCGTCACCCACCCCAGGTGGCCGTTCACCAGGTCGCCGGTCCCCACCGGGGTGGCCAGGGCGGTGTGATAGGACTTGGTCCACTTGATGCCGGCCAGCACCGGCCAGGATCCATCCCCGGTCCCCACCTGCATGGCCTGGGCGGCCAGCAGGCCCGGGGCGAGGAACACCAGGTAGGGCACCTCCAGCCCGGCCGGCCCCTGGTCCACCAGCGTGCCCAGCCCGAGACCCATCGCCGCCAGGTAGAGCACCGGGTTGAGAAAGGTGAAGGCCAGGCTGCCCTTCCACACGTGCCGGTAGACGCGGGCCTGACCCTCCAGCACCCGCAGGGCCATCGGGGTGGCCATCACTCCACCAAGGTGCGGCCGGTGAGGCGCAGGAACACGTCCTCCAAGGTGCTGCGCCGCACCAGCGTGCTCTCCGGCCGGATCCCCCGCTCCTGCACCACGCCCAGCGTCCCGTCGGCATCGTCGGTGTAGAGCAGCACCCGGTCGGGCAGCACCTCGGATCGCTTGGCCAGCCCGTCCAGCCGGCCGACCACTTCCTCCTGCTCCCCGGCGGGGAAGCGGAGCTCCACCACCTCCCGGGTGGAGTGGGCCTGGATAAGGCGGGCGGGAGAGCCCTCCGCCACGATCTTGCCCTTGTCCATGATCACCAGCCGGTCGCAGAGCTGCTCGGCCTCGTCCATGTAATGGGTGGTGATGATCAGCGTCACCCCCCGCTGCTTGAGCCCGTAGAGGCGGTCCCACACCAGGTGGCGGGCCTGGGGGTCGAGACCGGTGGTGGGCTCGTCCAAGATGAGCAGCTCCGGCTCGTTCATGAGGCCCCGGGCGATGGTGAGGCGCCGCTTCATCCCTCCCGAGAGCGGCTCCACCTTGCTGGAGCGCCGCTCGGCCAGCTGCACGAAGGCCAGCAGCTCGGCGATCCGCTCTTCGATCAGCGGCCGGGGCATATCGTGGTAGCGGCCGTAGATGTAGAGGTTCTCCTCCACGGTCAGCTCGCTGTCCAACGTGTCATCCTGGGGAACCACCCCCAGGCGGGCCCGGATCTCGGCCCCATGGGTGGCCGGGTCCCTCCCCAGCACACGCAGATAGCCGTCGGTGACGGGCGAGACCGCCCCGATCATCCGCATGGTGGAGGTCTTGCCGGCCCCGTTGGGCCCCAGGAACCCGAACGACTCGCCGGGCCAGATGCCGAGGTCGATCCCATCGACGGCCGTCAGGTCGTCGAAGCGCTTGGTGAGGCGCTGGGCTTCCACGAGAGGCTCGGACATGCGGCGGTCCACGATAGAGGGTCGCTCGGGACGGGCCGCCCGGCTTTTCCGGAGGCGACACCGAAGGCGGCGACCTTCTAGGGTGGCCGGCGAGTGGGGGCCGCGGGGCCTCGTGGTCGAGGAGGTGGACATGTTCCAAGTCGACGGCTTTCGGGATGGCCTGCAGCAGGCCTGGCAGCGGGTGGCGTTCTTCGTCCCCAAGTTCCTCGTCTTCCTGCTCATCCTGGTGGTGGGCTACATCGTGGCCAGGATCATCGCCCAGGTGGTGGAGAGGGTGCTGGAGCGGATCGGCTTCGACCGGGCCGCCGAGCGGGGCGTGGTGCGGAGGGCGCTCGAGCGGACCCCCTACGACGCCAGCGACTTCCTGGCCAAGCTGGTCTTCTACCTGGTCTTCCTCTTCGTCCTGCAGCTGGCCTTCGGAGTGTTCGGTCCCAACCCGGTGAGCGCGCTGCTGGAAGGGGTGATCGCCTACCTGCCCAAGGTGTTCGCGGCGATCGTCATCATCGTGGTGGCCTCGGCCATCGCCGCCGCGGTCCGGGACGTGGTCGACACCGCCCTCAGCAACCTCAGCTACGGGCACCTGCTGGCCACCGGCGCGGCGGTGGCCATCCTGACGGTGGGCATCTTCGCCGCCCTGGACCAGCTGGAGATCGCCGAGGACATCATCAACGCCCTGTTCATCGCCATCCTCGCCCTGGTGGTCGGCTCGGCCATCATCGCCATCGGCGGTGGCGGGGTGATCCCCATGCGGGCCAAGTGGGAACAGGCGCTCCGTCGCCTGGAGACCGAGTTCCCCCGCGTCCAGGAGGAGGCCAGCGCCGCCGGGAGCGAGCCCCCCAAGCGGCCGAGCAGGCGGAGGATGAAACCCGCTCCCCCGGACACCCAGGAAACCCAGGAGATATAGGAGCCCTCCCCCCAACCCCCTCCCGGGGGGAGGGGGAGATCCGCTCCCAACCCCCTCCCGGGGGGGAAGGGGAGATCCGCTCCCAAACTGCGGTTCAGCTGGCCGCCAGAATGCGGCCATGACGAGGCTGCTGGCCGTGGCCGGGGTGCTGGCGATCTCCTTCTCGGCGATCTTCTTCCGACTGGCGGCGGTCTCCCCGGCCACCGCCGCCTTCTTCCGCACCGGCTACGCCGTGCCGGTGCTCTTCATCATCTGGGCCCTTTACCGCCGTCGACAGGACCGGCGCAGTCGGTCGGACCGTCTGGTGGCCCTCGGGGCGGGGCTGCTCCTCGCCCTGGACCTGGTCCTCTGGCATCGGGCCATCGAGCTGATCGGGGCCGGGCTGGGCACCGTGCTGGCCAACACCCAGGTGGTCTTCGTGGGGGCGGCCGCATGGGTGCTCCACCGGGAGCGCCCCACCCGCCTGGTGGCCTTCATGGTCCCCTTGGTGTTCACCGGCGTCGCCCTCATCTCCGGCTTGGGTAGGGCCGACGCCTACGGTGCCGACCCCCAGGCGGGGGTGATCTTCGGGGTGGCGGCCGGCGCCTCCTACGCGGGGTTCCTCCTCGCCATCCGGGCCTCCAATCGCGTCCTGGCACCCCCGGCCGGGCCGCTGCTCGACGCCACCTTCGGGGCCATGCTGGGCACGGTCGCCTTCGGGGTGGTGGACCCCGGCTTCAGTCTGCGCCTCGCCTGGCCGGCCCACGGCTGGCTGCTCGCCCTGGCGCTGCTGGTACAAGTATTCGGGTGGCTCCTGGTCACCCGTGCCCTGCCCCGCCTGCCCGCCCTGGAGACCTCGGTGATGCTGCTCCTCCAGCCGATGGCCACGGTCCTCTGGGCTTTCCTGCTCTTCGCCGAGCGGCTGGCCTCCCTGCAGTGGATCGGGGTGCTGCTGGTTCTGGGCGGGGTGGGGACCCTGATGACACTGGGGAGCGCCCGGGACCCCCCTCCCTAACCCTCCCCCGAAGGGGGAGGGAATTGCGCGTTGCCTAACGCTCCCCCGAAGGGGGAGGGAATTGCCCCCCTGAAGGGGGAAGGAATCGCTTCGCCCGAGCTCGTGCCAGGCCCCTGAGGAACCGCACCGCCGCGGCTGGATCGGCCAGGCGATAGGGGGCGAGGGACTCTCCCTCCCCGACCTTGATCCCTACGTCACCTTCCCGGAGCCGGGCAAAGGCGTCCTCGTCGGTGAGATCGTCCCCGAGATAGGCGACCACTGACTCCCCCCGGACCTGGTCGAGGGCGCTTCCCTTGTCGGCCTCCACCGCCGAGAGCTCCACCACCTTCTTGCCGTGCTTGAGGGAGGGCGCCGCGACCCGGCCCAGGGCCTCCAGGAGCTTCTCTAACCGCTCCGGCGCCACCTGTCGGTAGTGGAAGGCCACCCCGGCCGGCTTGACCTCCAGACGGCTCCCGGCGAACCGGGCGGCGATCTGCTCCAGCTCGGCGACGATCCGATCCCGGCCCTTGGCCGGGGCGGGGGTGAAGCCCGGCTCCGCTCCGTGGCTCCCGATGGCCCCAATCTCCCCCAGCGGCCCGGTCAGCCGGGTCAGGTCGGCGAGCGCCCGGCCGGAGACGACCATCACCCGTGTCCCCGGGACCTCGGCCAGCCCTCGCAGCGCCTCGATGGCCCCGGCCTGCGGGAAGGCGCGGGCCGGATCATCCACGATCGGAGAGAGGGTCCCGTCGTAATCGCAGACCACCAGCAGGGAGGGGGCTCGGGCCAGCTCGGGAAGGGCCCGGAGAGGGTCCATCAGCCGCGCAGGGCCTCCAGGTAGGAATCGGCCCACCGGAAGACGTCGTTGGTCCGCACGGTGCGCCGCAGGGCGGCCATGCGCCGCCGCTTCTCCTCCTCCGGCAGCTCGATGGCGGTCTCCAGGGCCGAGGCCAGGCCGTCGACGTCGAAGGGGTTCACCTGAACGGCGTGGAGCAGCTCATGGGCGGCGCCGGTGAACTCGGAGAGCACCAGCGCTCCCGAGTCGTCGGTCCTGGTGGCCACGTACTCCTTGGCCACCAGGTTCATCCCGTCCCGAAGGGGGGTGACCACCATCACGTCGGCCGCCAGGTAATAAGGCACCAGATCCTCGGTCGGCATGCTCCGGTACTGGTAGTGGACCGGGACGTGGTCGGGGCGCCCGTAGCGTCCGTTGATTCGGCCCACCAGCTGCTCGATGCGGGTGCGCATCTGGGCGTATTCGGTCTTGAGCTCCCGGCTGGGCGAGGCGACCTGCACGAAGGCCACGTCTCGGACCAGCTTGGGCCGGCGCTCGAACAGGGTCTCCAGTCCCCGCAGGCGGAGGTCGATCCCCTTCGTGTAGTCGAGGCGGTCCACGCCAAAGATGATGGTGCGGTGCTCCCCCAGCTGGCGACGGAGCCGCCGGGCCCGGCCGGCCAGCTCGGGAGAGCGGGCCAGGCGGTCGTAGTAGGCGAAGTCGATGGAGATCGGGAAGTTGTCGACCAGGATCTCCCGCCCCCCGAACTCGAGGGTCCCCCCGGTCCCGGCGGCCGAGGTGAGCTGGCGAGCGGCTCGCAGGAAGTTCTGGGCGATGAGGCGGGTGTGCAACCCCACCACGTCGGCCCCCATCAGGCCCTCCAGAATCTGCCTTCGCCAGGGGAGCTGGCCGAAGAGCTCCACCGCCGGGAAGGGGATGTGGAGGAAGAAGCCGATTCGGACATCGGGATGCAGCTCGCGGAGCATGGCCGGCACCAGCTGCAGCTGGTAGTCGTGCACCCACACCAGGTCCCCGGGCTCGGCGATCTCGGCGGCCACCTCGGCGAAGCGCCGGTTGATCCTCTGGTAGGGGCGCCACCAATGCCGATGGAACTCAGGCCGACGCACCGCGTCGTGGTAGAGGGGCCACAGGGTGCCGTTGCAGAACCCGTAGTAGTAGTTCTCCATCTCCGTTCGGGTGAGCGGCACCGGAACTTGGGTGATGCCCTCGTGCTCGAAGGCCTCCGGGGCACTCGAGCCGGCCACCCCGGTCCAGCCCACCCAGGCCCCCTTCGAGTCCTGCAGCACCGGGGCCAGCGCCGAAACCAGGCCTCCCGGGCTGGTCACCCACTCTCCTCGCTTACGTTCAAGAGGCAGACGATTGGCCACCACGATCAGCTTGCCTGACATGAGCTCACCATAACGGGGTCCAGAGCTCCCCCCTCCCTCTGGGAGAGTTGGGAAGGCCTACGAGCTCCGGTCTTGACCCGGTCTGCCAGACTGCGTTGGCGATGCGCACACCAGCCGCCTCGATGCTTCTCGCACTGGGCGTGGCCTGCAGCGTCGGGAGCGTCCCGCCGACCACCTTCCCCTCAGCCTATCCGCCCGCCCCGGCCGCCCCCAGCGGGCCGCTCGACTCTCCCCTGCAGCAAGCTGTGGACGACCTGGTGGGGTCGCTGGGCGCCCAGCCTCAGCTCGACGCCATAGAGGCTCTGGGCGAAGCAGAGGATCCCCGGGTGGCCTGGGTGCTGGCCGACGTCCTCCGCTTCGCCCTGCCCGCCTCCCCCTTCTACGAAACCCTGGTCTCCTCCCTCGAGCAGGTGATGGGGATCTCCCTGGTGGAGGAAGTCCCGTGGGTGGAGGCCAGCAACCACCTCATCGCCTGGGACCTGCCCGCACCCCCCGGCTACCTGGGCTGGAAGCGGGCGGTCTACCTCCTGGTGGAGCCTCGTTGGGAGCCCTTCTTCGATCCCGGGGCGGACATCGACTGGCGCCTGGTGAGCTGGGGCGGCGTGCTCATCGACGACCGCCCACTGGGGGACCCCGATCCCTGCCCGCGCGGGTGCATCCCCGCCCTGGACGACCCGGGCGTGACACCGGCGGAGGAAGGAGGGTGGTACCCGGACCACGAGATCGTCTTCGGGCTGGTGATGAACGGCGAGGCCCGCGCCTATCCAAGGAACATCATGGAGGTGCACGAGATGGTGAACGACACGGTCGGGGGACGCCGGCTGGGCATCCCCTACTGCACGCTCTGCGGCTCTGCCCAGGCCTACCTCACCGACGCGGTCTCCGCCGCCGGGCTGGAGCCGCTGGTGCTCCGCACCTCGGGGCTGCTGCACCGCTCCAACAAAGTGATGTACGACCTGCGGACCACCTCGATCCTCGACACCTTCACGGGGGAGGCGGTTTCCGGCCCGCTGGCGGAGCGGGAGGTGACCCTCCCCCAGGTCACCCTGCTCACCAGCACCTGGGGGGAATGGAAGGAGGAGCATCCCGAGACCACCATCGTGGCCGAGGATGGAGGCATCGGACGTAGCTACCCGGCCGACCCTCTGGGAGGGCGAGACGATGCGGGGCCCATCTTCCCGATCGGTGACGTGGATCCCCGCCTGCCAGTCCAGGAGCAGGTGGTGGGAGTGATCGCTCCCGACGGCACCCCGGTGGCCTTCCCGGCGGCCGGCGCCCGGGCCGCCCTGGCCGAAGGGCGTCCGGTAACCGTGGGGGGCATTCGGGTGGTGTCCGACGGGGGAGGTCTGCGCGCCGAGAGCGAAGACGGCACCCCACTCCCCTCCCACGAGGCGTTCTGGTTTGCCTGGAGCCAATTCCATCCCGATACCCTGGTCTGGGCACCGCTCGGGGGCTGAGTTTCGCTCAGGGAGCAGGGGGGAGCCCGTCGTACTCGGCCAGCAGCGGCCGGATGAAGGCGGCCGCCTCCCGCACTCCTTCTGCTTGCGGCTGGTCGGGATCCTCGTTCTCGATGGAGAGCACGTCGTCGTAGCCCACCTCGGCCAGGGCGCCGAGGAAGCCCGACCAGAACCGGGCGCCGTGCGAGCGCCCGATGGTGCGAAACACCCAGGCCCGGCCCTCCGGCGGCTCGAAGGGGCGGTTGTCCAGCACTCCGGCCAGGGCGACCTGGCCGGCCACCAGCTCGGTGTCCTTGAGGTGGACGTGGTGCACGGCCGGCCCCAGCGCCCGCACCACCGTCACCGGATCCATCTGCTGCCAGAACATGTGGCTGGGGTCCACATTGGCGCCGATCACCTCTCCCACCGCCTCCCGCATCCGGATCAGGGTGGGGACGTTGTAGACCAGGTGGAGGGGATGCAGCTCCAGGGCGATCCGCTCGACGCCCTGGTCGATGGCCAGCGCGGCCAGCTCCTGCCAGACGGGGACCGCCTGGTCCCACTGGCGCTCCAGCAGCTCCACGCCTTCCTCCGGCCACGGGTACCAGACCCAGTTGAGGAAGGTGGCCCCTGGGCCGTCGCCCGGGGTCCCCGACATCGTGACGATCTTTGGCACCCCGAGCAGCGAGGCCAGCCGGATCACCTTGCGGATCAACTCCTGATGAGGGGCGTCCTTGACCGGGTGGAGCGGCCAGGCCGAGCAGTTGAGGGCGGCGATGCGCAGGCCCCGCTCCTCGCAGGCGGCCGCAAAGCGCTCCCGCGCCCGGCCATCCTCGAGCAGCCGGTCGATCTCCATGTGCGGGGCGGAGGACTGTCCGCCGGCGGCGATCTCGATCCCGGCGGCCCCCACCTCGGCCGCCAGGTCGAGGGCCTCCTCCAGGCTGAAGGCGGAGACCGAATCGGTGTAGAGGCCGAGCTGCATCACCCTGCCGATTGCGCCATCTGGGACAAGCCGGCCAGGCCGAAGAGATACAAGGGATCGGTCCGGTCCAGCGGCACCCGGATGGTTCGCTGGAGCACGCCCGATTCGTAGACGGCCATCACCGTCTCCAGCACCCGGAGGCCGTCCTGGCCGGTGGCGAAGGGAGGGCGCCCCTCCCGCAGCGCCTGGGCGAGGTCGGCGAACACCCCGGCGTGGGACGAGCCTCCCATCGCCACGTCCAGACGGCGCCGCCCGTCCGCCCTCACCAGTTCCACTTCTTCCAGCGGATAGAAAGGCATGCTGCGCCCCTCCTGATAGCGGATCTTGAGGAACCCCTCGGTCCCGCTCACCTGCGCGCCCCCCGGGCCGACACCCCAGCCCACATTGACCAGCGCCACGTTGGCGGCCGTCTCCAGCCGGCAGAGGGCCAGGTCTTCCACCGACGCCTCCGGCGCCCGGCCCGTCACGTAGGCGGAGACCCGCTCGACGGGTCTCCCGAGCAGGAACTCGGCCAGATAGACGGGATGGAGCATGTCCATCAGGACTCCGCCGCCCGCCTCCCGGGCGTCGTGGCGCCAGCGGGGCCGGTAGAGGGGGCTGCCGGGCCGGTCCTCGACCCCCAGGTAGTCGAGGGTCACCACCTCGATCCGGCCCAGCTCGCCGGCTTCGATGACCGCTCGGGCCGCCTGGAACTCCGGGAAGAAGACGTAATTGTGGGCCATGGCCAGCATCACCCCGGCCCGCCGGGCTGCCTCCACCATCTCCTCGGCCTCCTTGGGGATGGCGGCGAGCGGCTTCTCGGCGATGATGTGCTTCCCGGCCTCCGCCGCCGCCACCACGATGTCCCGCCGTGCCTGGGGAGGCACGCACACGTCCACGACGTCGACGTCGGGCCGGGCCAGCAGCTCGATGGGGCTCTCGTGCACGTCCGGATCGTCCAGCCCGAGCAGCTCCTTGGCCAGCTCCCGCAATGCCGGGACCGGCTCGGCGACGGCCACCACCCGCACATCGTCGGGCTGGGCCCGGAGGCCGGTCAGGTGATGGCGCTGGGCCACGTTGCCGAAGCCGATGATCCCGACGCAAAAGGGAGTGGGCCTCACCGAGCCCGGATGGGGAGCAACTTGGGCCGGGCGCTCCGCAGGTCGGAGAGCGTCCCCAGCGCCAAGAAACCGACCAGCACGGCGCCGGTCACCACCAGGTTGATGGAGAAGTGCAGCCAGACCAGGTCGAAAGACTGTCCGAGAATCCCCGGGGCCGGGGTGGAGCCCAGGGTGACGTGCTGGAAGATCTTCACCAGGTGCTCGACCTGGTGGTAGCCCTGCAGGGCCGTCCCGGCCAGGAGCACCATCCCCCCCAGGCCTCCGGCGGCCAGGCGGCGCCACCCGTAGCCGGCCAGGGCCATCAGCAACGCCACCAGGAGCACCGAGTTGAAGCCGAGGTGGACCCACTCGGTGTCGAGCACCGCCCCCGCCAGGCCGTGGGCCTCCGACCGGTGGAGGGCGTGGGCCTGGATCACCTGGACCACGTGCTCGAACTGGTGGACCACCTGCACGGCCGCGGCCGCCGCCAGCACGAAGGCCGGCCAGCGCCGTCCTCCCACCAGAAGGGGCACCAGCAGGAGGACCAGGCCGGTGAGGAGGATGACCTGCAGCCCTCTGGGCGAGATCTGCTGGACGTTCAGGGCAAGGGGCTCCGGGCTCGGACACCCGGCGCCCCCGTCCAGGCGGTTGTCTCGCTGGAAAACCGCGCTCGACGTCCCGGTGGCCACCGGGCAGCCCTCGTTCCCAACCACCTCGTTTCCGAGCAGTCGCGCCTGAGCATGGAACTCCAGGCGAACCCCGTCCGAGCGGTTTCCCTCCACGAGGTTTCGCTCCAGGTCGGCCATCGACATGTCCACCACGTAGATGCCGGCCCGCCCGTTGCCGGCCACCGTGTTGCCCAGCACCCGGGCGTGCGACATCTCGGAGACGGCGATCCCGTCGGACCCGTTATCCCGCACCGTGTTGCCCTCCACCACCACCCGGACCAGGTTGGTGAGGATTCCCTCGCTTCCGCTGCCTTCCACCAGGTTGCCCTCCACCACCGAGGGGGACCGGCTCATGGCGTTGGCGACGTGGATCCCCTTGCCGTAGGGGCTGAAGGTGTCGGCCACGACGTTTCCGACGATCCGGGCCGACCCGAAGACCACCTTCACGCCCCGCAAGCTGTTCCCGGTGACGAGGTTGTCGGCGACGAGCACGCCCTCGCTGTCCTCGATCAGCACCCCCAGCTCCCCGCCGGTGATGGTGAGCCCCTGCAGCGTGACGTCCCTGGTTCCGGTCACGGTGATCACCGGCTGCCCCGGTCGGCCGACGATCGTCGCCTGCCCCGTGGCCGGACCTTCGATGGTCACCGGGCCCTGCACAACCAGGCTCTCCTCATACCTGCCCGGTGCCAGGCGCACGACCGCCCCTTCGGGGGCCGCCGCCAGGGCTTCGCCGACCGTCGAAGCGTCGCCGGGCACCTCGATCACCGCGGGGCGCGAGACGATCCACCAGCCGGCTGCCAGCAGCCCGGCCAACACGAGGACCCCTCCCCCTAGCCCCCTCCCCAAGGGAGGGGGGATCTCCCTCCCCCTCTGGGGGAGGGTCGGGGAGGGGGTCATCCCTTCACAGCCCCGGCGGTGATCCCCCGCACGAAATAGCGCTGCAGGCTGAAGAACACCAGCAGCGGCATCGACATGGAGATGAACGCCCCGGCCGCCAGCAGGTGCCACTCGTTCCCGTACTGGCCGAGCAGGTTGGCGATCCCCACCGTGAGCGGAAATCGGTCTACGTCCTGGATGTAGATCAAGGCGTTGATCAGGTCGTTCCACACCCAGACGAACTGGAAGATGGCCAGCGAGGCGAGGGCCGGCACCGAGAGCGGCAGCACGATCCGGAAGAACACCCTCAGCTCGGAAGCGCCGTCGATCCGAGCCGACTCGAAGAGGTCCTTGGGCAGGTCGGCGAAGAAGTTGCGCAGGAGGAAGATGGAAAAGGGCAGCGCGTAGGCAGTATGGGCCACCCAGATGCCGCTGAAGTTGGCGGTCATGCCCACTTCCCGCAGTATCTGGAGCACCGGCACCCACGTCACCTGCAGCGGGATGACGAGCATCGCCACCACGGCCAGGAAGATCCAGTCGCGGCCTCGGAAGCTCATCCAGGAGAAGGCGTAGGCGGCCACGGCGGCGAGGGCCACCGGCAGGATGGTGGCCGGGATGCTGATGATCAGGGTATTGACGAAGTTGTCGGTGAAGCCGGGCGGGGGCAGGCCGGCCGACTCGAGCACCGTGGTGTAGTTGCTGAGGGTCCAGCCGCCGTTCCAAAAGGCCGTCCACCAGCCGGATTGGGAGTTGGCGGCCCGGGTGCGCAGCGAGGCCACGAACAAGCCCAGCGAGGGGGCCAGCCACACCATGCTCACGAACACCAGCACGATGTGCAGCCAGAACCGATTGACGAGAGCCGCCAGCCGCCCGCTCACCGTGAGGGGCCGCGAGGTGGCAGTGGCGGTGGTCATCGGATCGCCCCCTGGCGAATCTGGCGCATCTGGTACCACATCAGTGGGGCCATCAGCAACAGCAGAACGACCGCGGCGGCGCTGCCGTACCCGGCCTTCTGGTTGTTGAAGATCTCCCAGTACACCGTGAAGCCGATGATGCGGCTGGCGTTGCGGGGACCCCCCTCGGTCATCACCAGCACCAGGTCGATCGCCTTGAGGGCGTTGATGATCATGGTCACCGCCACCACGATGATGGGGCCCTTCATCATCGGCACGGAGACCCGCCAGAAGGTGTTCCAGGCATTGGCACCATCCACCGACGAGGCCTCCAGCACGTCTCCCGGAAGCGACCGGTAGGCCGCCGCCAGGATGGTCATGGCCAGCGAGGTCCAGACCCATATGGCGGCGGCGATGATGGCGAAGTTGACGAACTCGGCGCGGCCCAGGAAGGCGATGGGCCGAAACCCGAGTCCGTCGAGAATGGCGTTGAGGATTCCGATGTCCGGGTTCGGTGTGTAGACGAAGGTGAATACCACCGAGGCGGCGGTGAAGGAGACCACCAGAGGCAGGAAGATGATCGCCTTGACCGTCTTCTCGTACCGGACGCGGTCGGAGAGGACGGCGATGGCCAGCCCCATCCCCACCACGCCCCCGGTGAAGAGCACCACCCACAGGGCGCTGTTGAACACGGCACTCCAGGGCGGCAGATCGAAGCGCAGGAAGAAGCGATCCCTGGTGAGCAGCGTGACGTAGTTCTCGAAGCCGACGAACTCCCGGGTCGGGTTGATGATGCTGCCCTCGAAGAAGCTCACCCAGATGGTGCGGAGCATGGGCCACACCAAGAAGACGCCCAGCAGGAACAGCGCCGGGAACGTCCAGACCCAGGGACGCCAGTTGACCTCACGCCTCGGCCGGCGCTCCTCTGCCGGCAGGCCGGGCTCGACCTGCTTCTCTTCGACCGGCACTGGAGCCGGTGCGGTGCTCAGCGGGCTCCCTCCTTTCGGTCGAGAGGGGCGGGACCGGCGGGCCCGCCCCTCCCCCCAAACCGTCTGTTAGTAGGCGCCGGCCGCCACGTCCTCGATGAACTGCAAGGTGCCCTCGACGTCCTCGGGGTTGTCCACGAACCCCTGCAGGCCGCTGAACATGGCGTCGCCGCCCACCTCCGGGGGAGCCAGGTCGGATCCGTCGAACACGAAGATCTCGGCGTTCACGACCTGCTCGGCCTCCTTCTGAATGAGTCCCCCGCCGTACACGTCCAGCGGGACGCCCTGGTTGGGGGAGAGCACCGCTCCCCGCTCGGCGGTGGCCCAGATCTCGTTGGCCTCCGGGCTGGCCAGGAACCTCAGGAACTCCGCCACCCGCTCGTCGTCGCTGAAGGCGACCGCCAGGTCGCCGCCGCCCACCACCGGCTTGCCGAACTCGGAGTTGACCTCCGGGAAGGGGAACCAGTCGTAGTCGGTGCCCGGCTCGAGGTCGGGGAAGTTCTGCTCGGCGAACGAGCTCATGAAGCCGCCCTCGTAGTGCATGGCCGCATCGCCCGCCAGCATCTGGTCGAAGGCATCGATGAAGCCGGTAGAGACGGCCCCGGCCGCTCCCCCCACCAGCTTCTCGTCGGTGGGGGAGATGATGGCCCCGAAACGCTCCAGGGCCTCGACTGCGGTCGGATCGGTCCAGGGGACCTCGTGGGTCACGAAGAGCTGGTTGTACATCTCCAGCCCGGCCACCCGGACGTAGATGTTCTCGAACCAGTCGGTCAGGGTCCAGGCGTCCTGGCCACCGATCGACAGCGGCGTCTCCCCCGCCGCCACGTAGCCGTCCACGATGGTCAGCAGCTCGTCCCAGGTCTCGGGGATCGCGAAGCCCTGCTCGTCGAAGGAGGGCGGCTTGTACCAGAAGGTGCTCTTCGAGTTGGCCTTGGCGAGCAGGCCGTAGAAGCCGCCTTCGAAGGTACCCAGGTCGATGAAGGCCTGCCCGTAGTTCTCCTGGAGGGCCTCGCCGATCATGGCATCGATGGGCACCACCACCCCGTCCTGGACGAAGCTGGCCACGACTCCCGGCCGGGGAACCAGGGCCACCTCGGGCGGGTTGCCCCCCGCCACACGGGTGGGCAGCACGACAGACACTTCTCGCTGGCCCTCGTACTGGACCGGGATGCCGGTCGCTTCGGTGAAGGCCTGCAGCACCTCGAAGAAGCCGGCCGCCTCATCGCCGCCCCAGCTGGCCATCACTCGGATGGGGTCCCCTTCTCCCTCTGTGGCGAGGGTCGTGGGCGTCGTGTCCGCGGTGGTCCCTGTAGCGGCCGTGGTCTCGGTGGGAACCGTGGTGCCCGGCGCCTCGGCCGCCGGCTGGCAGGCGGCTCCCACCAGCGCAAAGACCATGAGTGCGGCCATCAGCCATCGCTTGTCGTTCATGAGCTCTCTCCCGTCTCACGCGTTCCTTCGGGCTGCACAAAGCGTGTCGATCCACAGCCCGCCCCCCCGAATCTAGCCACCAAGAATCGATCGTGCTTCGGCGAGCAGCTGCGGCAGGCTTCTGAAGAACCGCGAGCGAGGCAGGGACCGGCCGGCTCCGAGGGCGGCCGCCCGGGCCAACGCCTCCTCATCGACGTGCGGTCCGAAGGCCACCGTCGGCACGCCGGCCCCGGCCAGCTCCTCAATGACCGGCTCGGCCTGGGGGTGGGCGAGGTCGACGAGCGCCAGGGCGGGGGCCACCGACTCACCCCAAGCCACCGGCCGGAAGCCGGCGGCGGCCACCGCCTCCTCGATGCGGGACCGGTCGAGGAGGTTGCGGGTGAGGATGGCCACGGTCTTCTCCTCCTCTCGCGGGAAGGGGGTTGGGGGGAGG
>JBOGFC010000049.1:0-6200 GCA_050742155.1 Acidimicrobiia bacterium
CCCCCAGAGGGGGAGGGTGGCCAAGCGTAGCGAGGCCGGGAGGGGGTACCCCAGAGGGGAGGGTGGCCGACCGTAGCGAGGCCGGGAGGGGGTATTCCCCTCAAGCGCCGGGCTGTCGGTGCCGATGATCAAGGTCGAACACCGCACCTGACGAGGGAGTTCCACCGTGTCGCTCACCGGCGCGCTCGAAGCCTTTCCGCTGGCCGACGTCTTGGGGCTGCTCTCCCGTTCCCAGAAGTCCGGGGTACTGCGCGTCACCGGGAAGGGCGTCGAGGGAAAGCTCTTCTTCTCCGAAGGTGACCTGACCTATGCCACTACCCGTTCCGAGGAGAGCCTGGGGCCGGACCTGATCCGGGCCGGGCTGGTGGATGAAGGCGACTGGCAGAAGGTGGAGCGCAAGCGGGTGCCGGTGATCGACGTCCTGCGGAAGGGGGTGGACCGCCAGGAGCTGGAGAAGTTCGTCGCGGAGCACGTGCACGACGCGCTCTTCCGACTGCTGCGGCTGGAGCGGGGCACCTTCGAGTTCCTGCCCGAGCTGCAGCCCCGCTATGCCACCGGCCAGACTCTCTCGGTGGAGCTGAGCCTGGAGCAGGCGCGCAGTCGTCTGGCCAAGTGGCGGGACATCGAGGCGGTCATCCCGGGCATGAGCTTGCGGCTGGCCATGGCCTCCGGGCTGGGCCCCGAGCGGGGAGAGGTCGTCCTGGATGCCGAGGCGTGGCAAGTGCTCTCCGGCCTGCGGGGGGTGGGCTCGGTGGAGGAGCTGGCTCAACGCCTGGGCGCCACCGACTTCCAGGTGGCCAAGGTGATGGCCCAGCTGGTACGCGATGGCCTGGTGCTGGTGGTCGACCAGGTGGCCGAAACCCCGCTCCAAGCGGAGGAGCCGGCCGCCGCCCCGGAGCCCGAGATCGCCATCGTCACCGAGCTGCCGGTCGCCCCGGGCGAGGAGGCCGAGGCGGAAGAGGAGGAAGCGGACGACGATGACGAGACCAGCTTGCTCCGCGTGGCCCTCTCAGGAGTGGTGAACGTGGCCGGTGAGGAGGGCGGTCAACCCGAGCAGACGGTCCCGAGGCGCCGGGGGTTGGGGTCGCTCGCTCGGGAGGCGCGGCGCGATTGACCGCCTGACGGGTGGCGGGAAGGAGTTGGGTGAGTAGCGAAGCGCGGCATCTCGGGACCCTCCTGCTCGAGGAGGGCCTCATCAGCCAGGAGGACCTCGACCGGGCCATCGAGCTCCAGCAGGAGACCGGCCGGCCGCTGGGTCGCATCCTGGTCGACGAGGGCCTGGTGCAGGAGGCGGACCTGGTGCGGACCCTGGCCCGCCGGATCGGCCTCGAGTACGTGAACCTGGCCGAGGTGAACATCGATCCCTCGGCCGGGGCGCTGGTGTCCGAGGCCCTGGCCCGCCGCTATGCCGCCCTCCCGATCTCGTTCGAGGACGGCAAGCTGGTGGTGGCCATGGCCGATCCGGCCAACGTCCTGGCCATCGACGACATCCGGGCCATCACCGGCCTGGAGGTGGTGGCCAAGGTGGCCACCCGCTCCGACGTCGAGGACGCCATCAGCCGCATGGCTCGCATGGACGACTCGGTCACCGAGCTGGCCGAGCTGGCCGCCGAGGGCGTCGAAGAGATCGCCGACCTGGCCGGCCTCGAGTCGGCGGTGGAAGAGGCCCCGGTCGTCAAGCTGGTCAACACGCTCATCACCCGGGCCGCCTCGGAGCGAGCCTCCGATATCCATATCGAGCCCGGCGAGCGCGAGCTCCGCATCCGCTTCCGGATCGACGGGGTGCTGCACGACGTCATGCGCTCTCCTCGTTCCATCGCCAACGCGGTGGTGAGCCGCCTCAAGATCATGGCCGACATCAACATCGCCGAGCGGCGGATCCCGCAGGACGGCCGGGTGAGCCTGCGGGTGGGAGGGCGCCAGATCGACCTCCGAGTGGCCACCCTGCCCACCGTGTTCGGCGAGAAGGTGGTCATGCGCATCCTCGACAAGTCCAACACCCTGCTCGACCTGACCGACCTGGGATTCATGCCGGACTCGCTGAGCCGCTATGAGAAGGGGTTCCGCCAGCCTTACGGGACCATCTTGGTGACCGGACCAACCGGGTCCGGCAAGTCCACCACCCTGTACGCCACCCTCAACGTCCTCAACCGCCCGGAGGTCAACATCATCACCGTGGAGGACCCGGTGGAATACCGCCTCTCGGGGATCAGCCAGGTGCAGGTCAACCGCAAGGCCGGCCTCACCTTCGCCTCCGCCCTCCGCTCCATCCTCCGCTCCGACCCCGACATCATCCTGATCGGCGAGATCCGGGACCACGAGACGGCTCTGATCGCCGTCGAGTCGGCCCTCACCGGGCACCTGGTGCTCTCCACGCTGCACACCAACGACGCCCCCTCCTCGATCGGCCGGCTCATCGAGATGGGCGTGGAGCCGTTCCTGGTCAGCTCGGCGGTGGATGCCATCCTGGCTCAGCGACTGGCCCGCCGGCTGTGCCTCAAGTGCCGGGAGGAGTACCAGCCCACCATGGACGCTCTGCGAGAGGTTGGCTGGGACTTCGGGGAGGACGACGAGGAGCTGCCGGTGCTCTTTCGCCCGGTGGGCTGCAAGGGCTGCTCGAACACCGGGTACCGGGGCCGGCTGGCTCTGCACGAGGTGATGCTGATCACAGAGGACATCGAACGGCTGGCCGTGGAGCGGCGCAGCTCCGAGGAGATCAAGAAGGTGGCCGTCACCCAGGGCATGCGCACCCTGCGGGAGGACGGCCTGGCCAAGGTGCGGCTGGGCTCCACCTCCCTCGAGGAGATCCTGCGGGTGGTGGTGTGACCCCAGAGCGTTGGGCGGGTCGCGCTCAAGAACCGCCGGCCGCCGACCGAAGACTGCCTTGAGGAGGCAGGAGACCGAATGAACACCGCGTCCCGAAAGCTCGGCCAGCTGCTGGTCGACCGCCGCCTGCTCACCAAGGACAACCTGGAGCTCAACCTGCGGCTGGAGGCCGAGACCGGGGTCCCCCTCGCCAAGCTCCTCATCGAGGGGGGGCAGGTGCGTGAGGAAGACCTGCTGCGGGTGGTGGCCGAACGGGTGGGGCTGGACTTCGTCGAGCTGGACGACGTGCTCCTCCAGCCGGAGGCCGTCTCCCGCCTCAGCGCAGGCCAGTGCCGGGAGCTGACGGCCATCCCGGTCCGCATCGAGGACGGGGCGGTGGTGGTGGCGGTAGCCGATCCCTTCGACCAGGCCAACGTCCAGGCGCTGGAGGAGGCGATGGGAGCCAAGGCCTCGCTGGCCTTGGCCACCAAGGAGGCCATCAGGCGGGCGGTCGACTTCGTGCACGGCCCGGACCGAGCCGCCGAGGAGGGGCCGGAGCCCGGCGGCGAGCTGGCCACCGTCACCCCCTTGCGGGCCGCCGGGACGCTGGCCGGGGTGCACGTCAACGACCTCCTGGAGATCCTGCTCGACCGGGGAGGGTCGGACCTCCATCTCACCGTGGGAACCCCGCCCCAGATCCGGGTGACCGGGTCACTGGTCGCCCTGGAGGAGTTCGGGGAGCTCCGGCCGGCCGAGCTGCGCGGGATGCTGTACGAGATCCTCACCGACAAGCAGCGCGACGCCCTGGAGGAGAACCTGGAGCTCGACACCTCCCACCCGCTCCCGGGGCGGGGGCGCTTCCGCGTCAACGTCTTCTTCCAGCGGGACTCGATCGGAGCGGTGATGCGCGCCATCCCGCAGCAGATCAAGTCCTTGACCGAGCTCCACATCCCGCCGGTGGTGGCGGAGTTCGCCGACTATCCACGCGGCCTGGTGCTGGTGACCGGTCCGACCGGCTCGGGGAAGTCGACCACCCTGGCTGCCATCATCGACCTCATCAACCAACGGCGGGCGGTGCACATCCTCACCGTGGAGGACCCGATCGAGTTCGTCCACCGCCACAAGCGCTCGGTGGTGAACCAACGCGAGGTGGGGACCGACACCATGGGCTTCGCCGAGGCGCTCAAGCACGCCCTGCGCCAGGACCCGGATGTGATCCTGGTGGGGGAGATGCGTGACCTCGAGACCATCGCCACCGCCCTGACCGCCGCCGAGACCGGCCACCTCGTGTTTGCCACCCTGCACACCCAGGACGCCGCCCAGTCCATGGACCGCATCATCGACGTGTTCCCCTCCTACCAGCAGCAGCAGGTGCGCATCCAGCTCTCCTCCACCATCCAGGCGGTGATGACCCAGCAGCTCCTTGCGAGCCGGGACGGGAAGGGACGCACCCCGGCCTGCGAGGTCATGGTGGCCACCCCCGGCATCCGCAACCTCATCCGGGAGGGGAAGGTGCACCAGATCACCTCCGCCATGCAGGCCGGCGGCAAGTACGGGATGCAGACGATGGACCAGGCCCTGGCCGGCCTGGTCAAGGCGGGCAAGGTGTCTTTCGAGGCCGCCTTGGAGCGCTGCTCCAACCTGGAGGAGTTCCAGCGCCTGGCCGGGAGGGTGGCCTGATGCGTAATCCTCGTTCTGGCGCGCAAACTTCACACTCTGATGTGATCTTCGCGCGCCAAAACGACGAGCGGGAGAGATAGACATGGCGACGGCGGCGACATTCACCTACCGGGTCAAGGACCGTCAGGGCGGCATCCACTCCGGTTCCATGGAGGGGGCCTCGGCGGTGGCGGTGGCCAAGACCCTGCGGGACCGGGGCTTCACGCCGCTGGCGGTCGATCAGAAGACCACCTCCAGCCTGCAGAAGGATATCAAGATCCCCGGCCTCTCCGGCCGCATCAAGATCAGGGACGTGGCGGTCTTCTCGCGCCAGTTCTCCACCATGATCAACTCGGGACTGTCCCTGCTGCGGGCGCTCTCGGTACTGGCCGACCAGACCGAGAACAGGGCGCTGACCGCCGTGATCCTCGAGGTCAAGGCCGACGTGGAGAAGGGCACCAGCCTCTCGGCGGCCCTCGAGAAGCATCCCAAGGCCTTCAGCCGGCTGTACGTGTCGATGGTGAAGGCCGGGGAGGCGGGCGGGGTACTGGACGAGACGCTCAATCGGCTGGCCGACACCCTGGAGTCGCAGGTGGCCCTGCGGGCCAAGATCAAGTCGGCCATGACCTACCCGGTGGTGGTCTTCTCGCTGGTCCTCTTGATCGTCACCGCCATGCTGATCTTCGTGGTGCCGATGTTCCAGGACCTCTATGCCGACCTGGGTGGGACGCTCCCCCTCCCCACCAAGGTCCTGTTGGGGGTTTCTTCGCTGATGACCAAGTTCTGGTACATCTCCCTGGCAACGATCGTGGGGGGTGTCTGGGGCTTCAAGCGCTGGATCGCCACCGACAGCGGACGAGGCCACTTCGACCTCATCAAGCTCAAGCTGCCCGTCTTCGGCGGGTTGGTGCACAAGAGCGCCATCAGCCGCTTCTCGCGTACCCTCTCGGTGCTGGTGCGGACGGGGGTGCCCATCCTGCAGGCGATGGACATCGTGGCCGAGACGGCCGGTAACACCGTGGTCGCCCGGGCCGTGCGGGACGTGCAGAGCTCGGTCAAAGAGGGCGAGTCGCTGGCCGAGCCGCTCACTCATCATCCCGTCTTCCCCCCGATGGTGGTGCAGATGATGGCGGTGGGGGAGGAGACCGGGGCCCTGGACACCATGCTCTCCAAGGTGGCCGACTTCTACGACCGCGAGGTGGAAGCGACCGTCGACGCCCTGACCAGCTTGATCGAGCCGCTGCTCATCGTGGTGATGGGGGCCAGCGTGGGCGGCATGTTGGTGGCCCTCTACATGCCGATGTTCAACGTGGTCAACCTCATCGAGTAGGTCCAAAGGGCTCAATCCCGGCCCCATTTCCGCCGATACACCCTTGGCGGGCCGAAGTCCGGCTCGTTTTGATCTGACCAAGGAGGTCACGTCATGATCCACTGGCTGCGTGAGCGGCTCGCCAAAGACGAGGCCGGCTTCACGCTCATCGAGCTGATGGTGGTGGTGCTGATTATCGCCATTCTGATTGCCATCGCCATCCCCACCTTCCTCGGCGCTCGCGAGCGAGCGCAGGATCGGGCCACTCAGAGCGACCTGCGGAACGGCCTGGCGGCCGAGAAGGTGTACTACGTCGACTTCGAGGCGTACACCGCCACGGCTGCGGCCTTGACGGCCATCGAGCCAAGCCTGGCCTTCGATGGCACCGACGTCGCCGTGGCCATCGATGCAGGCAACGACCAGGTGG
>JBOGFC010000050.1:0-12257 GCA_050742155.1 Acidimicrobiia bacterium
AACGATGATGTCGTTGAGGACCTCTGCTGGTGTTCGGTAGCCGAGGGTTTTGCGGGGTCTCTGGTTGAGTTCGTCGGCGACTTGGTCGAGGTCGGCTTCGCTGAGTGGTGAGTAGTCGGCGCCTCGGGGGAAGTATTGACGGAGAAGGCGGTTGATGTTTTCGACGGTGCCGCGCTGCCAGGGACTGTGGGGGTCGCAGAAGTAGACGGTCACTCCGGTGTCCACGGTGAACTGGGCGTGTTGGCTCATCTCCTTGCCTTGATCCCAGGTCAAGGACCGGACCAGGTCGGTGGGCAACTTTTGGATCTTCTTGGCGATCACGTCGCGGACTGTCTCTGCTCGCCGGTCGTGAGGGAGGGCCAACAGCATGACGAATCGGCTGGTTCTCTCCACCATCACCCCTATCTGAGAGTGCCCGTCTCGGGTGCCGATGATGAGATCACCTTCCCAATGGCCGGGGATTGCCCGATCCTCCACTTCGGGAGGACGGTCAGTGATCATCACCATGTCCTGGACCTTTCCTCGCCCCTCAACGCGGTATCCGCGTGGTCGGCGTCGGGTCCGGCCCGTACGCAACGCCTCGAGCAGCTCTCGTTCCAAGCCACCACGGCCTTGGAGGAACAAAGACTTGTAGATGGTCTCGTGGGACACGCTCCAGTTTGGATCATCGGGATGCTCCACCCGCAGTCTTCCCGCGATCTGCTGGGGCGACCAGCAACGACGAAGCCGATCAGTAACTACGCCTGCTAACTCAGGATTGGCCACGAGTTTCAACGGCTTCGGTCTACGGGCCCTCTCAGTGGCGGCCTGATGGGCCTTTTCCGCCCGGTACGCCTTACAGCCCCCGTTAGGGGTCACCTCCCGATAGACGGTCGAAGCCGGCCGGCCCAGCATTCTCGCCGCCTCTCGAAGCGGCCAGTCGAACCGGATCGTGTTCTGAATCACATACCGTTCATCCCTCGACAACCTGACTCCAGGCACACACTCCTCCAATCATGGCCCTCCAGAAAATCCCTGGTGTAGCAATGATTGATAGAACTTTCCGTCGTACCCTCGTCGTATGATACGAACAAGCGTTCGATAGGAGAAAGGACGATGGGGTCGCTGCACTCGGCCGTCGACGAGCTGGTCACAGAGGACCTGTCTCGGGTCGATACCGACTCGCTCCAAGGAGACGTGATCGAGATCCGGGCCCTGGCGGAGATCCTGGAGGCGGAGTGGCTGCGGCGGGTGGGGGCCTTGGATCGCCGCCAGGCCCACCTCGACGAGGGGTTCGTCTCCCTCACCTCCTGGCTGGTGGACCGCACCCGCATGACCGCCTCGGCGGCTCGAGGAGCCATCCAGCTGGCCCGGGCGCTACAAGACCTGCCCCGCACCGCCTCCGCCTACCTGCACGGCGCCCTCACCACCGCCCACGTTCGCGTGCTGGCCCGGGCCGCCTCGGCCCATCCCGACACCTACCTGCGGGACGAGGAGGTGCTCGTGGGAACGGCCGCCACCTTGTCGGTGGCGGAGTGCGCGCGGGCCCTCAGCTATTGGCGAGGGGCGCTCGATCACTGGGCGGAGGCCGATGAGCTCTACGGACGGCGTCGCCTCCATGCTTCGCGAACCTACGGGGGGATGGTGCGGGTCGACGGGGACCTCGACCCAGAGGGCGGCGAAGTGCTCCTCTGTGCCTTGGAGGCGCTCTCCGAGACCACCGATGGAGAGGATCCCCGAAGCCCCGCCCAGCGGCGGGCCGACGCCCTGACAGAGCTGTGTCGCCAGGCCCTCGACCGAGGAGAGCTGCCGGTCAGAAGGAGGCAGCCTCCCCATTTGGTGGTGACGGTCGATCTCGCCACCCTGGAGCGACGAGCCGGGAGGCGGGCCGAGACCGACCGGGGTGGGGTGCTCTCTCCCGAGGCGGTGCGCCGGCTTGCCTGTGATGCCGAGATCTGGCGGGTGATCACCCGAGGCGAGAGCCAGCCCCTGGATGTGGGTCGGACCAGGGTGGTCCCGGTGGGGTTGTGGCGGGCCGTGGTGGTGCGGGATCGGCGCTGCCGGTGGCGGGGATGTGATCGGCCTCCCCGCGGGTGCGACGTGCATCACCTCCTCCACTGGCTGGATCACGGCGAGACCAAGCTCGATAACCTGGTGTTGTTGTGCCGCCGGCACCACCGGATGCTGCACGAGGGAAGGCAAGGGCTGGAGATGGTGGGGCCGGATCCGCCGTAGCCTCCGAGCGGCTGGGCTCAAGATGACGCCATGGGAACCGTAATCCGGCTCCTGTTCTTCCTCACTCGCGGCGGTCGAGGATGCCTCGCACGTAACGGGCCTGCCCGGCGTGCTGGAGGTTGTCGCTGATCACGCTCACCAGGCGCACTCCTACGGAGACGGGAGGGTCGTAGGAGCGATCGATGATGCGATCGAGCTCATCGGCGTCGATGGTGGCCAGGTAGTCCAGGGTGCGGTCCGAGACGGCGTCGTGGTAGCCCAGCAGCACCTCCGGGCCCCGTGGACGCACCCCGGCCACCTGCTCAGAAGAGTGGCCGTAGCCGGTGTCGGAGGGATCGGCCGGCATTCCGAATTTTCCAGCCCACCCCTCCGAGGTCCAGGCTTGTTCCCGACCGGCGATCTCCGAGACATGGTCGTCCTGGATCCTGGTCAGGTGCCACACCAGCCAAGCAATCGAGTTGGCGTCGGCCTCGGGGCGAAACGCCAGACCTTCGCCGTCCAACCCTTCGGTCGCCTGATGCACCACCTTCCGAATTCGGCCGTAGGCGTCCGCAAGCACTTCTCCCGTGTCCATGTGGGTGCTCCGTTCCTGGTTCGGCGGCTCGCGCTGATATCTCACCGGAGCGATTCTGCCACTTGCAGCGCCTCCTCCAACGAGAGAGCCGACTCCAGCCGGAAGGTCACCCTTCCTTCCTGCCACAGCAGCGTGTTGCCAGCCAGCCGGCCGCTCTCTTCCAGCACCTCCCCGGACCGCTCCACCAGGTACACCAGGTGTGGCTCTCCCTCGATCCAGTAGCCGAGCCGTCCCCGTACCGTCACCGTTTCGAGGCTGGTTCCGGGCCCGAGCTCCTTGCCCAAGGACTCGGGCAGGCGGGCCCCAAACTGGTTGATGAGCAAGCCCACCCCGCTGTCACCAACTTCCGGGAGCCCCGCCTCCGACCGGTAGAGGAGGGTCACCCGGCCTCGGTCGAGGTAGACCGCGTCCGGCTCGCCAACCGCCGAGGGGACCAGGACCTCGAAGTCCACCCGCTCCCGGACCTCGGCAAGCGAGAGCGCCAACCCGATGTCCAGGCCGGCCCCTGCCGGAGCTACGGGTGGCGCCTCCCGACGAACGATCCGAATGTCGTCCAGGCCCAACAGGTCGGCGGCCGCCCGGCGCACACCGGGGAGCAGGAAGGCGGCTGCCACCAGGATCAGCGCCGCGGCCACCCAGGCGGAGAGTAGGGGCCTGGCAGGCCGGCGATGCTCGATCCGTCTCCGGACCCGGCCGGCCAGCTCGGGCTCGGCGGGAAACTCGAGCGAGTCCCCCAGTCGGCGCAGGGCCTGCTCCAGCTCAACCATCGGATCCACCCAGCCGCTCGAACTCAGCGCGCAGCCGAGCCAGGGCACGGGAAAGGCGCGACTTGATCGTCCCCCGAGCGCAGCCCATCAGCTCGGCCATCTCCGCCTCGGAAAGGTCGAGGAAATAGCGGTAAGCGATCACCATGCGGTCCCTCTCCCGGAGTGCGTTGACCGCTTCCAGCAACCGCTCGCCCTCCCACCCGGCCAGGGCCACCGCCTCGGGAGATGGGGCCGCATCCCCCGAGGCGCGGGCCCCGGAGGCCCGCAGGGCGAGGCGCTGGCGCCTCCAGGCCGACCGGCGGCGGTTACGGGCCTCGTTGGCGACGATGCGAAGCAGCCAGGGCCGGAACGAGGACCCTCCCCGAAAGCGTCCCAGCGAGTAGAAGGCCTTGACGAACGCCTCCTGAGCGGCATCCTCGGCCTCGGCCGACGATCTGGTGATGAGGTAAGCCACCCGATGGGCGATCCCCTGGTAGCGCCGCACCAGCTCCTCGTAGGCACCGACCTCGCCCTCCTTCGCTCGCTCGACCAGCCCTGCGTCATCCAGTGGTCGGCCCTCCACTGCCCTCGTTCTCGTCCCTCCTACACCGCTTGGCTCCCGGGGGTTCCCCATCAGCGGAGCCGGAAGTAGACCACCACGCCGGCGATGAGGCTGCCGAGGTCGAAGAGCGGCCTTCCGGTGAGCAGCGTCCAAACGACCTGGCCGGCCACCACTCCGGCCAAACCGGCCGCCAGGAACGGCCCTCCCGTCTGACGCTTCCCGGCCCGCAGCACCGCTTCGGCCACCCCCAGTCCCATCAGGAAACCCCGGAAGGGGATGGGAAGGAAGGCGAAGAGCACCCCAGCAGTGCTCCGGCGCCGGCCCCGGCCGCCGCCGCCCGCATCGAGCCCCGCCGGACGGCCCGGCGCACTCCGGGGGGCGGGGCGGCACAGGAGGGGCACTTCATCCCCACCGGCGTGTCCACCATACAGCGGGGACAGATCGGCTCCCCGCAGTTGGAACACGACACCCGGGTCTCGACGCCGTGGCGGCGGCAGCTCTCCATTGCCTGCTTCCTAGCATGGCCGGCCATGCCAGCCCGGTCACTCATCTCCACCGCGCCGGGAACTCGCTCCGAGGCCTTCGGGCCGGCCGAGTGGGCCCTCCTGGCGGCGATCGCCCTCATCTGGGGTTCCTCGTTCCTGTTCATCGCCATCGGGCTGGACGCCTTCCGTCCCGGCCTGGTGACCTTCCTACGCCTGGCCTTCGGCGCCGCCGCCCTGGCCGCCCTCCCGCGAGCCCGCCGCCGTGTTGAGCGCCAGGCGTGGGGGCAGATCGTGCTTTTGGGCCTGCTCTGGATGGCCATCCCGCTGCTCCTGATCCCCATCGCCCAGACCTGGATCGACTCCTCCCTGGCCGGGATGATCAACGCCTCTATGCCACTCTTCGCTGGCTTCTTCGCCGCCGTGTTGCTGCGCCGGCTCCCCGGCTACCGTCAACTGGTGGGGCTGGTGGTGGGATTCGCAGGCGTGCTGGCGATCGGCTGGCCGGCGGCCGGTACCGCCCGGACCAGCACCCTCGGCGTGGTGCTGGTGCTGGCGGCCACCGCCTGTTATGGCCTGGCCGCCAACCTCACCGTCCCCTTGCAGCAGCGATACGGCTCGCTGCCGGTGCTGTTGCGCTCCCAGGGGGTGGCGCTGGCGGCCACCCTGCCGGTGGGCCTCTGGTCGCTACGCGGCTCACGCCCCGCCTGGCCGAGCTTCCTGGCCGTGCTGGTCCTCGGCGTCCTGGGCACCGGCTGGGCCTTCGTGGCCATGGCCACCCTGGTGGGACGGGTGGGGGCGGCCCGGGGCTCGATCCCCATCTACTTCCTGCCGGTGGTAGCCATCGTGTTGGGAGTGGCGTTTCGTCACGAGACGGTGGCGGTCATCTCGCTGGCCGGGACCGCCCTGGTGCTGCTGGGGGCCTACCTGACCAGCCGTCGGGAGGTCCGCGACCGCCGCCCGGTCACCCACAGCCCCGGGTAGCCGCAGGAGCAGGTGTAGAAGACGATGATGCCCTGCGGGGTGTTCTGCACCCGCTCGATCTGGGAGAGCGAGGCAAGGGTACGCCTACCACACTGCGGGCAGCTCACCGCCAGCATCAGCGGACCAGTCCGACCAGACGGCCGACGATCAACCGGGGCGGCCGGGCGCTCCGCTCCGCCTGACGGCGGAGCTTTTCGGCGTGGACTCGGGCCATGTGCTCCAGGTAGAGCACCGATTCCTCCTTCTGTAACCATCCATTACTATATACCGGTTACAATAACCTGTCAAGAGGCTTTGCTAGTGAGGAAGGGAGTGGGGGAGTGGCAACCTGCAAAGGAGCTACAGTGGTGACGATGGCCACCAGGCGAGATCCCGCTCCAGGACCGCTCGAGTTGGTGCGCGCCTTCGTGAACACTTACGACGTGGAGAGCGGAGCGGATCGCCTGGCCACGCCGGAGGCGCTGCGAGAGTGGATGGGCGAGCGAGGCTTGCTGGATGCAGACCCGATCACCGAGGCCGACCGGCGACGCACCGCCGAGGTGCGGGAGGCGCTCCGTTCCTTGCTGCTCGGCAATACGGGTGAGCCCCTCGATACCACCTCCGTGGCGGTCCTCAACCGGGCGGCCGCCGATGCCCGGCTGGTGCTCGGCTTCCATGCCGACGGGCGCTCGGACCTGGAGCCGGACGCCCGGGGCGTTGACCGGGCATTGGGAAGCCTTTTGGCCACCGTCTTCACCTCCATGGTGGACGGCTCCTGGGAACGCCTCAAGGCCTGTCTCAACGACGAGTGCCGGTGGGCCTTCTACGACCACTCCAAGAACCGCTCCGGCAAGTGGTGCACGATGGCGGTGTGCGGCAACCGGATGAAGGCCCGCGCCTACCGGGAGCGGCACGCTGAGCCTGCTCCCCGGCCGGCCTCTCCCCGGCGGGAGACGGCGTGACAGAGATCCATCCCGTCACCGCGGAGCGGTGGGACGACCTGGTCGGCCTGTTCGGGGAGAGCGGGGCCTACTCCGGGTGCTGGTGCATGTGGTTCCGTGAGACCAGCCGGGAGTTCTCCGAGCGGGGCAACGCCGGCAACCGGCGGGCCCTGCAGGACCTCGTTCACCAGGGCCGAGTGCCCGGGCTGCTCGCTTACCGTGAGGGGCGACCGGTGGGCTGGTGCTCGGTGGCGACGCGGGGAGAGTTCGGCCGGCTGAACCGCTCCCCGACCCTGAAGCCGGTCGACGATCGGCCGGTCTGGTCGGTGGTGTGCCTCTTCGTCGATCGAGCCCACCGGCGCCTTGGGGTGGCCGAGGAGCTCCTGCGAGCGGCGGTGGATTACGCCGCCCGACGGGGTGCTCGGCTGGTGGAGGGATACCCGGTCGACCCCTCCGGCAGGAAGTTCCGGTCGGCCCACCTCTACACCGGCACCGTCGACCTCTTCCGGGCGGCGGGCTTCACCGAGGTGGCCCGCCGCTCGGAGGCTCGTCCCATCATGCGCTACCGGCTCGACGTTGGCCAACCTTAGGTTTTAGCGAACGCCTGGCGTTCGCAGAAACCTAAGGTTCGCCTCGGCTACCCCAGACGGGTTGCCCGGGGAAACTTGTCATCAGCGATACTTGAGGCCGCTCCCGGTGTTGAACACCACGACCCGCTCTGCCGCCCCGATCCATCCTTCCTGACGGAGGGGGCGCGTGCCGGCCCAGGCCGCCCCGGCTTCCGGACAGGCATCGATCCCCATCGCTACCAGCTCCCGGACGGCGGCACCGATCTCTGCCTCCGCCACCGCCACCGCGGTGCCCTTCGTGTCGCGAAGAGACCGGAGACAGAGGAAACCACCGATGGGAGCGGGGACCCGCAGTCCGAGCGCCGAGGTGCGGGGGCGCTTCCAGGGATGAACGTCCTCGTCGCCCCGCTCGAAGGCGCGCACCACCGGGGCGCAGCCGGCTGCTTGCACCGACACCAGGCGGGGCCGCTCCGCCCCGATCCAACCCAGCCTTTCCATCTCGGAGAAGGCCTTCCACATCCCCACCAGCCCGGTCCCTCCGCCGGTCGGGTAGACGATCACCTCGGGCAGGCGCCCGTCGAACTGCTCGAAGAGCTCATAGGCCATCGTCTTCTTGCCTTCCAGCCGGTAGGGCTCTCGCATGGTGGAGAGGTCCACCGCCCGGCGGGGGCCGTGCTCTCGCAACCAGGCTGCCGCCTCGGCGATCGTGCCCGCCACTAAGTGGACCTCCGCCCCGTAGTGACGGCACTCCTCGACGAAGGCCGCCGGCGTATCCTCGGGCATGGCCACCAGCACCGAGAGCCCGGCCGCCGCCCCGTAGGCGGCCAGGGCTCCGGCGGCGTTGCCGGCCGAAGGGGCGGCCAGTGCCTCTGCTCCCAGCGCCCGGGCCATCGACACCGCCACGCTCATCCCCCGCGCCTTGAAGGAGCCGGTGGGGTTGCCCGACTCGTCCTTCACCCACACCCCCTCCTCGACCTGGCGAAGCGGGGTCCACCCCTCCCCCAGGCTCACCTCGCCGTCCACGATGGGCAGCACCCGGCGGTAACGCCACAGCGAGCCCGTCGAAGTGTCGATCTCGAAACCCTCCAGCTCGTAATCGACCCGCAGCGGCATCCGGCAGCTCGAGCAGGTGCCCTGGAGCCGCCCGGCATCGTGCTCGGCCCCGCAGGCGAAGCAGGAGAGGCAGCCCAAGGCCGGGTTGAGCTTCACCCCCTCCCCGACCCTCCCCCGGAGGGAGAGGGGGGCCCAGCGGTCAGCTTGACGAAGAACTCCAGCGACTTGGGGTTGGCCAGCGAGTCGGCCCGGGCCGCCTCCTCCGCCGGGCTGCCGGTCAGGATCTTCTTGACCGGTATCTCGAGCTTCTTGCCGGAAAGCGTCCGGGGCACGTCAGGGATGGCATGGATCTCGTCGGGGACGTGGCGGGGGGAGAGCTCGGTGCGGAGAGCCTCCGTGATCCTGTCGTGCAGCTTCTCGTCGAGCCGGACGCCGTCTCGCAGCACGACGAACAGCAGTAGGAGTCCCTCCTCCCCGAGCCGCCCGGTATCCACCACCAGGCTGTCGGTCACCTCGGGCAGCTCCTCCACCACCCGGTAGAACTCGCTCGTGCCCATCCGTACCCCACCCCGGTTGAGGGTGGAGTCGGACCGGCCGTAGATCACGCAGCTTCCCCGGGGCGTGATCTTGATCCAGTCGCCGTGCCGCCACACCCCCGGGTAGCTCTCGAAGTAGCCCTCCCGGTAGCGCTCCCCGCTCGGGTCGTTCCAGAAGGAGACCGGCATGGACGGCATCGGCTCGGTGATCACCAGCTCCCCGACCCGGTCGATGACGGACCTGCCTTGCTCGTCGTAAGCCTCCACCTTGGCCCCCAGCGCCCGGCACTGCAGCTCCCCGGCCCGCACCGGCAGTAGGGGACAGGAGCAGACGAAGGCGGTGCACAGGTCGGTACCCCCGCTCACCGAGCCCAACAGCAGATCCTCTTTGACGTGCTCGTACACCCAGGCGAAGCCCTCGGGGGAGAGCGGGGCGCCCGTGGAACCGACCGCCCGCAGCCGACCCAAGTCGAGCTCCTTGCCGGGCTCCAGGCCGGCCCGGCTGCAAGCCTGGATGAAAGGGGCGCTGATCCCGAAGTAGGTGATGTCGGAATCGGCGGCGAGCTTCCAGAGTGTGGACAGGTCGGGATGGGCCGGGCTCCCGTCGTACATGACCACCGTCGCTCCTACCAGCAACCCGGCCACCAGGTAGTTCCACATCATCCAGCCGGTGGTGGTGTACCAGAAGAACCGGTCCTCCGGCCCCAGGTCGGAGTGGAGGGCCATCATCTTGTAGAGCTCCAGGAGCACCCCCCCGTGGCCGTGCACGATCCCCTTGGGCGGCCCGGTGGTGCCGGACGAGAAGAGCACCCAGAGCGGGTGGTCGAAGGGCACCGGCTCGAATCCCAGCGGGGAGGTCTCGGCGAGGAGCTCCTCCCAAAAGAACAACCGGCTCCACCGGCTGGCCACCAGGTCCTCGGCCAGATAGGGGACGATGACGGTGGCCTCGAGTCCGGGCAGCCGGCGGCCGATCTCCGTCACCGCCTCCCGACGGTCGTAGACCTTGCCACCGTGCCGGTAACCGTCGACCGCCAGGAGCACCCTGGGCTCGAGCTGGGCGAACCTGCCGGCCACGCTGCCGATGCCGAACTCGGGGGCGCAGCTCGACCAGGTGGCCCCCAGGCTGGCGGTGGCCAGGAAGGCCACCAAGGTCTCCGGGATATTGGGGAGATAGGCGGCCACCCGGTCGCCCCGTCCCACTCCCAGCCGGCGCAGGCCGGCCGCCGCCGCCGCTACCTGTTCCCCGAGCTGGGCGTAGGTCAGCGATCGCTCAGGTCTTGTTTCCGAGCGGGCCAGCACCGCCGGATGGTCGTCCAGGCGCCGGAGGGCGTGCTCGGCGTAGTTGAGGTGAGCGCCCGGGAACCACTCCGTGCCCGGCATGTCGCGCCGACCGATGACCGCCTCGTAGGGGCGATGGGAGGTGACCTCGAAGTAGTCCCAGACGGACTCCCAGAAGCCCTCCAGGTCGGTGACCGACCACTCCCAGAGCTGGGGGTAGGATCCGAAGGCCTTCCCCCGCTCCGCCAGCCAGTCGAGATAGCGGGTGATCTCGGCGCCGGCCTTCTCCTGCTCGGAGGGCTCCCAGAGCAGCGCCCCCTCGGCCACGGTCCGGTCCACGCCCTCACGCTAGCCTCCCGCCCATGCAGGCCGACCCCGGCTTCTTCGGTCCCGCCAGCATCACCTGGCGGGTCAACCGGGAGATGACGGTCCTCTTCGGCGGCGCCCGGTCGCTGCTCCTCAACGCCGCCCATCCCCTGGTGGCGGCCGGGGCCCGTCAGACCGGGGGCTACCGCAAGGATCCCTGGATGAGGCTCATCCAAACCTTGCGAACGCAGAGCACCGTCACCTTCGGCACCCGGGAGGAAGCCCGGCGGGCCGCCGACCACGTCAACCAGCTCCATCGCAGCATCCACGGCACCGACCCGGTCACCGGGCGGGCCTACGACGCCCTCGACCCCGACCTGCTGCTGTGGGTGCACGCCGCCCTGGAGGAGAGCTCGGTGCTCTTCTACGAGCGGACGGTGGCGCCCCTCACCGCGCAGGAGCGGCAGCGCTACCACGAGGAGTCGATGACCTGGGCAGAGCTGTTCCTGCTCCCCCGGGCCCACATCCCCCCCACCTTCGAGGAGTTGCGTCGCTACCTCCACGACATGGTGGAGCGTGACCAGCTTCGGATCACCGAGGTGGCCCGGGAGGTGGCCAAGCTGGTGGTAGGAGGTGCCGTGCCCCGCTCCATCAAGCCGCTCTGGGCCTTCATCTCCTTCGCGGCGGTGGGCACCCTTCCTCCCAAGCTGCGACAGATGTATGGGCTCGACTGGGGACCGGTCCGCCAGCAGGCCCTGGAGGCCGGCCTGGCGATCACCTCCCGGGTCAGGCCCTGGGTCCCCTATCGGCACCGGGTGATCGCTCCCGCCCGCTGGGCGGAGGCCCGCATGCGGAGTCGGCCCGACCTCCGCTTCGCCGACCAGCGCCGCCCTTGATCCCCTCCCTCAGGGAGCGAAAGGGGAGGGTCCCGGCGTTCACACGCCCGAAACGTCCCCGTCAAGAGATGGAAACACCGAAGTAACCGGCGAGAAACCCAGCCGCCATAGCTTGGCCGGAGCCGACCAGGAGGAGGTATGGGTTCGGAGGCGATCGTCGAGTCGGTGAACGAGCTGTGGCTGGTGGTGGCGGCCATCCTGGTCTTCTTCATGCAGGCCGGCTTCGCCCTGGTGGAGGCCGGCTTCACCCGGGCCAAGAACGCCGGCAACATCGTCATGAAGAACTTCATGGACTTCTGCGTCGGGGCGCTGGCCTATTGGGCGTTCGGGTTCGGCCTGGCTTACGGGGGCACCGAGGTGGGCCGCCTGGTGGCCACCGGGCACTGGTTCGTCTCGGATGCCGAGCTCAGCCCCACCTGGTTCTTCCAAGTGGTGTTCGCCGCCACCGCCGCCACCATCGTTTCCGGGGCCATGGCGGAGCGCACCAAGTTCTCGGCCTACCTCATCTATACGACATTCATCACCGGCCTCATCTACCCGGTGGTGACCAACTGGGTGTGGGGCAACGGCTGGCTCTCACCTTTCGCCGCTCACGGAGATCCGGTGGGCCCGGTGGGAATGCTCGACTTCGCCGGCTCGGGGACCGTGCACCTGGTGGGCGGTACGGCAGCCCTGGCCGGGGTGCTGGTACTGGGACCCCGGCTCGGCAAGTACGACGAGAACGGCCGCCCGCTCACCATCCCGGGCCACTCCCTCACCCTCGGAGCGCTGGGTGTTTTCATTCTCTGGTTCGGTTGGTACGGCTTCAATGCCGGCTCCACCCTGTGTGCGGTGGGCTGCGACTTCGCCTCGGTGGCCGTCACCACCACGCTGGCCGGGGCGGCCGGGGCGCTGGCCGCCATGTTCACGGCCTGGCAGCTCCCCTTTGCTCGCCGGCCGGACGTGGGATTGACCCTCAACGGCGGCCTGGCCGGCCTGGTGGGGATCACCGCCGGAGCCGGCTATCTCCACAACCTCCCGGCCGTGCTGGTGGGTGGCGTGGCCGGGGTGGTGGTGGTGGTCTCGATCGTCACGCTGGAGCGTATGGGAATCGACGACCCGGTGGGGGCGATCTCGGTGCACGGCACGGTTGGGCTC
>JBOGFC010000051.1:0-11096 GCA_050742155.1 Acidimicrobiia bacterium
ACCAGGGCGATCGCCACGCCCAAAGGGATCAGCATGGTGGCCACTGCCCGGCCGGTGGAGAAGCCGTGGTTCTCGCGCACTGCGATGGTGGCCAGGGCGAAGGACCAGATGAACAGGCTGAAGGCCACCAGCAACGAGAGGAAGGCCCCACCCGGTCCCGCCACCACCAGCAACTGGGCCGGGATGTTGAAGATATACGGCAGCTGGGCGAAGCCCAGGCCGGCCAACAGCCCCTTGAAGGTGCCGGTTCCTTTCAGGAGCAGGGCTACCCCCTGCAGGATGGCGGCTCCCAGCGCCAGGCCGATGAGTCCGGCGAGCGAAGAGAAGATGGCTAAGGCCACCACCGAGACTGCCCCCATGTCCGGTGAGGGACCGAGGATCCCCTCGAAGGCCGGCGTGGCCAAACCGGCGGCGATGCCGCTGAGGAACTGGAGCACCGCCACCAGCCCGATCGCCCAGCCCACCGGGGCGAGCTGGGTCACCCGCCGGAGGGTGGGGACGGGGCGGGTGAGCACGCTCACCGCCGTCTCCAGCGGCCCTTCTTCGGTCTCGACCGGGGGCGCCGGGCGCAACGATTCGGGGGTGAGGTGATCGGTCATCAGGTCCCGTAGCGCGGGACGAGGTAGCCGGTCAGCAGCTCACGGAGCAGGACCAGCTCGGGATCAATTCCAATGCCGGCCCTCACCACCCCGGCCAATCCCGGACCGAAGAAGAGCTCCTCGAAGAACGAGGGGGTCAGCTCCACCACCTGGGCGTCCTCGATGCCGGCCAGCTGCTCGGCCTCGGCGATGGCTTCCTCCAAGCCGCCCAGCCGGTCCACCAGACCCAGGGCCAGGGCCTGCTGGCCGGTGTACGGCTGGCCGGTGGCCAGCTCTCGAACCTCATCCTCGGAGAGCCCCCGGCCTCGGGCGACCGCCCCCACGAACTGCTCGTAGAGGTCGTCGACCATCTCCTGGACGATGCGCCGCCGCTCGGGGGTGAACCGCCCCGGCAGGAACATGTCCTTGTGCTCCCCGGCGGTGACCGCCTCGATCTCGATCCCCAGCTTGTCGAAGAGCCCTTCGACGTCGAAGGTGGAGAAGATCACCCCTACGCTCCCGGTCAAGGTGCCGGGCTGCGCCACGATGCGGTCGGCCTGAGAGGCGAGGTAGTAGCCGCCCGAAGCGGCCACATCCCCCATCGACACCACCACCGGCTTGGGAAAGTCGCGCACCATTCCCGCCATCTCCTGGGAGGCGGCCACGGTTCCGCCCGGGCTGTCGATGCGCAGCACCACCGCCTTGATGAATGGATCGTCCCCGGCGGTGCGGAGCCGCTCCCTGAGGACCTGCGGGGTGATTCCTCCTCCGGCCAGGAGCGAGGGGGAGGCCCCCTCCTGGATGGGGCCGGCCAGCCGGACCAACGCCACGGCGTCACCGCTCACCCGGAAGCCGGATCGGGCCGGCACCAGCGCCAGGGCTACCAGAGACAAAAGCACCACGCCCAACACGGCTAGGGCGGCGATGCGCTTTCCGGACATCTTCCCAGAGTACTCAGGCAGGGACCCCGGCCTAGCCGATGGCCCGGGTCATCCCCACATTCGCCTCAGCCAGCAGGGTCAGCACCAGCCGCCGGAACTCGGCCGGCTGGAACGGCTTGGTGACGAAGGCGTTGGCCCCACCCCGGTCGGCCCGGCGGCGGGACTCCTCCTCTGCATGAGCGGTCAGCACCAGGACGGGCAGCCGCTTGGTACGCTCGTCGGCCCGCAGCCGGTCGAGCACCTGCCAGCCGTCCATCTCGGGCAGGCCGATGTCCAAGACGAGGAGATCGGGCGGGTCTTCCAGGGCCGCCGTCAGCCCGGTCGGCCCGTCCTCTCGCATGATCACCTCGATCCGGGCCGGCCGCAGACAGACATCGATCAGGCGGCGGATCACCGCCGAA
The DNA here is from genome assembly GCA_050742155.1 of Acidimicrobiia bacterium. Lineage (GTDB taxonomy): Bacteria > Actinomycetota > Acidimicrobiia > Spongiisociales > JALYHC01 > JBOGFC01. Next base: position 1,921 of record JBOGFC010000051.1, read on the forward strand.
TCCTCTACCACCAGCACTCGACGACCCATGTTGACTCTCTCCAACGCGGATCGGGGTGATTCCCGAACCTGTGCGGGTGATATCGGCCGAAAGTCTGTCTTTCTTGAACCCGTTTGCGGGGGGAAGCCTCCCCTACCCCTCCGGTGACTCGTGGAACTCGAATACCAGGTCTCCGATCCGCACCTGATCCCCCGGCCGCACCCCGGCCTCCCGCAGCGCCCGCTCGACGCCCAAATGCTCCAGCCGCCGGGCGACGAAATCGGCCGCCGCCGGATCGGTGAGATCGGAGAGGGCCACCGCCCGCTCGGCCGCCCGGCCCGCCACCACCCAGACACCGGCCTCCCGCATGACCTGGAAGCCAGGAGGCTCCGGCCGGTGCAGGATGTAGCCCTGTCGCTCGGGTGGCTCTCTTCCGGCCCGCTCGAGGATGTCGGCTACCGCGTGCATGAGGCGCTCCACCCCCGCGCCCGTGACGGCCGAGATGGCGTGGATCTCGCCCGGCCCGCCCTCGATCCCGGCCAGCCGCTCGGCCACCTCGGGGAGATCGACCTTGTTGACCGCCACCACCCTCGGCCTGGCCAGCAGCTCAGGGGAGTGACGCCCCAGCTCGGCGAGCAGCACCACGTACTGCTCCCCCGACGCCATCTCCTGCACCGGGGAGGGGTCGAGGAGGATCACCAGGGCGCGGGCCCGCTCGACATGGCGCAGGAACTCGTGTCCCAGGCCCTTCCCGTCCGCCGCCCCTTCGATGAGCCCGGGGATGTCGGCCAGCAGGAACTCCCGCCCGTCGACCGATACCACTCCCAGGTGTGGCTCCAGCGTGGTGAAGGGATAGTCGGCTACCTTCGGCTTGGCGGCCGACACCCGCGCGAGCAGCGTGCTCTTGCCGGCATTGGGAAAGCCCACCAGCGCCGCGTCGGCCGGCAGCTTGAGCTCGAGCACCAGCCAGGCCTCCTCCCCATACTCGCCCTGCTCGGCCAAGGTGGGTGCCCGATGCTCCGGGCCGACGAAGGCGGCGTTGCCTCGCCCGCCCCGGCCCCCCTGGAGCGCTCGCATCCGCTGGCCCGCCTGGACCAGATCGGCCAGCACCGTCCCGTCCTCTTCCATGACCACCGTGCCGAGCGGGACCCTGAGCACCAGGTCCTCGCCCTGGCGCCCGTGACGCAGCTCCCCCTGTCCATGGGTGCCGGCCCCGGCCGACCGATGCGGATTGTGGTGGAACTCGAGGAGGGTGGCCACCGAGGGGTCGGCCTCGATGAAGACGTCCCCTCCGGCTCCGCCGGACCCCCCCTCGGGTCGCCCGCGCGGCTTTCCCCTCCGGCGCCGGAAGCTCACCACCCCTGCACCGCCGTCGCCGGCGCGCAGGTGGACCTTGACACGGTCGGCGAACACTAGGAAGAGTGACTAGGAGTTGGGCAGCACGCTCACCAGCCGCCGTCCGTTGCGACGGCCGTAGCTGACCATCCCCTCGGTCTTGGCGAAAAGGGTGTCATCGCTGCCCCTGCCGACATTGTGGCCGGGATGGATGCGAGTGCCTCGCTGGCGGACCAGGATGGCTCCCGCCTCCACGAACTCGCCGTCGAAGGCCTTGGCACCCAGCCGCTGGGCGGCCGAATCTCGGCCGTTGCGGGTGGAGGCGGCCCCCTTCTTCTTGGCCATGGCTCAGCTCTCCTCTTTGTCCTGGGTATCCTCGGTCTTCTTCGAGGACCGCTTCCGTTTGGGCAACTCGATGCCGGTGATCTCGATCCGGGTGTACCGCTGCCGATGCCCGCCCCGCCGACGATAGCCGCTCTTCGGCCGGTACTTGAAGATGTCCACCTTGTCGCCGCTCACCTCGCCCAGCACCTTGGCCCGCACCTTGACGGCGGCCAGGTCTTCTCGTCCGGTGATCGCCTTCCCCTTGTCGTCGACCACCAGCAGAGGCGTGAAGTCCACCTCCTCGTCCTGGCCCTTGTGGAGCTCCACGTCCAGCACGTCGCCGGGCTGGACCTTGGCCTGCTTGCCCCCGGTGCGGATGATGGCGTACATCGGTCGAGACGTTAGTGAGGCTGGCGGGCGGCCCCGCTGATGGCCGAGTCCTCGTGCAGCAGCACCCCTCGACCGGCGCAGTGCGGGCAGACCTCCGAGAACGACTCCAACAGACCCTCGGACACGTTCTTGCGGGTCATCTCCACCAGCCCGAGTTGGGACACCTCGAACACCTGGGTGCGGGTGCGGTCCTTGGCGAGCACCTCCTTGAGTCGCCGCAACACCGCCTGGCGATTCCTCTCCGACTCCATGTCGATGAAGTCGATGACGATGATCCCCCCGATGTCCCGCAGGCGGAGCTGGCGGCCGATCTCCTCGGCGGCCTCCAGGTTGTTCTGGAGCACGGTCTCCTCCAGGTTGGAGTGGCCGACGAACTTGCCGGTATTGACGTCCACCACCGTGAGCGCCTCGGCCCGGTCGATCACCACGTGGCCGCCCGAGGGAAGCCACACCTTGCGGTCCAGCGCCTTGCGGAGCTGGTCCTCCACGTGGAAGCGCTCGAAGAGCGGGGGCTGCTCCCGGTAGAGCTGCACCCGGTCCACCAGATCGGGGGCGGTGTCCTCCAGATAGGCGATCACCTGCCGGTAGGTGTGGTCGTCGTCGATGAGGAGGCGGCGGAACTCCGGACCGAAGTGCTCCCGGATCACTCGCAGCACCAGGGGAGGCTCCTCATGCAAGAGGCGCGGGGCCGACCCCTTCTCCTCCTCGGCCTGGATCTGCTCCCAGACCGTGGCCAGGCGAGCGATGTCTTCCTGGAGAGCCGCCTCGGAGACCTGCTCGGCGGCGGTGCGCACGATCACCCCGCTCCCCTTCGGGCGCACCCGGCGAATCACTTCGCGCAGGCGCTCCCGCTCCTCGTCGGGGAGGCGCCGGCTGATCCCTTTCACGTCTGACTCCGGGACCAGCACCAGGTAGCGGCCGGCCAGGGACACCTCGTTGGTGAGACGAGCCCCCTTGTGTCCCATGGCGTCCTTGACCACCTGCACCAAAACGTCGTTCCCGGGATGAAGGGCCATCTCGATGCGCGGGTGGCGCTGGCCCTCCAGGTCCTCAGAGTCGTAGTGGACGTCCCCGGCATAGAGCACACCGTTCTTGGGCTCGCCGAAGTCGATGAAGGCCGCATCCATGCCGGGCAGCACGTTCTTGACCTTGCCCAGGTAGACGTTTCCCACCAAGGATCGGCGCTCCTGCCGGGCGATGTAGTGCTCTACCAGCACCGGGCCCTCCAGGATCACGATCTGCGTCTGGTGCGGGAGCACCCGGACCAGCATCTGCTTTCGGCCGGCCTCCGGGGCGGCCACGATGACCTCTTCCCGCGGCCGGGGACGGCGGGCGGGGGGCCGCTTGGGGCGGACCGCCGTCCGGCTCTGGCCCCCGTTCTCCGGGGCCGTCCTGACCGAAGGCTCCGGTGGCGGGGTCTCCTGGACCCGGCGAACCTCGACCAGCTGGCCCCGCACGTTCCGAAGCTTGCGCTCCTCCCGTGCCTCGTTCCCCACCCCCCTGCGGATCACCTCCGCCGACTTACGTCGGAACAAACCCATGTATGCGCACTCCTTTGCTGTCGGCCGCCGAGCATGCGCAACGCGGGTGTCGGCTCCCGCCGCGGAGGAAGAAGGTGCGCTAGGTGCGCCTCACCGGCGAAGCGGTGGGCGGGGGCGGCTCGCCCGAGGACGACCGGCCTCGATCACTGAAGATGACCCGGCCCCGCCGGTCAGATGACCCGAGCAGGGGGCGAAGTCGAAAGCGCACTGCGATTCTCCGTGGCTGGAAGCTGCCGCTCGGCGGCGGCCACGTCACACAGGGTAGCACGGCCGAAGATCATTCTTGTGACGGTTTCCGATCCTCCAGGCAAGAAAACGTCACAAGAACGAGAAGGTACGAGCGCCGCTACAGGATGTAAGTCTCGCCCGGCACCGGGGAGCGCCGCAGCCAGACCGAGTGGGTGACGCCCAGGGCCAGGGACATGGCCGCCACCGAAGAGCCGCCGTGGCTCATGAACGGGAGGGGCAGACCGGTGACCGGCATCACCCCGACGGTCATGCCCACGTTGATGAAGATGTGAAAGCCCACCAGCGAGGCCGTCCCCACTGCGATGAGCAGACCGAAGCGGTCGCGGGCGGCCACCGCCACCGTGAGCACCCGCCAGAGGAGAGCCAGGTAGGCCAGGAGCACCAGTGCCGCTCCGACGAAGCCCAGCTGCTCACCCACCGCCGTGAAGATGAAATCGGTGCTCTGGGAAGGGACGAAGGCGAGGTTGGTCTGGGTGCCCCCGAAGAGGCCCTTTCCGAACATCTGGCCGCTGCCGATGGCGATCTGGCTCTGGAGCTGGTTGTAGCCGGCCTGGGTGGGGTCGGCGGTGGGGTCCAAGAAGGCGGTCAGGCGGGCTACCTGATAGTCGCGCAGCAGCCTTAACCGCAGCACCGCGGCCACCCCCAGACCCGCCCCGGCCAGCAGCACCGCCAACTGCCGTCCGGTCGTGCCGGCTACGAACAGCATCGCCAGGGTGATGAACGCGAAAACCAGCATGGTCCCCAGGTCCGGCTGGACAAAGATGAGCACTGAGGGCGCCGCCGCCACGGCTAAGGCCTGACCGACCCGTCGCCAGCGCATCCCTTCCTCCCGGGCCGGGGCCAGCAGGGCCGCCAGCGTGATGATGAGAACCGGCTTGGCCAACTCCGACGGCTGGAGCTGGAAAGCGCCCAGCTGGATCCACCGCTGTGCCCCCTGGGCGACGTGGCCCAGCGGGGTGAGCACCACCAGCAGCATCACGATGGCCGTCGCGTAGATCAGCGGCGCCAGGTGGCGGAGGTCCCGGTAGTCGTAGAGCGAGGCCACCGTGAAGATGGCCGCCCCCACCAGCAAGAAGATGATCTGCCGCCGCATCAGGTTCTGGGGGTCCCCGCCCAACGCCTCGAGGCGCGGGGCCGAGGACGAATAGATCATCAAGGCTCCCAACGCCCCCAGCAGGATGAGCACGAAGACCGTCACGAAGTCCGGACGCGGGCGCCGCCGTTCCAAGGCCAGGGAGGGGCGTCGGGAGCGGGCCAGCACCGCCATCAGTCCGACACCTCCGTGCCGGGCAGGACCTCGGTCATCTGCTCGCCCATCAGGTATTGCAACACTCTTCTCACCACCGGGGCGGCCACCCTCCCCCCGCTCCCCCCTTCCTCGATCACCACTGCCACCACCCAGCGAGGGTCGTCGAGCGGCGCCACCCCCACGAACCAGGCGCTGTCTTCCCTGCCCTCCGCCTCGCCGGTGCCGGTCTTGCCACCCACCTGGGTCATCCCCAAGTCACCGAAGGCTCCCCGGGCCGTTCCCGAGTAGCCGCTCACCACCCGGGCCAAGTCCTCCTTGAGCTGGCGGACGGTCCTCGGCTCGAGCTCGATCTCCCGGGCGGCGCTGGGCGGGTTGTCGAACACGGTGGCGCCCTCCTGGTCCACCACCTTGTCCACCATCCGCGGCTCCCACACGGTACCGCCGTTCACCATCGCCGCATAGGCGTTGGCCACCTGGAGGGGGGTGGCCGACACGGCCCCCTGGCCGATAACCACGTTCATCAGGTCGCCCCCTACCCATCCCCCCTGTTCCTTGGGCCGCACCAGCGGAGATCCCTCCGCCTGCCGGGCCTCGAACCAGCGACGGTCGGGGACCAGGCCTTCCTTCTCGAAGGGCAGGTCGATGCCGGTCTGGTTGCCGAAACCGAGACGGCGGGCCCACTCCTGAATGATCGACTCCTGCGCGGTCCCGCGGTAATTGCGCCAGATGCCCAGGGCGATCTGCCAGAAATAGATGTCGCAGGACTGCTCGAGGGCGCCGTGGATGTCGACCCAGCCGTGACCATCAGGCTTCCAGTCGGTGAAAACCTGTTGGCTCTCCTCCTCGAAGCCGAACTCGAGTTGTCCGCCGCAGAAGATGGGCACGTCCGGGCCGGACGCCCCATGCTCGTCCTGCGGGTAGTAGATGCCTTCCTCCAGGGCCATCACATAGGTGACCGTCTTGAAGGTGGAGGCCGGGGGATAGAGCCCCTGGATGGCAAAGTTGAGCTCGGCGCCCTGCTCTTGGATGAGCGCATACTCGTCGAGGCTGATCCCGCCCACGAAGTCCTCGGGATTGAAGGCGGGCACCGAGGCCATGGCCAGCACCGAGCCGTCCCGGGGATCGAGCACCACCCCCGCGGCCCGCGGAGCCGGGCTCTCCAGCGACCGAGCCAATGTGATGCCGGCTCCCAGCGACTCCTCCAGGACCCGTTGCAGCGCGCCGTCCACGTTGAGCATCAGGTTCCCGCCCGAGACCGGTGGGCTCTCCCCCACCACCGAGAGGATCTCCCCCCGGGCGTTCACCTGGTACTTGACGAAGCCCGAGGTGCCCCGGAGGAACTCGTCGTATTGGCGCTCCACGCCGGAGCGGCCGATCAGGTCGAGAGCCCTCAGCCCGGGGTCGCTCTCTTGGTCCTCCTGGGTCACCTTGCCGACGTAGCCCAGCAGGTGGGCGGCCAGTGAACCCTCCGGGTAGCGACGCACCGGAACCGGCTCCACCACCACTCCCGGGAACTCGCCCGCGTGCTCGAACACGAAGAGCGCCTGGTCCTGGCTGACGTCGAAGGCCACTCGGAAGCGGTCCCCGAAGCCCTTGGCCAGCTCTTCCTCGAACAGGGCTTGCACCTCCACCGGAGCCATCTTCAGCAGGGCGGCCAGCTTGCGGGCGATGACGCGCTGCTGCTCCTCGTCATCGGGCAGGAGCCGGGGGTCGATCAGGACCGAGAGGGAGGCCCGGCTCCCGGCCAGCAAGGTCCCGCGCCGGTCGCGAATCTCCCCCCGAGGGGCCGGGGTGGCCACCACGCGCACCTGCTGGCGAGCCGCCTCGCCCTCGTAGGTGGCACCCGCGGCCACCTGCAGGAACCAGAGCCGGAAGAAGAGGACCACGAAGAAGCCCAGGAACGCCAGCCCCAGCCCGGCCAGCCTCCAGCCGGTCCTCATGCCACCCATCCGCGGTCCGAGCGGCGTTGCAGCGCCACGCTCGCCAGCGGGAAGACCCCGGCCGCCAGGACGAGGTTGTAGAGCGGCACCAGGAGGAGTTTGCGCATGATGAGAGCGTCGGAGAGCAGGGCCCGGCCGAAAAGCGTACCGATCACGGCGAACAACCCCTCCCCGAGCAGGGTGAGGAGCGCCACCCCCAGGGCGGCGGCGGGCAGGCTGGCCTCCAGCCGCTCCCGCAAGCGCACCGCGAGGAAGGCGACCACGGTGAGGACCAGCGCTCGCAGGCCGAGTGGGGTCACGCCCAGCAGGTCGGCCAGGAGGCCTCCCGAGAACCCCACCAACACGGCCGGCTCAGCGCCCAGATGGCGGACGGAGGCGACCACCACCAACAGCACCAGGTCGGGCGCCACGCCGAGCGGTTGAAAGCGCACGAAGAGGGTGGTCTGCACCAGCACGGCCGCCAGGACCAGCAGGATGGCGATGGCGGTGGACCGATGGGTCACGGCGTGGTGGTGGTGGAACCCGAACCCTCATCCGCCTGAACGTGGGGGGCTTCTGCCGCGGCGCCGTTCACCATCTCGCTGGTCCAGAGGATCACCTTCACGAAGTCCAGCCGGTTGAAGGCCACTCCCGGCTCAACGCCGGTGCGCAGCACGAACCCGGCCTCCGGGCGAGCCGCCTGCACCACCGCCCCCACCGGAAGGTCGGGCGGGTAGAGGTCACTCCCGGCGGTGACGATACGGTCGCCCTCCAGGAGCGGTCCGCTCGCCTCGAAGATGGTGAGCGACAGAGGCCCCGCCCCTCGTCCCTGCACCACCCCCAGGTCCCTGCGCTCGGCGGCCCGTACCGCCACACTCTGTTGCGGATCGGTGATCAGGCCCACCTTGGCCGAGTTCTGCGTAACGGCCACCACCCTGCCCACCAGGCCGCGCTCGTCGAGTACCGCCATGTCCTCGGCCACCCCGTCGGCCAGGCCCCGGTTGATGGTGATCGAGTAGTCGAAGTTCGAGGGCCCGACCGCCACCACCCGGGCGGTGACGGTCCGGGATTGCAGCTCGGCAGGAAGCGGGAGGTTGAGGATGGCCTGGAGCTCGGCGTTTTCGGCCGCCAGATCCCCCAGCTCGGCCACCTCCGCCCGCAGCGACTCGATCTCGGCCCGGAGGCGCTCGTTCTCCGCTCGCAGCCCGGCCATGTTGACCACTCCGTCCGCCGCGTCGGCGAGAGGACCGGTCACCGAGCTCACCACGGCCTGCACCGGGCTCATGACCGCCTGGGAACCGGTCCGGAGAGTTCCCACCGCGCCCTCCCCGCCGGCTCGCACGTCGAGGGTCATGAGGATGAACGAGGCCACGATCAGGCTGATGAAGAGCAAGCTGGAACGGTCGGAGTGTGAGTAGTCCCACATCGCTCAGCCAACCCTCGGGCAGAGCCGCTGGCCCCCTGAAGTCAGGGAGATATGGGGAGACGTCATTGCCGGCTGGAGGATATGAGCACGCTCTGGAGCACCTCGAACTCCTCGAGGCACTGCCCTGAGCCGATCACCACCGTTTGGAGGGGGCGTTCGGTGGTGACGATCGGCATGTCGGTCTCATGGGCCAGCCGTACGTCGATCCCCCGCAAGAGGGCCCCTCCACCGGTGAGGACGATCCCCCGCTCCATGATGTCGGCGGCCAGCTCGGGAGGGGTCTTGTCGAGCGTGAACTTGACCGCGTCGACCACCGCCTGGACCGGCTCCTCGATGGCCTCCCGGATCTCCTGGCTGGTCAGCACGATGGTCTTGGGAAGCCCCGACACCAGATCCCGACCCCGTACCTCGGCGGCCGGCTCGTCCGAGTAAGGGAAGGCCGAGCCGACGGCCATCTTGATCTGCTCGGCGGTGCGCTCCCCGAGCATCAGGTTGTACTCCTTCTTCACCCAGTTGATGATGGCCTCGTCGAGCTCGTCACCCCCGATGCGGATGCTCTGGGAGACCACGATGCCGCCCAGGGAGATCACCGCCACCTCGGTGGTCCCGCCCCCGATGTCCACCACCATGCTGCCCGACGGCTCGTGCACCGGCAGGTAGGCGCCGATGGCGGCCGCCATGGGCTCCTCGATGGTGTAGGCCCGGCGCGCCCCGGCGTGATAGGCGGCCTCCTCGACGGCCCGGCGCTCCACCGGGGTGATCCC
>JBOGFC010000052.1:0-6208 GCA_050742155.1 Acidimicrobiia bacterium
CACCCGGAACGGGCAACGACCACCAGCCACCACCACGAACGGGTCGAGATCCCCAGCGTCGGTCCATCCCGTCGGCAACGACCTTTGCACCCCGTCCCCGTCGAAGAAGAACACCCGATCCTCCCCCCAAGTCCGGCGAACCCCCACCAACACGAACACGCCACCCGACCACGGATGAAACGGATGAGTCACCCGAACAGTTCGCTGCTCACCATCGGTATCGGGCGTAGTTGACAGCGCGGTCCAACGCCGCCGCCGAATCGTTCTTCTCCACCCTCGAGCACGAGCTCCTGTCCCGCCGGAAGTTCGCTACCAGAGCCGAAGCCCGACGAGCCGTCGCCACATGGACCGACCAGTTCTACAACCCAAGGAGGCGCCACAGCTCCAACGGAATGAAATCACCGATCGACTACGAGAACGCGGCCACGGCAGCAGCCGAGAACACCGCTACCGTGTCCCGCCGAGCAGCATAAGAAACCCTCCACGATTAGGGGGGAAGCCCATGCAGTATGAAACCGACGCCTTGTCGAAGCTGTCGCCGACGGAGCCGACGGAGACGTCGATTCCGGCCTCGGCGAGGCGTTCGGTGTAACGGATCGACAGGTACTGCGCCCCACGGTCGGAGTGATGGACCAGACCCTCGAGGTCGCCGGCACGGGCCCACAACGCTTGTTCTAACGCGTCGAGGGCCAGGTCGGCGCGCAGGGTGCTGAGGGCCCGCCACCCGACGATGAACCGGGAGAAGGCGTCGATGACGAACGCCACATACACGAACCCCGACCAGGTCGCCACGTAGCTGAGGTCAGCCACCCACAGCTGATTCGGACCGGTGCCGGTGAAGTCCCGATCCACCAAGTCCTGGGGCACCGTGTCGGCGGAAGCGGGCATGGTGGTGCGGGTGGTACGACCCCTGATCGCTCCTTGCAGGCCGAGGCGGCGCATCAGCCGCTCCACGGTGCAGCGGGGCACCGCGAAGCCCTCCCGCTGCAGCTGCCGCCATACCTTGCGGGCCCCATACACCTCGAAGTTGTCGTCGTATACCCGTTGGATCTCCGGCTCCAGGGCGGCATCGCGTCGCCGCCGATCAGACGGCGGTTGGTTCTTGGCGGCGTAGTAGGTGGACGGGGCGATCGGCAACTGCGCACAGATCGGCTCGACCCCGTAAGCGTCCCGGTGTTCGTCGATGAAGGTCACCATCACTTCGGTCGGCGGTCGAGCTCCGCCTGAGCGAAATACGCCGACGCCTTGCGCAGGATCTCATTCGCCCGACGCAGCTGCAGGTTCTCCCGCTCCAACGCCTTGAGCCGCTCCCGCTCCGAGGTGGTCAACCCTGGCCGGCGAGCCTCATCGGTCTCGGCTTGGCGCACCCACTTGCGCAACGTCTCCGCCGAACACCCCACCATGTCGGCGATCGCCCGGATAGCCATCCATTGCGAGTCGTAATCGGCTCCGTGATCGAACACCATCCGGACCGCCCGTTCCCGGACCTCCGGCGAGTATCTGCTTGGTCTTGGCATGACCCCATCCTCTCAAGGAATGGAGCCTCCGAGAAACCCGGGGCGGTTCAATCGAGCGTTACGGTGAAACATGAGAGCCTCCCCTTCGGTCTGGGTGTCTGAACACCCCCAAACCGAAACCGGGAGGCTCTCAACTGTCAACAACCTCTAGAAGAAGGACACCTAGATCACACTCCGAACCTCGCGCCGCACGCTCAAGCCGTCCTGGCTCAGCCGGTTCAGACAGCCCCGCACCCAGATGGCCGGACGGATCGTGTCCCAGGCGGGCCGCTACTGGATGCCGAGGCTCCACCTAATCAGGCTCACACCGAGCCGCCGGCGCCCAATGCGAGGTGGCCGATGGCCCGCATCAGGAGTGGCTACCGAGGGGACTGCCTTCACTCTTGGTCCTCTCTGATCCGGATCTCGCTCGCCCTCTTACGGAAGACGGCACAGTGTGCTAAGCTCTATAGGAGAGCCGGGCCGCGTACATGCGCCCCCCCTTAGGAGGATCCACATGTAGATAACACGCTAGACATTCAACGTCTTGCCTAGAGGGATTTTGCTGAGAATCCGGAGCCCTTCCGGATTTCTCTGCGTTCAGAGAAAGAATTAGCCAATAGCTGAAAGAACCAGCAGAAGAAAGAAACCGACAAACAGAGCCTGAGAGAAAAGATGGTAGATCAGATATATACCAGATAGATGAGTTACAAATGCTGAGAAACGATGTCGGAGACTTGGAGGTATCGTAATGACAAACACAACTGATACACGTGACTGGCACCAAGCCGGGGAACTCGTCTGGGTGAACCTCATCAACGCCTCGGAGAACCGTCATGCCAAGGGCAAGCTCCGCCCAGCTGTCCTCATCGGGCGCGACGGCACCCAATGGCTCGTGATGGGTCTCACCACCAGCCGGGCCTACCAGACCGGGAGCCCTCGCGTCGCAGTCCCGGATCCGGCCAAGGTGGGGCTTCGAGGCCCCGGCTACCTCTGGGGAAGGCGGCTCTGCCGGATCGCGCCTGTAGACGTAGGTGATCACATAGGTTGGGTCGACTCCGCGCTTGTCCGCGAGATCGCGGCTCTGGCCCCGCTTCGGGATGGGGAGGTCCGTGAACTCCTCCGAGCTGCTCGGGAGCACCACCCTGACCCACCGGAAGCCAACGGTCTGGACGCAGCCGATTCCCTGAAGGTGGGCGGCCGTGGCAGGTGGCTGGCTTGATGCAAGAGCCGGACATGGTCAGCCACCGGCCAGCCACCGACCACCCTGAGCTACAGAGCGAGCAGGCGTACTACGACCGAGCTAATGAGGTGAGGGAGCGACGCCGACGGCGGCTGGCGAGCAATCACAGCTATGACGTCATGTCGCACCCCCGTGAGGGAGGCGACTTCAACCGTGACCGGGCCTGGCAGCTGGAGTCGCTCGGTCCCGTGGACGAGGCCGTGGCCTTCGGTCGGATCGGCTCTACCGACGGCGATTGCTACTACATCGGACGTCGGGCCATCTTCGACGAGGACCAGCTCCTCGTCATCAGCTGGAAAGCCCCTGTCGCGTCCCAGTACTCTCGAGCGACGACTGACGATCCGATGGGGGTGGGGCGTCGCCGCTCGTACAAGACCGACGGGAACCAGATCCTCGACATCAGCGACCAGTTCCTCGATGGAGTGGCGGCCCTAGAGCCTTTGGTTCCCCGCGACGCGCTCCTGCGGGTCTCTTCTGGGTCGGGGAGTATCAGGTGCGGGTCATCGGCGGCGTGTGGACGGACCGGACCCGCTTCGCCAGCACCTTCGCCGAAACCTTCCCCGACACCTACGAAGTGGTCGAGGTGCGCTCCAAGCTGTCGGGGTAGGTCACCTGTCGCCTACCCTCCCACGGGAATCTGAGTTCGTAGCGACAAAGCGAAGCTGCGGTATCTTGGCCAGCGATGGGACTCTGGAGTCGACTGGTTGCCCGCCGGGTAGGAACAGTTGAACAACGCCGAATGGCACTTGTCGAGACGGCGTTGCAGGCGAGCGAGCGGGTCCTGATCAACGTTCCAGCCGAAATCCCCCGGGGGCATCTGGAGCGGCCAGGTGTGCAAGACACCGTGGCGGTCATCATGTTCGCGACTAATGAGCGGCTCCTCTGGGCAGGCTACGACGGGCAGTCCACCTACCGCCCAATGCCGCTTGGCCCGGACGGGCGAGTCCGTGGTGTACGGTACGGCCGCTTCCGGACCTTCTACGGCTTCCCCGCCCAAGGCAGAGGCGGTTTCGGCTTCCTTCTTCTCTCCAGCCAAGATGCATCCTCGTTGGAGAAAGGGACACAGGGTGCCCTCACTTCCATCGATCGGTTCCTAAGTTGGGCTGAAAGAACGCTCGGCCCCGGCGCTGGTCTCGCGCTCCAACCGACTATCTCGGACCATCCGACCGCGAGATACATCCAGATGTTCGGGTTTCCAATGTGGACGCCCTTCACCGACTCACTAATCAGCTTGGTCAACGAGCGCAACATGCCTAGAGAACAAGAACAGTCCATTCGCCAAGAGGGGAAGGACGTTCGGAAGAAGCCGATTCCCCCTCGCGTAGCCGAGGCACCTGACGAATCCTCAATGCCCTCCGCTCAGAAAAGAGACGAACTGCGCCTTGCGCGAGACGTGCCACCGGATCGCTATAGACGGAACTGGCAATCCTTCTTAGAACTTGACGTCGATGCGTCTATCGAGGACATCGTGTTAGAAGCTCCATTCATCCAATACTGGACGATTGGCGAAGGCAGCCACCTCGACTACGAGGCAGGTGATCGGGTCGAGTTGCTCCATGCCGAGGCTCCTCCCTCCGGCATTGACCGACGGTCAGTCGGCACCGTGCTCAGATACCAGCGAGAAGGTCGCATAGTCGAGGTCAAATGGGGCAACGGAGAACGCTCAACCCTGTACCTCAGTCGTAAGGATCGCATCAAGCCCGTGTTTCACGAAGGGGCAGGAGAGCCGGGTTAACGATGGAAACCCGCCTGATGCCCAACGACCTGACACAGGTGACATGGCCTATCACCGGTTACCTGCCATTACCTGCCATATTGACGTTGTGTATCACAGATCGCCCGCCACGATCTGCTATTTGAGAGGGTGCCGTAGGGCTCATAATCCGTAGGTCCCAGGTTCGAGTCCTGGCGGGCCCACCGACAAACGTCCTGGACAGCCTCGTCAGAGCCACTTTCCGGCCATGAGAGGAAACAGGCGGAAACGACCCGGCGCGGACTCATAATCCGAAGGGCGGAGGTTCGAGTCCTCCCGCGCCCACCCGCAAGCGCTCTGCGGGCTTGGGATTCCGGCCTCCTATCGGGAAGCTCTGCGGCGTCCGCGTCCTCCCGCGTCCACAACGCGTCCGCACGAGACCCACACAGGCAGATGACTATTCGCCACAGAAGGGCCCCAACCCAATACCCGTGAGCACATCATCCTGCGAGAAAACGGCGACCAGGCCTTCCACAGGTCCAACGGCAGACAACACCACGTCAGGGCCGAGAGAGACATACGTGTCGCCCCAGGGCATTTCGTACGTTGCGGCTGACTCCGATCGCGCCAGCACACTCGAAAGACTGTCGCCCGGGGCGAATCCGTCTGCAGTTGTCAGAGCCATGCCGCCTGCCGTCCCTCCTGTGTACCAGAACCCAGTGAAGATGGCCTGCGAAGGCGCCAGCCGTCCGCCCTTAACGAAGTAAAGGGCCAGAGAACCAGACCCCGATTCCCAGGCAAGGTAACGCTCGAGTTCCGCCTCATGACACCAATAGACGCCGGCCTCAAATGTCGATGTATACCAGCCCGAGTCAGTAGAGGGGGCACCCAGGCACCGGCTGGCCTGGTCGACAACGACATCGGCTGCCGCCCCTAGGCGAAGAAACGCGTTGAGAAGGCGCAGGCCTTCGAAATCCAGCGCCCCGTGAAGAACCGTACCAGGAGCACAGGCTGCATCGGCTAAGCCGCCAGCCGGAGAAGCCGGCACGACTGTGCCGACCGAGGCCAGCCTCCGACCATTCAGCTCCCCTTCATAAGTGACACCGTCCCTTAGCACCTCGATGCCCCGTCGAGCGGTGAGATCGGCGGACGCGAGGGCATTACAGAATCCCCGGACTGTTGCGTCCGTTGCTAAGGGCAACCCATCAATGGAGGTGATGAAATCGCCTGACCTGATTCCAACGAGGGCTACAGCGCTTCCCGGCTCAACGGATTGCACCCAGAGGCCACTTGTTGGGAAGCCCTCCAGCTCGGCCTCCGCTGGGCCAACCGCCCAGACGCTGAGGCCCAGCCAACGCAGATTCTCGCCCGCTTGCAGCCTCTCCAGCAACGCCAAGACTTGCCGAGACGAGACCGCAATCCCCACCCCCTCCAGCGAGGCTGGGTCATAGCGTGCGAAGTTCAGTCCGATTACCTCGCCGGCCCGCGTGATGAGCGGTCCTCCCGAACTCCCCGGGTTCAGTGCAGCGTCGGTCTGGATTGTGTCCTCGATCAGGGCGAAGGGGGTGGCGACCTCCTCTCCCACGCGGCTGACGATGCCAGCCGTCAGGGCTTGGCTCTCACCACCCACCGGGTAGCCAACGGCCAGCACGGGTGTACCTAGGTTCACGGGATCCCCAGAGAGAGGTGTTGCCGAGAAGCCTTCTTTCGGCGGGTCGGTGACACTCAGGACAGCGAGATCATCACATGGACTTCGCCCCAGGACCCGGGCTGGGA
>JBOGFC010000053.1:0-12942 GCA_050742155.1 Acidimicrobiia bacterium
GGGCGGCCCGTCGGCTTTCGGGCCGCGGTCATCCTGAAGATGCCGCCGGACCCCCCAAGATGAGCCGGGGGGTTTGGGGGGTCAGGGCGGCCCGTCGGCTTTCGGGCCGCGGTCATCCTGAAGATGCCGCCGGACCCCCCAAGATGAGTGGAGGCAGCTCGGCTACGGAACCCACCCGCAGCTGATCTTCCGGCGCCAGCCCGAGCGGATCGACCAAGACCGCCTCGGCCAGTCCGGCCGCCCGTGCCCCACCTATGTCGTGGAAGTAGGAGTCTCCCACGTGCCAGACCCGCTCGGCGGGCAGCCCCAGCCGGTCGAGGGCGATCCGGAAGATGGCCGGGTCCGGCTTCTCCACCCCCACTTCGTGCGAGTCGACCACGAACTCGAAGAGGTCGAGCAGCCCGGCCCGTTCCAGGCTGTAGCGCGCACCGCCGTCCGAGTTGGAGACCGCCGCCGCCCGGATGCCCGCCTCCCTGAGGACCTCGAGGGCATCCCGGGCGCCGGGGATGGGGGCCACGAAGAGCCCCCTCACCGACAGGAAGGCATCCACCGCCGCCTGCCCCTCGATCCCGCACAGCTCCAGATAGCGGCGGGGCCACCCCAGCTCCCAGTCCCGGGCGAGGCCAGGGGAGAACTCGGCCACACACCGATGAAAGGACTCCCGCACCAACTCAGGCGGGGGCCTCGTCCCCGCCACCGGCTCGAGCAGGTCGCCGAGCAGCTCCGGGTCGATGTGGACCATGGTGCCACCTGCGTCGAACAGGATCGCCTTCGGCCTCAATACTCCACCTTCCACAGGGTCAAACCGTGCGGCGGGGCGGCGCCCCTGGCCGCAGCGCGGTCACGGGCCTCGATGATGGCCGGTACCTCCGAGACCGGCAACCTTCCCCGGCCCACCTCCACGCACACCGCCACCCCGGAACGCACCATCTGGTGGCAGAACGAGCCGGCGGTGATCTCGAAGCGCACAATGGGCGGTTGGGCGCCTTCCCACCCGGCGGTCAACACCTGCCGCACCGTGCTGCGGCCGTCGGCCGACCGGCAGAACGAGGCGAAGTCGTGCTCTCCGACGAAGAAGCGGGCCGCCTCGTTCATCGCATCCAGGAAGAGCTCGTCGGCCAGGTGCCACGTCGTGTAGCGCAAGAAGGGGTCGGGCAGAGGTCGGTTGAGCACCGAATAGCGGTAGGTGCGAGAGCGGGCCGAGAAGCGGGCGCTGAAGCCGTCGGCCTCCTGCCGGGCGCTCCACACCACGATTTCAGGCCCCAGCATGGCGTTCAGCGACCGGACGAGGCGCTCGGTATCGAGCTCGCCATCCACCGAAAAGCTCACCACCTGACCCTGGGCGTGCACACCGGCGTCGGTGCGCCCGGCCACCTCTGTGGCCACCACCCCCGCCAGCTTGAATAGCGCCTCCTCGAGCTCCCCCTGCACGGTTCGGACCTGCGGCTGGCGGGCGTACCCATGGAACCCCGAACCGTCATAGGCAAGGTCCAGGCGGTAGGTGGGCACCGCCATACACTACGGCGATGCGCGGTGCGGCCGAACTGCTCATCTGGCTGGGGGTGGCGGTGGTGACGGTGGGCCTCGTCCTTCGGCTCGCCCCCGGGCTGCTGGACTGGTTCGGGCGCCTGCCCGGCGACCTGCGCTTCGGTGACGAGCGCACCCGCATCTACATCCCGATCACCTCGATGCTGCTCATCAGCCTGGTGCTCTCGATCCTGCTGACCGTCTTCTTTCGCATGCGGGGTCGCTGAGCTCAGAACACCACCAGCACCACCCACACCAGCAGCCCGACTCCTGACGAGATGAGGGTGTCCTTGTCTCCGGTCCCCAGCACAACACGGGTGGCCAGCAGGACGGCGGCCGCGAACCATGCCACCGCGATCCAGAGGGCGATCGGGCGGATCACCAGGTCGAGGATCCAGGCGAACAGCGGCACATGGGCGAAGCCGGTCAGGCGGATCACGGTCTGCAACTGGGCATCCCCGTCGAGGAGCTTGGTGCCCACCAGCCACACGGCCAGCGCCAGCAGGATCCACCCGATCAGCCCCTCCAGGAGAGCTTCGAGCAGCAGGCCGAGCGAGAAGAAGGGCCAGAACCTCAGTACCCGCAGGAGGTGGGCGATCCCCACCACCAGCACCGCGTTGCCGGTGGCGTAGCTGTCGAAGATCAGCTGGGTGTAGAAGGCCCGTTCCAGGCGGCCGGCCCTCACCATTTGCTGCAACATGGCCGGGCGATGCTACCCGGACGTGACCGGGTGACCCCTCAGATTCTTCCCAGCAGCACCACCCCCGTCACGAAGGCCAGCAGCACGAACAGGATCAGCAGCACTCCAACAGGGATGAGCACGGTGGCCACCGCCGCTCCCTGCGACACCCGGTGGATCTCCCGCACGGCCACGATGGAAGCCACGACGGCCCAGATGCCTCCCACCAGGCCGCCGATCACCGGAATGATCCCCAGCGCCGTCGGGGCATAGGCGAAGCCCAGACCCCGAAAGAGGCTCATGTAGTCAGCCACCCCGGCGAACAACTTGCCGATCCCCCACAGGATGGCCACGAACACGCCAAACAGCACGGCGGTCAGGATGGCCGAGACTATCCAGCCGATGAAGCCGAACTCCCCTGTGAAGATGGTGCTCAAGCCGCTCACCAGGGCGGCCGCCACCACCACTATCACCGCCTGGCCGGTGGCCGATTGGTCCGCACCGAGCTGCCGGTACACCTCCGGCTTGAGCGTGACCGCTGCTACGAGCCGGTCCTTGATGGTCGGCGCGGGTAGGGGCCTGCTCTCCATGCCCTCCATGAGTCCTTCCTCTCCTCGTACGTAGCCACAGGATGGCACAACAGGATGGCATGACGCTGCCGCACACGCCTCTCCCCGTTCTTGCGTGAGTAATACCCCGCCGGCGGTCCGGAACTCACGCAAGAACGGATCAGACCAGCTCGATGACCGCCATCTCGGCGCCGTCGCCCCGGCGAGGGCCGACCCGGACGATGCGGGTATAGCCCCCCGGTCGCCCGCTATAGCGGGGGGCCACCTCATCGAACAGCCGGGTGACGATCTCGGTGTCCTGGATCACCGACAGCACCTGCCGGCGGGCATGCAGGTCGCCGCGGCGGGCCTTGGAGATCAGGCGCTCGGCCACCGGACGGACCGCCTTGGCCTTGGCCAGGGTGGTCTGCACCTTCCCCTCCCAAAAGAGCGAGCCGGCCAGGTTGGCGAGCAGCTGCCGCTCATGAGCAGGCCCCCCGCCCAACCTGGGGCCTTTACGGGGACGGGGCATCAGGCCCCCTCGTCCTCCCGGGAGGCCCGTAGGCTGAGGCCCAGCTCGTCGAGCTTGGCCACCACCTCCTCGAGGCTCTTCTGTCCGAAGTTGGTGATGTCGAGCAGGTCCTCCGGGCTGCGCTGCACCAGCTCCCCGACCGTGTGGATCTGGGCGCGGCGCAGGCAGTTGCGGGGCCGCTCGGAGAGGTCGAGCGCCTCGATGGGCAGGTCGAGGTCGGGGGAGATCGAGTCGCCCAGGCTCACTTCTCCCAGCTCCAGCCCGACTCCCTCGCCCACATCGGCGAACAGACCGAGGAGCTCCCGCAGCGTCTTGCCGGCCGAGGAAAGGGCCTCCTGGGGGTTGAGGGACCCGTCGGTCTCCACATCCAGCACCAATCGATCGAAGTTGGTCATCTGCCCCACCTGGGTGTTCTCCACCCGGTAGGACACCTTGCGGACGGGGGAGAAGATCGAATCGATGGGAATCACCCCGATCGCATCGCCCTTCTTGTTGCGGTCGGCAGTTCGGTAGCCCACTCCCTGCTCGATGGAGAGCTCCATCTCCAAGCGGCCGCTGGAGGACAGGGTGGCGATGTGTAGCTCCGGATTGATCACCTCCACCCCGGTGGGCGCCTTCAGGTCGGCGGCGGTGATCTCCTTGGCTCCCTTGGCGGAGAGCACCAGGGTCTGCGGCTCGGGGTCCTCCATTCGCACCACCAGCTGCTTGATGTTGAGAATGACGTCCACCACGTCCTCTTTCATCCCCGCAACCGTGCCAAACTCGTGCTGCACCCCGTCGATGCGCAGCGACGTCACGGCCGCCCCCGGGATGCGGGAGAGCAGTGTGCGCCGCAGAGTGTTGCCGAGCGTGTAGCCGAAGCCCGGCTCGAGCGGCTCGGCGATGAAGCGGGAGCGGCGCTCGGAAACGGCCTCCTCTTCGATCTGGGGGCGCTGGACGATCAGCAAGTGGGTCTCCTATCCGGGCAGCCGCGGGCCGCCCTACGGCTACTACTTCGAGTACAGCTCCACGATCAAGGCCTCTTGCACCGGGGTGTCGATCTGGGCCCGGTTGGGCAGGTCGTGGACGACGATCTTCTTGGCTTCCCGGTCGACCTCCAGCCACTCGGGGAGCATCCGGTCGCCGGAGGTATCAACGGCGTGCTGGACCACCAGCAGGTCCGAGGAGCGGTCACGCAGGGTGACGATGTCACCGGGCCGCAAGCGATACGAGGGGATGTTCACCTTGCGACCGTTCACCATGAAGTGGCCATGGTTGACCAGCTGGCGGGCCTGGGCGCGAGAGGTGGCGAAGGCGGCCCGGTAGACCACGTTGTCGAGGCGACTCTCCAAGATGCGAAGCAGGTTCTCGCCGGTGATGCCCCGCTGCCGGGCCGCCTCCCGGTAATACTTCCGGAACTGCCGCTCCAGCACGCCGTACATGCGGCGCGCCTTCTGCTTCTCGCGCAGCTGGATGAGGTACTCGGTTTCGGTCATGCGGCGCCGTCCGTGGTCGCCGGGGGGATAGGGGCGCCTCTCCACCGCGCACTTGGAGCTCATGCAACGGGCCCCCTTCAGGAAGAGCTTCTGGCGCTCCCGGCGACAGAGCTTGCAGACCGGTCCAACGTAGCGCGCCACTAGCCCCTCCGCCGCTTCTTGGGGCGGCAGCCGTTGTGCGGGAGCGGGGTGACGTCGCGGATGCCGGTCAGCTCCATCCCCATGTTCTGCAGGGTGCGGATGGCGGTCTCCCGTCCGGCCCCCGAGCCTCGCACGATCACGTCGAGCTTGCGGATACCGTGCTCCCCGGCCGAGCGAGCGGCCTGCTCGGCGGCCACCTGGGCGGCATACGGGGTGGACTTGCGCGAGCCCTTGAAGCCCACTGAGCCTCCGGAGGTCCACACCACCGTGTTCCCCTCCAGATCGGTGATGTTGACGATGGTGTTGTTGAAGCTGGACGTGATGTGCGCCTGCCCGTGGGCGATATTGCGGCGCTCCCGGCGGCGAGGTCGCTTCTCCTTGGCCATCAGACCTTCCTCGCCTTCTTCTTACCGGCGATGGCCTGGCGGGGACCCTTGCGAGTGCGGGCGTTGGTGTGGGTGCGCTGGCCGTTCACGGGCAAGCCTCGTCGATGGCGAATACCCTGGTAGCTGCCGATCTCGACCTTGCGCTTGATGTTTTGGGAGACTTCGCGCCGCAAGTCCCCCTCCACCCGGT
The DNA here is from genome assembly GCA_050742155.1 of Acidimicrobiia bacterium. Taxonomy (GTDB): domain Bacteria; phylum Actinomycetota; class Acidimicrobiia; order Spongiisociales; family JALYHC01; genus JBOGFC01. The sequence goes on from JBOGFC010000053.1 coordinate 5,479, forward strand.
AGTTCTGGTCGATGAACTGCCGGATCTTCACCACCTCGTCGTCGGTGAGATCCCGCACCCGGGTGTTGGCGTCGACCCCGCTGAATCGACAGATCTCCAGGGCGCGCGGGCGACCCACCCCGAAGATGTAGGTGAGGGCGATCTCCAGGCGCTTGTCCCTGGGGAGGTCGATACCGGCTATGCGGGCCATAGAACCTATCCCTGTCGTTGCTTGTGGCGCGGGTTGCTACAGATCACCCATACCCGGCCATGCCGGCGGATGATCCTGCACTTCTCGCACTGCTTCTTGACCGATGGTCGTACCTTCATGGTGATCGTCTCGTTCACTTGTACCGATACGTGATCCTCCCTCTGGTGAGGTCGTACGCCGAGAGCTCCAGCTTCACGCGGTCTCCGGGCAAGATCCGGATGTAGTTCATCCGCATCTTCCCGGATATGTGTGCCAGCACTTGGTGGCCGCTGTCGAGCTCCACCCTGAACATGGCGTTCGGGAGGGGCTCGACGACCGTGCCTTCAATCTCGATGACGCCGTCTTTTTTCCCCACAGAACCTCAACGGCCCGAACGGGCCGACGGGTCATGATAGTAAACCCGGCCTTTAATGGGCCAATTCCCGCTGCTCAAAGACGGTCAGAACGTGCGGTCCGTCCGCTCGCAGGGCGATGGTGTGCTCGACGTGGGCCGACAGGCTGCCATCGGCGGTCACCACCGTCCAGTTGTCCCCGAGCAGCCTGGTCTCCCACCCTCCCACGTTGACCATCGGCTCGAGGCAAACGGCCATCCCGGTGCGGAGCTTCATCCCGCTGCCCGGCTCCCCGTAGTTGGGGATCTGCGGCTCCTCGTGCATCAGTCGCCCGATCCCATGGCCGACGTACTCCCGCACCACTGAGAAGCCGGCCCCTTCTGCGACCGTCTGCACCGCATGGCCGAGATCCCCCAGGCGGGAGCCCGCCTTCACCAAGGCGATGGCCGCCCACAGCGCCTCTTCGGTCACTCGCAGCAGCTTCTCCACCTCGGGGGCTATCTCACCGATCGGAAAGGTGATCGCCGCGTCGGCGTGCAACCCCTCGTAGATCGCCCCGGCGTCGACCGAGAGGATATCCCCCTCTCGCAGCCGGGACCGGCCGGGGATGCCGTGCACGATCACCTCGTTGGGAGAGGTGCAGATATGGGCGGGATATCCGCGGTAACCGAGGAAAGAAGACCGGCAGCCTGCCTCCTCCATGACTCGGGCCGCCAGGGCGTCGAGGTCTTGCATGCTGATACCGGGCGCGGCCGCCCCCCGGATCTCCTCCAGCACCTTGGCCACCACCCGGCCGGCCACCGCCATCTTGTCGAAGTCCGCCTCGCTCTTGATGGTGATCACGACCGCACCACCTCGAGGACTCGCTTGGTCACGGTATCGGGGTGCCCCAGCCCGTCGACCCGCCGCAAGGATCCCCTGTCCCGGTAGAGATCAACCAACGGCTCGGTTTGGTCCCGGTAGACCCGCAGCCGGTTGCGCACCACTTCCTCTCGATCATCATCCCGCTGGTAGAGCGGCTGCCCGTCCCGGTCACAGCGCCCGGGGTGCTCCGGTGGTTCGTCTTCCAGGTGGTAGACGTGCCCCTCCGGGCAGGAGCGCCGACCAGAGATGCGGCGTACCACCTCCTCCTCCGGGACCTCGAGGAGGATGACCACATCCAGGTTCACCCGTCCTTCCAGCGCCTTCGCCTGGGCGAGCGTACGGGGGAAACCGTCCAGTACGAACCCCGGCCGGCCATCGGGGCGGCGCAGGCGCTCGGAGACCATCTCGATGGTCACCTCGTCCGGGACGTACTCACCGGCGTCCAGGTACCGCTTGGCCGTCCTGCCGAGCTCGGTGCCCTGCGCCACCTCCTCGCGGAACATGTCCCCGCTGGCGATGTGGGGGATCCCGAGCTCCTGGGCGAGCCGGTCGGCCTGGGTCCCCTTGCCGGCCCCCGGCGGGCCGAGAAACAGGATGCGTGTCAAGCGAGGAAGCCCTCGTAGTTGCGCATGAGGAGCTGGCTCTCGATCTGCTTCATGGTCTCCAGAGCCACCCCCACCGTGATGAGGATGGAGATGCCGGCGAACTGGAAGGGAATCGCCCAGAGCACCAGCACCACCGAGGGCAGCACGGCCACCGAGGCCAGCCACAGCGAGCCGGGCAGGGTGATGCGGGTGAGGATGTACTCGAGGTGGCGGGAGGTGGAGGTACCCGGACGGATGCCCGGGATGAAGCCGCCCTGTCGCTGGATCATCTCCGCCTGGCGGGTCGGGTCGAACTGGATGGCCGTGTAGAAGTAGGTGAAGAAGATCACCAGGATGCCGAAGGCGGCGATGTACACGAAGCTGGACGGGTTGGCCAGGCGGTTGTCGACGAAGCTGCGGATCCCGGCCAGGATCGGGTTGTCGGTGGGAATGGAGGTGGAGAGCAGGGCCGGGAAGTAGAGGACGCTGGAGGCGAAGATGATCGGGATCACCCCGGCGGTGTTGACCTTGAGCGGGATATAGGTGCTCTGCCCGCCCAGCACCCGCCGGCCCCGGACCCGCTTGGCGAACTGGATCGGGATGCGCCGCTGACCCTGCTCGACGAAGATGATGGCCACCACCATCGCCACGAAGAGGGCCATGAGGAGGACGAAGCGCACCGGCCCTCCGACCGCGTAGGCGCCGCTGATCTGGGCCGGGAGCTGGCTGATGATGCTGGCGAAGATGAGCAGCGACATGCCGTTGCCGATCCCCCGCTGGGTGATCAGCTCGCCCAGCCACATGATGAAGGCAGTGCCGGCCGTGAGGGTGAGCACGATCAACGACACCCGGCCGGTGGTGTAGTCGGTGATGAGGGGGATCCCGCCGGTGAGTTGTCCCCGGCTGAAGAGGAAGACCAAGCCGGTCGATTGCAGGAGGGCCAGCCCCACCGTCACGTAGCGGGTCCACTGGGTGATCACCCGCCGGCCCGCCTCACCCTCCTCCTGCAGCTTCTGCAGCCGGGGGATCACCACCGCCAGGAGCTGCATCATGATGCTGGAGGTGATGTAGGGCATGATCCCCAGTGCGAACACCGAGAAGCTCTCCAGGGCTCCCCCGGAGAACAGGTTGAGGAGCCCCAGCACGCCCCCCTGCTCCTCGGTTTGCTCGGCCAGGCGCTGCACGTTGGCGAGGTCCACCCCCGGCACGGGGATCGAGGTCCCCAGCCGGTAGACGGCGAAGATCCCCAGCGTGAAGAGGATCTTGTTCCGCAGATCCGCGATGCGGAACATGTTCCGGTAGACGGCCAGCATCTAGCGCTCCGCTCCAGCGAACCTAAGGCTTGGCTGTACCGCAGCGGTACAACACTGCCCAAGGTTCGACTCGCTACTCATCCACCACCTCGGCCGAGCCGCCGGCGCTCTCGATCTTCTCCACCGCTCCGAGACTGAAGGCGTGCGCGCGGACGGTCAGCTTTCGGTCGAGGTCGCCCTGGCCCAGCACCTTGATGCGCCCCCGCTTCTTGACCAGCCCCCGGGCTCGCAACTCGTCGGGAGTGACGGTGGAGCCGGCCTCGAAAACCTGCAGGCGATCCACGTTGACAACTGCGAACTCCTCCCGGCCGGGGCGCTTGAAGCCCTTGAGCTTGGGGATGCGGCGCTGGAGCGGCATCTGCCCACCCTCGAACCAGAGGGGCAGCTTGCCGCGCGCCTTGAGTCCCTTCATCCCCCGGCCGGCGGTCTTGCCGCGCCGTCCTCCTTCGCCACGCCCCACCCGGATCCGATCCTTGCGGGACCCCTCGGCGGGGCGGAGGTGGTGAAGCTTGAGCTGGCGCTTCTGGTGGGCCATGCTACCTTTACGCCTCCTCTACATCCACCAGGTGGGCGATCCTCTGGATCATGCCACGGATGCCCGGCAGGTCCTGATGTTCCACGGTACTGCTGACGCGGCTGAGGCCCAGGCCCCGCGCGGTAGCCCGGATCTTGGGCTTCTCCCCGATCAGGCTCCGCACCAGGGTGACTCTCAGCTTGCGCTTCTCGGCCATCTCACTCTTCCTCCCAATTGCGAACCCAGCAATGAAAATCCGTCTGAAAAGCGCCGGCTTCGCTCGCCACCAGTTGGTCGTGCTCTTCCGGCCGGCGCACGCGCCGGCCGAGCTGCTGACGCGCGGCCGCCGTCGATCTCACTCTTCCTCCCCGACCTGGGCTCGCAGCATCTCCGCCGACCGGTAAGCGGCCAGCAACGCCGGCGGGGTGATGTCTTCGGTCCGCTTGCCCCGCAGCGCGGCGACCTCGTCAGGACGCCTCTGCCTCTCGAGGGCGTCGATGGTCGCCTTCGCCACGTTGACGTGGGTAGGAGATCCGAGCGACTTGGCCAGCACGTCGCGGATCCCGGCCGCCTCGAGGATCTGGCGGACCGGTCCCCCGGCGATCACCCCGGTGCCCGGGGAAGCCGGCTTGAGGAGAACTTGGGACGCTCCGCAGCGCCCTACCACCTCATGCACGATGGTGGTACCGGCCATCGGAACCGTCATCATCTGGTTGCGGGCCGACTCCATCCCTTTCTGGATGGCGGCCGGGACCTCCTTGGCCTTCCCGTAGCCCATCCCCACCCGCCCATGGCCGTCACCGACCACGACCAGGGCGGTAAACGAGAAGCGGCGCCCGCCCTTCACCACCTTGGCCACTCGGTTGATGGTGATAACCCGCTCGTCGAGCTGTTCTGCCATGTCGTATCCCCTTTAGAACTCGAGTCCGTGCTGGCGGGCCGCCTCGGCCAGCGCCTTGACCCGCCCATGGAACCGGAATCCTCCCCGGTCGAAGACCACGCCCTGCACCCCGGCCTCCTTGGCTCGCTCGGCCAGCGCACGTCCCACGTCGGCGGCGGTCTCCACGGTCAGGGAGCGGGCCCGCACCTCCGATTCCTGAGAGGAAGCCGAGGCCAGCGTCCGCCCCCTCTGGTCGTCGATCACCTGGGCGTAGATGTATCGGTTGCTGCGGAACACTGCCAGCCGGGGGCGCTGGGCCGTCCCGTAGATCTTCTTGCGCACCCGCCGGTGCCTCCGGCGGCGCCCTACGTCCCTCGACGTCATCTGGCCACCCCCGCCTTGCCCGCCTTGCGTCGCACCACCTCGTCGGCGTAGCGGATCCCCTTTCCCTTATAGGGCTCGGGGGGGCGCACGGCCCGGATGTCGGCCGCCACCTGTCCCACCACCTGCTTGTCGATGCCCCGCACGATGATGCGGTTCGGCTCGGGCACCTCGAAGGTCACCCCCTCAGGAGCCTCGATCTGCACCGGGTGGCTGTAGCCCACCAGCAGCTCCAGGTCCCGGCCCTTGAGGTTGGCGCGGTAACCCACCCCGACGGTCTGCAGCTCCCGGCTGAATCCCTCACTCACCCCGTGCACCATGTTGGCCAGCAGGGCCCGGGAGAGGCCGTGCAGGGCGCGCGACTCCCGCTCCTCGTCGAGTCGTTCCACCCGAGCCTGGCCATCCTCGAGGACCACCTTCACCCGATCGTGGAAGCGGTGCTCCAGGATGCCCTTCGGACCCTTCACCACCACTCGTTGCCCTTCGATAGAGATCTCCACGCCGGAAGGGAGCGGCACGGGAAACAGACCAATCCGGCTCATCACCACACCTCGCAGACGATCTCGCCGCCCAGCCTCCGCCGGCGGGCCTCTCGGTCGGGCAAAAGGCCCTGCGAGGTCGAGACCACCATCACACCCAGGCCTCCCACGCTGCGGGGCAGCTGGTCGGCCGACTGGTAGACGCGCCGCCCCGGACTCGATACCCGGCGCAGGCCATTGATCACCCGGGTCCGGTCCGGTCCATAGCGGAGACGCACCCTCAGCTCCTTGCCAGGCCGCCCGGGCCGGACCTCGTATCCGTCGATGTAGCCCTCCGCCGCCAGGATCTTGGCCACCTGCTCGCGCAGCTTGGACGAGGGCATGACCACCTCTTCCTGCAAGGCCAGGTTGGCGTTGCGGATACGGGTCAGCATGTCGGCCACCGGATCAGTCATCATCGCTACCAGGACGCCTTTCTCACGCCGGGGAGCTCACCCTTGTGGGCCAGCTTCCGCACGCACAGCCGGCACATGCCGAAGCGACGCAGGAACGCCCGGGGCCGCCCGCACCGGCGGCAGCGGTTGTAGCCACGGACGGCGAACTTCGGCTTGCGCCGCGCTTTCTCGACCAGCGATTTCTTGGCCATGTCTCAAGCACCTGCCTGTTGTCGTTGGAAGGGGAAACCGAAGGCCTCCAGGAGAGCCCGAGCCCCCTCATCGTCCTCTGCGGTGGTGCAGATGGTGATGTCCATGCCGCGCACCGCCGTCACCTTGTCATAGTCGACCTCCGGGAAAACCAGCTGCTCGGTCACTCCGAACGTGTAGTTGCCCCGCCCGTCGAAGGAGCGGGGGCTGAGGCCGCGGAAGTCCCGGATGCGGGGAATGGCCAGGGACAGTGTGCGGTCGAAGAACTCCCACATACGGTCCCCGCGCAAGGTCACCGACACCCCCACCGGGACACCAGCCCGCAGCTTGAACCCGGCCACCGACTTGCGGGCGCGGTTGAGGCGAGCCTTCTGGCCAGTGATGACCGAGAGGTCCCGCAGGGCCCCCTCGATCTGGTTGGGGTCGCCGAGCGCCTCCCCGACTCCCATGTTCACCACGATCTTCTCGAACCGAGGGGCCTCCATGACGTTGGAGAACCCCAGCCTGCGCATCAGTTCGGGCCGGACTTCCCGCTGGTACCGCTCCTTGAGGCGGGGGGCCATCAGTCTTCTCCTCTCTCGTTCACAGATCACTCCCGCATCTGCGGCAGATCCGGTACTTGACGCCGTGTGTGTCGATCCGGTGGGCGATCCGGGTGGGCCCGCACTGGCTACAGACGATCATCACGTTGGAGGCGTCGATGGGCATGTCTTTGTCGATGATCCCCCCCTGCATCGTCTGGCCGCGGGGCCGCTGGTGCCGCTTGGCCGTGTTCACGCCTTCCACGATCACCTTCCCCTGCTTGGGCAGGACCCGGACCACGCGGGCCTCCCGCCCGGCGTCCTTGCCGGCGATCACCTTGACCGTGTCTCCGGTTCGCAGCATCACAGCACCTCCGGGGCCAGGGAGATGATCCGCATGAACTGCTTGTCGCGCAGCTCCCGCCCGACCGGCCCGAAGATGCGCGTGCCGCGGGGCTGGGAGAGCTCGTTGATCAGGACGCAAGCATTGTCGTCGAAGCGGATGTAGGTGCCGTCGGGACGGCGGTGCTCCTTGGCGGTGCGCACCACCACCGCCTTGACGACCTCGCCGCGTCTCACCGATCCGCCCGGGAGGGCGTCTTTCACAGTGCCGACGATCACGTCGCCCAGCCCGGCGTAGCGCCGCCGCGACCCGCCCAGCACACGGATACACAGCAGCTCCCGAGCGCCGGTGTTGTCGGCCACCCTCAACCGTGACTCCTGTTGAATCATCTGGACTCCTGTCGGGTATCCCCCTCCCCA
>JBOGFC010000054.1:0-10782 GCA_050742155.1 Acidimicrobiia bacterium
CTCCCCAACCCTCCCCCAAAGGGGGAGGGTGAAACGCCCAACCTTCCCCCGAAGGGGAGGGTGAAACGGGGGAGGGTGAAACGCTCAGAACCTCTCCGCCACCCCTTCTCGCTCCAGGGGATGCTGCCGGTAGGGGCCCGGCACCTCGCCGCACAAGCGCGGGGTGGGCATCACTTTGCCCGGGTTGGCGAGCTGGTCGGGGTCGAAGGCGCAGCGCAGCCGCTGGAAGGCGTCCAGGTCGGCCTCCGAGAACATCTTGGGCATGTGCCTGCGCTTGTCGAAGCCCACCCCGTGCTCCCCGGTTATCGATCCCCCCACCTCCACGCAGGCCTCCAGGATGCGGCCGGCCAGCTCCTCGGCCCGCTCGGCTTCACCTTCATGGCCGGCGTCGTAGCACACGAGAGGATGAAGGTTGCCGTCCCCGGCGTGGAAGACGTTGGCCACCGTCAGCCCGTAGTCGGCGGACATGGCGTCGATCTTCCGCAACACCTCGGGGAGCCGCTGCCGGGGGATCACCCCGTCCTGCACGTAGTAATTGGGGGACACCCGGCCCATGGCCGCGAAGGCCGCCTTGCGGGCCTTCCAGATCAATAGGCGCTCCTGGTCCGACTGGGCGATGCGGATGCCGGTGGCCCGGTTGAGCCCGCAGGTGGCCACCACCTCCTCGAAGCGGGCTTCGCACTCCGCTTGGGGGCCGTCCAGCTCGACGATCAGGGCTGCCCCGGCATCGAGCGGGTAGCCGGCGTGGGTGGCCGCCTCGCAGGCCTGGATGGAGGCGTGGTCCATCATCTCGATGGCCCCCGGGACCAGCCCGGCCGCCACGATGTCGGAGACCACTTGGCCGGCCTGATCGGTGGTGTCGAAGTAGGCCACCAGCGTCCGCACCGCCTCCGGCACCGGGCTGACCCGCAAGGTGATCCTGGTGGCGATGCCCAGCGTCCCCTCCGAGCCCACGAAGGCTCCCACCAGGTCGTAGCCGGGGTGGTCCAGCTCCTTGCCTCCCAGCTCGACCACCTCGCCGTCCGAGAGCACCACCTCCAGGCCGGTCACGTAGTTGGTGGTGAAGCCGTATTTGAAGCAGTGGGCGCCCCCCGAGTTCTCGGCCACGTTCCCGCCGATCGAGCAGACGATCTGGCTGGAGGGGTCGGGGGGGTAGAAGTGGTCCGGGCCGACCGCCTCGGAGACCTGGGTGTTGGTGACCCCGGGCTCCACCACCACCCGCTGGTCCTCGAGGTCCACCTCCAACACGCTCCGTAGCCGGGAGAGGACGATCAAGACCCCTTCGGCCACCGGCAGCGCTCCTCCGGAGAGCCCGGTCCCGGCGCCGCGCGCCACCCAGGGCACCCGATGCCGGTGGCAGATGCGCACGACCTCGTGCACCTCCTTACCGGTGTCGGGTAGCACCGCCACCGCCGGGGTGGCCTTGTACTGCAACAGGCCGTCCGACTCGTAGGTGCGCAACTGGGAGTTCTCGGTGATGACCCGCTCTGCACCGAGGAGCTCGGTGAGTTGACGAACGACCTGCTCGTTGATCATGGGTGCCCTTTGGCCAGCGTAGCAACGTGGAAGTTGTGGGCGGTTTTGCCGACGCGTCCAGCCTAGGTTCGTATAGATTGCAGGTGGAACTCGCTGGTCGAGGGAGGAGGCGGTCATGGCCGACGTCATCGATCGGGCCGAGCCGGTGGTGAGGGGCTACCAACTCGGCGTGAGCAGGCCGGATCTGGCGGTGCTGGATCTGCCCACCCCGGAGGAGGTGTTCGGCGTCCCACGCGTGGGGGGCTGGAACGTTCTCAAGTTCGTGATCGGCCCCAGCCTGATTGCCCTCGGGATCTCTATCGGGAGTGGGGAGTGGCTGCTGGGACCACTCAGCGTCGGGCAGTATGGCTTCGTGGGAGTGGGCTGGGTCATCACGCTCTCGATCCTGCTCCAGACCTTCTACAACGTCGAGCACTCCCGCTATGTCCTGGCCACCGGGGAAGTGCCGGTGGTCTTCTTTGGTCGCACCCCGCCCGGGTATCTGTTCTGGGTTCCATTCTCGGTGCTGGTGATCTTCTTCGCCTTCATCTGGGGAGGCTGGGCGGCCTCGGCCGGTGACGGGCTCTTCGCCCTCTTCACGGGGCGTTTGGTCGAGACAGAAGGGGACGAGGCGCTGAGGAACTGGCTGGCCACCGGACTCCTCTTCCTGGTGTTCGTGATCGCCGCCCTCTCGCGGGTGGTGACCCGGGGCCTGGAGCTGGTCAACTGGGTGATCGTGGGGTTCATCATCGCGGTCCTGGCGTTGATGGACATCTTCCTGGTGCCGGCCAGCATCTGGTGGGAGGGCATCCGGGGACTGTTCACCCCGGCCGCCCTGCCGGAAGGGATCACCGCCCGGGAGATCGGCGGCCTGGCCGGCTTCGCCGCGCTGGCCTCCGGGCTCAACTGGTACGTGATGAACCACTATCGCGACCATGGCTACGGCATGAGCCACCGGGTGGGGTACATCGCCGGCCTGCGGGGGGTGCCCAAGGAAGTCCTGGCGGTGGGGGTGACCTTCCCGGAGGATGAGAGGAACACCCGGCTGTGGAAGCGCTGGTACCGCTACCTCATCCTCGACCTGTGGGTGGTGTTCGCCATCGGGGCCTTCCTGGGGATGCTGCTCCCCACCATCCTGATGCGACAGGCGGTGGCCCTGTCCGGGCAAGTGCCGGAGAGGGCAACGGTGACGACCTTCGTCGCCACCGTGCTGCGGGACGAGTATGGCCAGGGCCTGTTCTTCCTGGCCCTGCTGGTGGGCACGCTGATCCTGTTCAGCACCCAGCTCGGGATCTTCGAGGCGATGGTGCGCAACCTCACCGACGGGGCCAACGGGATCAGTCCCGGATTCCGCCGCATGGTGGCCGGCGACCCGCGGCGCTTCTATTTCCCCTTCATGTTCCTCCTGATGATCGTGATCGCCATCGTGATCAGGCTCTCACCGCCGGTCGGGCTGATCCAGATCTCGGCCAACATGTCCAACTTTGGGGCGTTGATCTACCCGTTCGTGCTGATATACCTGAACTCCAAGCTGCCCAGGGCGGCCCGGCCCAAGTGGTACCACACGGTGATCCTGCTCTTGGTGGCGGTGTTCTTCGGCTTCTTCTTCCTGAACTTCGTCACCGAGTTCTTCTTCCAGGTGCCGCTGGTGCAGTTCTAGACAAGCGAGCAGGGGCCGGTCATCGACCGGCCCCTGCGTGCTCAGGAGTGCGGGAAGTCGATCACCACCCGCACCGGATCGTCCAGCTCGAGGACCTGCCAGCAGGAAGCACGGGTCAGGCCGAAGGCCCAGAACAGGGTGCGCTCGAAGTCGCCGGTCTGCTGTGTCTCGACCAGCACCTCGAAGCCGGGCTTGAGTTCTCTCGGGCCGGTATAGGTCAGGTAGTACCCGGGATCCTCGTTGGTGAACTCCACGCCACTGGCGCCGTGGAAGCCGATCCAGGCAAAGCTGGATCCGTCCACCGCCACCGGCTCGCCGGAAGGATCCTCGATGATGGGCGGGGTGGCAGTCCCGATCTCGTACCGAGGAATTCCGAAGTACTGAGGACCTTCCGCCGACGGCGCCAGCTCGAACACCACCCGGTCGAAGCCCTCGTGGGTGCCCACCCGAACGTCCACCAGGTTGGCGACGAAGTCGCCGCCCCCGCTGACCGAGGGGCACTGGACGGCGGGCTCAGCTTCCGGGTCGCCCGGATCCTGGCCCGGGTTGGCCTGGTCGATGCCGGGCTGCTCACCCTCGCCGGCCGGACTACTCAAGACGAGCGTGTCGCCCTCCTGAGACTCGGCCGGCTGGGCCTGCGCCGCTTCTTGGGGCGCCTGCGTGCCGATGGTGGTCGCTTGCGAAGCGAGGGCTTTCTCGTACGCAACCGTAGCCTCGTGCGCGCCCCGCTCCGGGCCGGCCTCGGCACAGGCGGAAGCCGCCAGAACCCCGATGATCATCGTCGCCAACAGCCGCTTCATGGTCACCTCCTGGGTGTGGTTGCGATGATCGTCCCCGCTGCTGGTAACGGCCGCTTCACCATCGTGTAACGGCTCGGTCACGGCTGATCGGCCGAGGCCCGCTGGCCGCCTGCCTTTGCGCTCGTAGTATTCGAACCATCGGTCGAGGGTGGGAGGCATGCAGGTCCTGTCGTGGCGAGAGCTCGACATGGCGGGGGTGGCGCTGGCCGGCCTCGCCGCAGGCTACGTGATGGCGCTGGCCGGGCTCTGGGCCGGCCGTGTTCCCGGGCTGGTGGCCGTGGACATAGCCGACTTCGGGCGACGCTACATGGTGTCCGACCGGCCCAGCGCGTGGCTGTTCGGCCTGGTCGCCCATCTGGCCAATAGCGTCTTGCTGGTGCTGGTCTGGGCCTCGCTGGTCGAGCCCAACCTCTCCTGGCCCCGGGTCCTGGAGGGGCTCGGATGGGGACTGGCCCTGGCGGTGACGCTGGCCGGCGCCCTGGTCTCCCCGCTCAGCGGCATGGGCTTCATGGGCCTGAAGGCGGGGGGTATCCGCTTCGCGTCGACCAACCTCGTCACGCACGCGGTGTGGGGCATCTTGGTCGGCCTCATCTACGTGCCGGCGTGACGAACACGCACCGAGAGCCTCCGCCAGAAGGTCTCGGATCAGGGCGTGTGGTCGGGTGAGCGACCGTATCGCCCATCCCAGCCAGATCCTCTTCGGAGAGGGCGCCGCCCTGGCTTGCTCCCTCGACGCCGAGGTGAGAGCCGACGAGCTCCACGGTCTCTTCGCCGCCGACACACGCGTCCTGTCCACCTATCGGATGACTGTGGGGGGGCAGCGCTGGCAGCTGTTGGGTCGCCGGCGCTTGGATCACCGGACGGCGAGCTGGCGCTACCAGAACCCGCTCATCCGCGACTCGGGGGTCGAGGTACCGGCCGGCTCCCTGTTCCTGGACCTGAGACGGCGGGTGGCCCGGGCGCTGCACGATGACATCCGGATCTCCTCCTTCGCCCGTCACCCGATACGCGTCCAGCTGGTGGTCCAGATCGATGCCGATTTCGCAGACGTGTTCGAGGTCAAGCGGCAGAGCCTGGCCCCCCGCGTCGGGATCAGCCGGGAGGTCAGAGAGGATGGGGTCACGCTGTCCTATGAGCGAGCGGGCTTTCAGAGGGGCTTGTCGATCCGGGTTGGACCGTCGAGCCCGGCTCCCACCTATGTGGGCTCTCTGATGGTGTTCGAGCTGAAGCTGGCCCACGACGAGCACTGGACCTGCTGTATCGAAGCCGAGCCGGAAGTCGACGGGCAGACGCTCGGCTTCGTCGGCGACCCGCACGCCGAGGAACAGTCGGCGGCCTGGTGCCCTTCGCCCGGTGCGCAGGTGGAGGCCGAGCCATTGCTGCAGAGCCCCTACCAGCGCGGCTGCGCCGATCTGAGCGCGCTGGCAGTCAGCGACGGCGAAGGACCTCCGTACGTGGCGGCCGGCACTCCCTGGTTCCTGACCCTCTTTGGGCGGGACACGCTGGTCACGGCGCTCATGAGCGGACTGGCGGGATCCTGGCCCGTCGAAGGAGCGCTGGCCGCCCTGGGAGGCAGGCAGGCCCGCCGGCGCGACGACTGGCGCGACGCGGAGCCCGGCAAGCTGCCGCACGAGGTGCGGGGCGGGGAGCTGGCCCATCGGGGACTCATCCCTCACACGCCCTATTACGGCAGCCACGATGCCCCGGCGCTCTACTGCCTGGCCTTGTGGCACGCCTGGCGATGGACGGGCGACCGAGGCCTCCTTGACGCCCATCTCGACACGGCCCGCGCTTGCCTGCGGTGGTGTGACGAGCTGGGCGATCGGGACGGCGACGGCCTCCAGGAGTACGCCACCCGCAGCCGGGACGGCCTCTACAACCAGGGCTGGAAGGACTCCGGAGAGGCGGTCGTCCGGCCCGACGGGGAGCTGGCTACGGTGCCACTGGCCACCGTCGAGCTGCAGGGTTACCTCTACGCCGCCCGCTTGGCGATGGCCGAGCTGCTCGAGGCCTCCGGCCAGCCCGAGGAGTCGGGTGATCTCCGCCGGGCGGCGGCCGAGCTGCGGTCTCTGGTCGAGGAACGCTTCTGGCTCGACGAGCAAGGCTTCTATGCCTTGGCGCTCGATGGCGACAAGCACCCGGTGGCCAGCATCTCCTCCAATCCGGGCCACCTCCTCTGGACGGGACTGCCCGCCCCGGACCGGGCCCGCCTGGTCGCCCGCCGGCTGCTGGAAGCCGACCTCTTCAGCGGGTGGGGGCTGCGCACCTTGTCCGCCGATCACCCCTGCTACAACCCGCTCTCCTATCAGGTCGGATCGGTCTGGCCGCAGGACACACTCCTGGCCGCCGGGGGGATGTGGCGCTACGGTCTGCGGGCGGAAGGGGCCCAACTGCTGGCCGGCGTGCTCGGTGCCGCCGCCCAGTTCGAGGACGATCGCCTGCCGGAGCTGTTCGCCGGCTTCGACCGGCGGCTGGGCCCTCCGGTGCCCTACCAGGAGGCAAACGTTCCCCAGGCCTGGGCGGCCGCCGCCCCGGTGATGGCCACCCAGCTCTTCCTGGGCCTGGTGCCGGACGCCCCTCACCGCCGCTGTCTGGTGGCGCCTTGGCTCCCCGAGTGGTTGCCGAGGCTGGCCGTGAGGGACATCCCGGTGGGAGAGGGCACCCTGCAGGTCGTGCTGGCCCGTCGCGCCGGGAAGACGGTCATCGAGGCTCTGGAGGGCCGCTCGATCGAGGTGATCGAAGGACAGGTCGAGGCACCGCTCTGGGGGCGACCCGCGCCGATGGCGTGATGAGACTCGCTCCGGGCGTCAGGAAGCTATCAGTCCCGTCAGGCGCGGCTCGGGCGTTCCGCCACAGCCGGCCAACGACCGCGGCCTTCGCTTGCAGGCAACGCCGAGAAGGGCCAGCTTAGGCGCGCAGCTACATTGTGCCCGTGCGGCGGGTCCGAACCGAGGTTCTGGTGATCGGTGGTGGGGCAACCGGCGCCGGAGTGATCCGAGACCTGGCCATGCGAGGCTTCGACGCCCTCCTCGTTGAGAAGCGGGATCTGACCCATGGGACCACCGGGCGCTACCACGGCCTGCTCCACAGTGGGGGCCGCTACGTGGTCAAGGACCCGCAAGCAGCGGTCGAGTGCATCGAGGAGAACCGGGTGCTGCGCCGCATCATGCCCCACTGCATCGAGGACACCGGCGGCTTCTTCGTCCTCACCCCCTGGGACGACCCCGACTATGTTCCTCGCTTCGTGGAGGGGTGCCGGCAAGCCGAGATCCCCGTGGAAGAGGTCTCGATCGGCGAGATGCTGGCCGAGGAGCCCCTTCTCAACCCCGACATCTCGGCCTGCTTCCGGGTGCCCGACGCGGCCGCCGACTCGTTCCTCGCCACCGAAGCCAACGCCGAGTCGGCCCGTCAGCACGGAGCTCGGATCTGGACCTATCACGAGGTCGAGGAGGTCCTGCGCGAAAGGGACCGGGTGGTGGGTGCCCGCTGCCACGACCTGGTCAAGGACGAGGAGGTCTGGGTATCGGCCGACCTGGTGGTCAACGCCTCGGGGGCCTGGGCCGGAAAGATCGCCGCCACGGCCGGAGTCCCGGTCGAGATCCTGCCCGGCAAGGGGACCATGGTGGCGATGAACCACCGGGTGGTGAACACGGTGGTGAACCGCTGCAAGGTGCCGTCTGACGGCGACATCGTGGTCCCCATCCAAACGGTGGCGGTGCTCGGCACCACCGACGAGAAGGTCGCGGACCCGGAGCGGTTCGCCATCGAGCCCTGGGAGGTCCGCCTACTGCTCGACGAGGGCGAGAAGCTGGTGCCGGGATTGAAGGACTTCCGCGTCCTGCGGGCGTGGGCCGGGGTCCGGCCTCTCTACCAGGAGACGCCCCAAGGCACCGACACCCGTGACGTCACCCGCGCCTACGCCCTGCTCGACCATGAGAGCCGGGACGGGGTAGCGGGCTTCATCACCATCACCGGCGGAAAGTGGACCACCTACCGCCAGATGGCCCAGGTCACCGTGGACCGGGTGTGCGGGCAGCTGGGCGCCGCGCGGGAGTGCCGCACCCACCTGGAGCCGCTGCCCGGGTCGGAGAGGGCTTCCTTCCACCGGCTGGGGGCGCGCTTGAAGCGCATCGAGGACCAGCAGTCCTATGGGGAGCTGGTGTGCGAGTGCGAGTTGGCCACTCGTGCCGATGTGGAATGGGCCATCACGGTCGGCGAGGCCCAGACCATCGATGACATCCGCCGTGACGTTCGGCTCGGGATGGGTCCTTGTCAGGGGGGTTTCTGCACCTACCGGGCCACCGGGATCCTGCACGAGCTGCGCCACCCGCCGGTCGAGGAGACCAATGCCGCCCTGCGCGACTTCCTGCGGGAACGGTGGAAGGGCCTGCTTCCCATCCTTTGGGGACAGCAGCTTCGCCAGGAACGCCTCGATGAGCTGATCTACCTCAGCGTGCTCAACGCCGACCACCTCCCCGGACCGCCCGCCTCGCCGCTCGGCCCGTCGATGTACGAGCCTGCCGGAGCGGCCTGATGGCCAAGGTACTGGTGATCGGGGCCGGGTTGGCCGGGCTGGTGGCCGGCTGGCAGGCGGCCGCAGCCGGGGCGCAAACCCGGGTGGTCTGCGCCGGCTGGGGGGCCCAGTACTGGCAGCCGGGTTGCATCGACGTCCTCGGCTACCACCCGCCCGATACCCCGGAGCCGCTGTCGGTGCCCGCCGAAGGTCTCGCACGTCTCATCGAGGAGCGGCCCGACCACCCCTATGCCCGGGTGGGCGTCGAGGGTGTCGCCGAGGCCCTCGAAGCCCTCAGGGAGCTCTTCGGGCGAGACGGCTACCGACTGCTCGGATCGCCGGAACAGAACTGGGTCTTACCTTCGGCGGTGGGGGCCTTCCGGCCCACCTGCCTGGCGCCGGCGACCATGGTGGCCGGTGACTTGCGGCGGTCCGAACCGATGCTCATCGTGGGCTTTCGGCAGCTTCCCGACTTCTACGCCGCACTGGTGGCCGCCAACCTCAGCGCCCAGGGTGTCCCGTCGCAGGCCATCACCCTGGACCTCGCCCGGTTGCGGCGGCGCCGTTTCACCACCACCAGCCTCCTGGCCGGGCTCTTCGAAGAGGCGGCCTTCCGCCGGGAGGTGGTGGAGGCGGTGGCCCCGGCGATCGGGGAAGCCGCCCGAGTCGGGTTCCCGGCCGTGCTCGGTATGCAGCGCCCCCTGGAGGTCATCGAGGATCTCGAGCAGAGGCTGGCACGGGAGGTCTTCGAGATCCCCACCCTCCCGGCCTCGGTCCCCGGGATGCGCCTGCACGGCCTGCTGGTCGGGGCCATCGAGGAGGCCGGCGGGTCGGTCTTCCACGGTATGAAGGCAGTGGGTGCCGCCCATGCCGAGGGAAGGATCACGGCGGTCTACACCGAGGCGGCGGCCCGTCGGCAGGTCCTTCACGCCGAAGCCTTCGTACTGGCCAGCGGGGGGATTCTCGGCGGTGGGCTCGTGGCCGGCTGGGACGGGTCGGTGGCCGAGACCGTGTTCGGCCTCCCGCTGGTCACGCCCACCCGATGGTTCCAACCCGAGTTCCTGCACCCGGCCGGTCACCCGATCTACCGAGCCGGGCTCGCAGTGGACGGCTCGCTTCGACCGACCGATTCGGCCGGGCGGGTCGTCCACCAGAATCTGTTCGCAGCCGGCGCTGTTCTTGGCCACGGCGAGGTCTTGCGGGAGCGCTCGCTCGATGGCGTGGCCGTGGCCACCGGCTGGCTGGCGGGACGGCGGGCTGCCGAGACCGCCCTGGCGGTCCGGCCGCTCGGCCGCCCCCGGACGGGAGACCGGCTGTGACCCTGCCCCAGCCGGTAGAGGTCACCCTCGATCGCTGCATCAAGTGCAACATCTGCGTGACCGTCTGCCCGGTCTCGCCGGTCACCGACCTCTTCCCCGGGCCCAAGTACGAGGGACCCCAGGCGGCCCGCTTCCGGCAGGCGCACCAACCGGCCCCCGACGCCTCGGTGGACTACTGCAGCGGCTGTCGGGTCTGCAACATGGCCTGTCCCACCGGGGTGAAGATCGCCGAGATCAACGCCCGGGCCCGGGCCCGGATGGTGGAGGCGGGCGCCTTCTCTTGGCGGATGCGCCTCCGCAACAACCTGCTGGCCCGCCCGGAACTGCTGGGTAGGTTGGGCTTTCCGGCCGGCAGGCTCATCAACGCCCTGTTCGCCAGCCGCTGGGTCCGACTGGGAGCGGAGGCTGCCCTGGGGGTGCACCGCCGCGCTCCCCTGCCTCGGTACGCCGAGCAACGGCTCTCCACCTGGTTCCGCCACCGCCCCCGTACCGCCACCACCTCTGCCCGCCGCGTGGTCTACTTCCGGGGCTGTGCGACTGAGTACTTCGAGCCGCGCGTGGGGCGGGCGGCGGTGCGAGTACTGCAGGCCAACGGGTTCCAGGTCGTGCTTCCTCCCCAGAACTGCTGCGGGCTCCCCCTGCTCTCCAACGGGGAATTCCCCGCCGCCCGACGGTACCACCGGAGCAACCTGCGCAAGCTGGCCGGATACGCCCGGCAGGGCTATGCCATCGTGGGGACCTCCACCAGCTGCACGCTGTGCCTCAAAGAGGAGGCACCCGAGCTCCTCGACGAGTACGGCGAGGAGGCGCGCTTGGTGGCTTCTCAGACATTCGACCTGAATGAATTCCTCCTCGAGGCGCTGGAAGAGGGAGATCTGCGCACCGACTTCCGGCCGCTCCCTCTCAGGCTCGCCTATCACCCCCCCTGCCAGTACCGGGCGCACCGGTTGGGCAGCCCGGCGGTCGAGGTGATGG
>JBOGFC010000055.1:0-5776 GCA_050742155.1 Acidimicrobiia bacterium
GCCCGGCTCACTCCGGCACCTCCCCCCACCCTTCTTGCGTGAGAAGTGACCCGCCGGCGGTCCGGAACTCACGCAAGTTCATCCGCTACGAGTGAACCGGGGCAGCGGCCGCCGCACGTAGCCGTTCTCCACGTACCAGGCGATGGCCCGCCGCAGCGTCTCCCGGACCGGCGTGTAGGTGAGGCCCAGCTCCCGGGTGGCCCTGGAGCCGTCGTAGGTGTGGCCGTGAAGCAGCGTTCGCACCATCTCCCCACAGACCGGGGGCTGTCGCCCCAGCGCTCGAGTCGCCCGCTCCACAAGCGCGGCGCCGGCGGTCGCCAGCGGCGGGGGGAGCGTGACATGGCGTTGGTCGAGGCCGGTCTCCTGCGCCAAGAGCGCGAGGACCTCCGAGGTGGTCAGGGTGGCCCCGTTGAACACGTAGCGCCGGCCGGGCCGGCCCTTCGCCTCGGCGAGCAGGTGGCCTCGGGCGCAGTCGGCCACGTCGATGATGCTAATACGGCTGGCGACCGATACCCTCGAGCGGCCGTTGAGGAACTGTACGAACAGCCGGGCGGTCCCCTTGGTACGGCCGGGCCCCTGCACGGAGGAGGGATTGACCGACACCACCTCCACCTGCTCGTTCCCGGCCAGCACGGCCTGCTCGGCCTGGTACTTGGAGCGCTCGTACTGCGAGAGGAACCAGCCCCGATGAGGAGAATCCTCCGAGCCCACCGTCCCCTTCGCCTCGCCCAGCGTGGCAGCCGACGATGTATAGACCACCCGATGGACGCCCGTCGCGGCGGCCGCCCGGACCACGTTGCGGGACCCGTCCACGTTGAGGCGGAAGAGTGGGCCGGGATCGGGCAGGCAGAAGGCGTTCAGCCCGGCCGCGTGGTAGACGATCTCGCAGCCCTGCATCGCCTTCACCAAGGACTGGTAATCGAGGATGTCTCCCCGTACCGGGTCCGCTCCCAGCCGCCGCAAGCGGGCCGAGGAGCGGGTCGCCCGGGAGAGGGCTCGAACCTCTCGCCCGCCGCTGAGGAGCTCCTGCAAGATGGCCCGGCCGACGAACCCGGTGCCGCCGGTGATGAGAACGGTCACTCCCGGAGGGAGGGGGGGGCATGCGGAGAGAGCACCGGTCGAAAGCGGGCCAGGTACTCCGCCCCCGAGGCGATGGTGACGGCGGCCGCCGCCCACATGACCCACTCATCGGGGTAGAGGGGTCCCCACCGGCTGGGAAGCCGGAGCATGGCCATGATGATGGCCAGGAACTGCACATTGGTCTTCAGCTTCCCCCAGATGGAGGCCTGCATCACCACGTTGTCGGCCGCCGCCAGGCCTCGCAGGGCCATCACCAGCAGCTCTCTGCCGATGATGATGAAGGCCACCCAGGCCGAGGCCCGCCCGATCGCCACCAACCCGACGAGGGCGCCGGCCACCAACAACTTGTCGGCGGTGGTGTCGAGGAAGTTGCCGAAGGTGGTGGTCAGGCGCCAGCGCCGGGCCAGATAGCCGTCCACGAAATCGGTCAGGGCGGCCGCCCCGAAGACCACCGCCGCCGCCCCGTAGAGCCGCAGGAGAACCAGCCCCACCACCACCGGGGCCAACCCCAGGCGGGCGTACGTGATCGAGAGGGGGATGGAGATGCCGCCTCCTCGCCGTTCGTTTTTGTGACGGTTAACCACCCTAGAGGCCGAAAAGCGTCACAAGAAGGGCATGGGCATGACAGCTCAGTCGATGCGCTCGTAGGCGGGCAGGGTGAGGAACTCCACGAACTGCTCGGAGAGCGCCACCTGCTCGAAGAGCTCGGTCGCCTCGTCGAAGCGTCCCTCTGAGAACGCCTCGTCTCCGATGGTCTTCTGGATCTCGTTGAGCTCCTGTCCGGCTACCTTGCGGACCAAGTCGGCGGTCACCTGCTCCCCCTCCTCCAGCCGGGCTCCGTGGCGCACCCATTGCCAGACCTGGGAACGGGCGATCTCGGCGGTGGCGGTGTCCTCCATCAGGTTGTAGATGGCCGCCGCCCCCACCCCCCGCAGCCACGACTCCAGGTAGAGGATGGCCACGCTCACATCGTTGCCGAGGCCCGCCTCGGTCACGGTCCCGCCCGGCACCGCCACGTCGAGCAGGTCACCGGTGCTCACCGACACCTCTTCCCGCAGCCGCCCCAACTGCTCGGGCCGCGAACCGAGCGCCTGGTCGAAGACCTCCATCGCCACCGGCACCAGGTCGGGGTGGGCCACCCAGGTGCCGTCGAACCCGTCGCCGGACTCCCGCTCTTTGTCGGCCCGCACCTCGGCGAACGCCCGCTCGTTGATCTCCGGCGTCTTACGGCTGGGGACGAAGGCCGCCATGCCGCCGATGGCGTGGGCGCCCCGCCGGTGGCAGGTCTTGACCAGCAGCTCGGTATAGGCCCGCATGAAGGGGACCGTCATCTTCACCTGCGCCCGATCCGGCAGCAGGAACTCCGGCCGGTTGCGGAACTTCTTGATGATCGAGAACATGTAGTCCCATCGCCCGGCATTGAGCCCTCCGGAGTGCTCCCGCAGCTCGAAGAGGATCTCCTCCATCTCGAAGGCGGCCAGGATGGTCTCGATGAGGACCGTGGCCCTGATGCTGCCCGGCGGCATCCCCATCCGCTCCTGGGCGGCTACAAACACTTCGTTCCAAAGCCGGGCCTCCCGATGGCTCTCCAGTTTGGGGAGGTAGAAGTAGGGGCCGGTCCCTCGCTCCAGCAGCTTGGTGCCGTTGTGGAAGAGGTAGAGGCCGAAGTCGAACAGGCTCCCTGCGATCGGGGCGCCGTCCAGCAGCACGTGCCGCTCCGGGAGGTGCCAACCGCGCGGCCGCACCAGCAGCGTGGCCACGTCCTCGGCCAGCTCGTAGCGCTTCTCGTCGGTCTCGAGGGCGATGGTGCGGTCGACCGCGTCGATGAGGTTCGCCTGCCCCTCGACCACGTTCTGCCAGCTGGGCGTGTTGGAGTCCTCGAAGTCGGCCATGAAGATCCGGGCCCCGGAATTGAGGGCGTTGATCATCATCTTGCGTTCGGTCGGTCCGGTGATCTCCACCCGGCGGTCGTGGAGGTCGGCCGGGGCCGGCGCCACCCGCCAGTCGCCCTCCCGGACCGAACCGGTCTCCTCCAGGAAGTCCGGTAGCTCTCCTTCATCGATCCGTCCCTGACGGCGGGCGCGCTCCTCCAGCAGCCGCCTCCGGGTGGGATCGAACTGCCGGTGCAGATCGGCCACGAACGACAGCGCCTCGGGAGTCAGGACCTCGGCGGCCCTGCCCTCGATGGGACCTCGCACCTCGATGCCGTCCAGCTCGGTCATGTCGGTCGCCCTCCGTTGATTGCCTCATCGATCAGCTCGATGGGGTGGTAGATGGGGAGCGGGTGGCCCACCGCCGCCAGGTGGGCGGCGATCTGCAAGCTACACCCCGGGTTGGCCGAGGCGACCGCCTCCGCCCCGGTGGCCGCCAGGTTGCCGGCCTTGCGACGGCCTAACCCCTCGGCCGCCTCCGGCTGCAAGAGGTTGTAGATCCCGGCCGAGCCGCAGCAGATCTCCCACTCGGCCGGCTCGAGCACCTCCAGGCCGGGGATGCCCGCCAGGAGCTGCCTCGGTTGGGCGCGCAGGCCCTGGGCATGGGCCAGGTGGCAGGCATCGTGGTAGGCCACCTTCATGGGAACCGGTCGGCGCTCCGCTCTCGGCTCCACCCCGGCCAGGACCTCGGTGATGTCTCGCACCTTGGCAGAGAAGGCGGCCGCCCGGTCGGCCCATTCCAGATCGTCCCGCAGCAGGTGGCCGTACTCCTTCATCGACGAGCCGCACCCGGCCGCGTTGACGGCCACCAGGTCGCAGTCCTCGAAGGTCTCGATGAGCAGGCGAGCCAGGCGGAGCGCCTCCGGCTCCTCCCCGCTGTGCAGCATGAGGGCACCGCAGCAGCGGGGCCGGGCGGGGGCGAACACCTCGAACCCCTCGGCGGCCAGCACCCGGACGGTGGCCTCGTTCACCTGGTGGAAGAAGATCCGCTGCACGCAGCCCTGCAGGAGCCCGATCCGCCCCCGTAGCTCTCCCCGTGCCGGCGACCACTCCGGCAGCCTGCGGAAGGCGTCCCCCAGCCGGGCGTCGGGAGCCAGCCGGTCGATGGCGCCCAGGCGCCGCCCGAGGAGCGGCCGGGCCACCCGGGCCAAGCCCGACCGCCGCCAGAGGGAGAGCAGGGGAAGGGCCGCCCGCAGCCGCCCGGGATGGGTGAAGACGGCGAATAGGGCCCTCCGCCAGGCCCGCTCGCTCCAGGGCCGCCGGTAGTTGCGCTCCACCTGGGGCCGGGTCGCCTCGATGAGCCTGTCGTACTGCACCCCGGACGGACAGGCGGTCACGCAGGCCATGCAGCTCAGGCAGCGGTCCCAGTGGAGCACCATCTGGTCGGTGAGGCGGCTGCCCGGCTCGAGCCCCACGTTCATCAGGACGATCCGGCCGCGCGGCGAGTCCATCTCCTCCCCCCACAGCACGTAGGTGGGGCAGGTGGGCAGGCAGAAGCCGCAATGCACGCAGTCGTTGATCAGCTCCTGGGCCGGCGGGTGGTGCAGGTCGAAGGCACCATTCGCTCCCTCTGGCTTCTCCCTCCCCCTCTGGGGGAGGGCTGGGGAGGGGGTTTCGGGACGGCCCATCAGATCCCTCCCACGAAGACGCCCGGGTTGAGCACTCCGGCCGGGTCGAAGCGGGCCTTGACCCGTCGCATCAGCTCCACGGCGGGCTGCTCCTCGACTCCCCAGGGATCCAGCTTCTCACGGACCTCGGCCGGGGCGTCGAGCACCACACATGGGAAGGGGGCCAGCTCCTTGCGCAGCTCCTCGATCTTTCCGATGAGGTCGCCGGGCTGGAGGCGGACCCAGGAGAGGCCCAGGCCGGCCCGACCCACCACCGACCCTCCCAGCCGCTCCGCCGTCTGCAGCACCCGGTCGAGCCTGGTCGGCAGGCCGGAGATCCGCACCACCGCTCCCTCGGCCGACCGCTGCCCGAGCCGCTGGCCCGCCCAGAGATCCTCGTCGTCTTCCACCAGCTCGGTCTCCAGCTCCCCCAGCAGCTCCCGGCCCGCCTCGGCTCGCTCCCCGGGAACCGTGCCGCCGAAGCGGGCCAAGACGGCACCGCTCCCCTCGTGCCAGGCCACGTCCAGCGACTCCAGCTCGAGGGGACGGTGCGCCAGAATGGCCGCCCCGGCAGCCAGGGACTCCGGGTCACCGCTTCGGCCCACCAAGGTCACGGTGCGCTCGGGCCGGGGATGGAGGCGCAAGGCCACCTGGACGATCAGGCCCAGCGTCCCGAACGAGCCGGTGAGCAGCTTGCCGAGGTCGTAGCCGGCCACGTTCTTGATCACCTTGCCCCCGGCCCGGGCCAGGGTGCCGTCGGAGAGGGCCACCGTCACGCCCAGCACCTGGTCGCGGGGAGCCCCGTACCGGTGGCGGAGCGGCCCAGAATCACCCGTGGCCACCACCCCACCCACCGTGGCCGCCTCGGCGGTGCCGAGCGGGGGGTCGAGCGCCGCCCTCTGGCCGGCTTCGCCGAACACTTGTTGCGCCCGGGCCAGCGGCAGGCCGGCCTGAACGACGGCGGTGAGATCACCGGCGTTGTGCTCCACCAGCCCGTCGAGCTTCCCGGTCGAGACCTCGAGGTCGGGGGGAGTAGTGACCGCCCCCCATCCCAGCTTGGTGCCCCCGCCCCGGACCCGCAGCCGCAACCCCTCCTGTGAGGCCTCGCCCAACAGCTCGGCGGCTTGCTCGTAGGTGGTAGGTGCCTCCACTCTTCTC
>JBOGFC010000056.1:0-4595 GCA_050742155.1 Acidimicrobiia bacterium
GGGCGGCCGCTCCCAGGAAGGCCACCACCAGCGCCAGCAAGCTGGACGTGCGCTCTGCCTGACTGGCCCCCAGACCGATGGCCACGATGGACTCGCCCAGTGCGATGATCACGAAGAGGCCGTTTCACTCAGCAACGTGGCCGGTGTCGACCTCCCAGGTGCCCCGGCCGGCCGCCGCGGCGCTGGCGAAGTCGAACGCCATGGCCAGTGCCCGCAGGCCCAGCCGAGCCGAGCCGGTCAGGTAGCCGCCGCTCACCACCACCAACGGGGCCACCAAGGAGAGGGGGAGGAAGATCAGCAGGGCGGCTCGCTGCGAGGGGCTGTGGCGGGCACCGATCCAGCTCGTTGCGCCGCTCCGCCTTGTCGGTAAGGACGCTCTGCTCGACGGTGAGGTCGAGCGAGTTCGGGACGTTGCCGGTGAGGTCAAAGAGCACGAAATCGTCCCCCTGCCGGTAGGCGTCCATCGGCAGGCCGGGCGGAGTCCGGCCAGGCTCCAACGCCTCGAGGTGTACCTCATCGAAGGGCGCCGCTGCCCATCCGGGCGCGTAACAGCTCCTGGTGCTCAAGATCGTCCTACCAATGTATGACGGATCGTGATACATTGAGGTCATGGCTCAGGCGATCTCCGTCCGTCTCGACGATGAGGCCCTCAAGGCTCTCTCACAACTCGAGGCCACCGGCATGAGCCGGTCCGAAGCCATCCGCGCCGCGCTGGTCGAAGCCGCCGCTCGTCTCCAGGACAAGCAAGCCCTCGCCGCCGAGGTGGCAGCGCTGGAAGCCGACGACGACGACCGGGCCGAGATGCTGGCGGTGGTCGAGCTGATGGAGAGCCTGCGTGCGCCGGGGTGACGTCTTCACCCTCCGACTCCCCAAGGGCGTCGGCCACGAACAGCACGGCCGCAGGTTCGGTGTCGTGGTCCAGTCGGACGCATTCCTGCCCCGCTCGGTCGTGCTGATCGCCCCGACATCCCAGAGCGCCAAGCCGGCATCGTTCCGACCGGGGATCGACATCGACGGTCAGCCGACGCGGGTCCTGGTGGAACAGGTCGGCGCGGTGGACGTCGGCCGACTGGGCAACCTGGTTGGTCACGTCACTCCTGAGGAGGAGTGGGGCATCGACACCGCCCTCCTCACCGTGCTCGGCCTCACCTGACCAACGCCACCTGTCCGAGATCGTCGCTCGGATGGGGAATGACCTGGTGATGGGGCTTCAGCGGCAACAGATCTGGTAGGCAACGTGATCCCGTCGTTCGTTGGCACATGGCGGATCGCCTGGGTTCACTCGAGTTCGTGCTGTCACTGGTCCAGGTCGGCGGTTCCCGTGGGCTCCGAGACCCAGAGCGCCGACGAAAAGTCCTCTGCGGCCGATCGCCCCAGTCGATGACGGAGGAGGAGCCACGTCTCGACCAGAACGTGGTCCGTGGTGAGGAGGTCCCGAGCGTCTCCCAGGGCGACGCTTAGCCACTCCAGCATCCTCACCAAGATTCTGGTCCAGTCGCTCGACGGGGAGCAGGTGAGGAGCTCCCCAGAGCCACGGCCCTGGATCTCGTGCTGGCTCTTGTGGTGGGTAGCGTGACCGCAAGATGCTGCTCGTCGAGCTGGTCACCACTTCCCAGGAAGTCGCCGCGACCTCGGCTCGTTCTCGCAAGATCGCCGGCCTGGCCGGTTTGCTGGGCCGCCTGCAACCCGAGGAGATCCCGGTGGCGGTGGCCTTTCTCTCCGGAGAGCCCCGCCAGGGCAAGATCGGTGTCGGGTATGCCACCGTCTACGGGGTGGAGCAGCCTCCGGCCGCCCTCCCCACCCTGACCCTGGGCGAGGTCGATGCGGTGCTGGGCCGGATCGTGACGACCACCGGACCGGGTTCCCAACCAGCGCGGCGCCGGCTCCTGGCCGAGCTGATGGGGCGGGCGACGGCCACCGAGCAGGACTTCCTGCGCCGCCTGCTGATCGGTGAGCTGCGCCAGGGAGCCTTGCGGGGGATCATGACCGAGGCGATCGCCCGGGCGGCCCAAGTCCCCTCCTCCGAGGTACGTCGGGCCCTGATGGTGCAGGCCGACCTGGGGGCGGTGGCCCTCTCGGCCATCAGCGAAGGCTCCCCGGGCCTGAGCCGCTTCGGGCTCCAGGTGCTGAGCCCGGTCCAGCCCATGCTCGCCCAGACCGCCCCCAACATCGCCGCCGCGCTCCGGGCGGTGGGTGAGGCGGTCGTGGAATGGAAGCTGGACGGCGCCCGCATCCAGGCTCACCGGGACGGTTCCCAGGTGCGGGTGTACACCCGCAACCTCAACGACATCACCGACCGACTGCCTGAGCTGGCGGAGGCGGTGCGGCACCTCCCGGCTGGCCGGCTGGTGCTGGACGGCGAAGCGCTCGCCTTGAGCCCTCAGGGAAGCCCTCATGCCTTCCACGAGACGATGAGCCGTTTCGGCACCGAAGAGCGTCCGGCCGGCGACGTGGCGCTGGTGCCCTTCTTCTTCGACCTCCTGCACCTGGAGGGGGAGGACCTCATCGACCGCCCGCTGCGGGACCGTCTGGCGCTTCTGGACGAGGTCATTCCCCAACCCTCGCGGGTTCCCCGCCTGACCACCTCCGATCCCGAACGGGCGGAGCGGTTCCTCGAGGAAGCCCGTTCCTTCGGCCACGAGGGGGTGATGGTCAAGGCGCTCGCCTCTCCCTACGAGGCGGGGCGGCGGGGTGGCTCCTGGCTGAAGGTGAAGCCGGCCCACACCCTGGACCTGGTGGTGCTGGCCGCCGAATGGGGCCACGGCCGTCGCACCGGGTGGCTCTCCAACCTCCACCTCGGGGCCCGCGACCCGGCCGGCGGGGGGTTCATCATGCTGGGGAAGACCTTCAAGGGGATGACCGACGAGATGCTTGCCTGGCAGACCGCCAAACTGCTCGAGCTGGAGGAGCGCCGTACCCGCTCCACGGTCTTCGTCCGGGCGGAGCTGGTCGTAGAGGTGGCCTTCGACGGTGTCCTTCCCAGCCCCCGCTATCCGGGCGGGGTGGCGCTCCGCTTCGCCCGAGTGAAGGGCTATCGCCCCGACAAGTCTCCGGCCGGGGCCGACACCATCGGCACGGTCTTGGCCCTGGCCGGCATGCCAGAAGGCTGACACTGCCTGCCGACGAGGCGGTCGGTGGAAGGCGCCGGGCGGACAGACCATCTCGGGCTCGCTCACGGCTGCCAGTCACGGGCGCGGATGGCCTCGATTACCTCCCGGGGAGTCGATGTGGGCCAGGTAGCGATCGGTGGTGGCCAGGGAGGGGTGGCCCAGCTGCCGCTGGATGATCGGCATGGGAACTCCCTCCATCGTCAGCTCATAGGCGTGGGTGTGGCGGAGCCCGTGCGGGTGGACCCGTTTGTGGATGCTTGCCTGGCGGGCCAGCTGGGGAAGCAGGGTGCGGACGTAGGAGGGCTGCATCGGCTGGCCGGCGAACGTGCAGAAGAGGGCGACGCGTCGTCCCGGTAGCCATACTGGGACCGG
This sequence comes from Acidimicrobiia bacterium, assembly GCA_050742155.1. GTDB lineage: Bacteria > Actinomycetota > Acidimicrobiia > Spongiisociales > JALYHC01 > JBOGFC01. Next base: position 3,483 of record JBOGFC010000056.1, read on the forward strand.
ACCTCCAACCAGATCTTCACCACCGCCAGGGCACCGGGATCGATGCCCACCGTCCGGCGGCGGTCCCCATGCTTCTTGCCGGCTCCGTCATCTGGGAGAACGTGCCCTGGAAGCTCGCAGCCCTCCATGCCGGCGACTGGCTGGTAAAACTACTCGTCATCGCCGTCATAGTCAGCGTGTGGCACTGAAGGAAAGGGCTGATCACGATGACACGCGAATATGAGGAGCTGACTCTCGGCCGGGTCTCCTCGGAGTCCGTGCGCGAGGCGACCGGCCGCGGCTGGCCGGAGTGGCTGCACGCGCTCGACGCTGCGGGCGCCGCGGACTGGGACCACAAGCAGATCGTCGCCCACCTCGAGCGCGAGCACCCCGAGGTCAGCTCGGGCTGGTGGCGGCAGTCGATAACAGTCGGCTACGAGCAGGCCCGCGGCAAGCGTGCCGTCGGCGAGGCCGCGGGGGCGGGCTTCCAGGTCGGCGTCCAGCGAAGCGTCGCCGCGACCGCGACGCAGGTATGGGACCTGATCATCTCGCGGCCCGAGCTGTGGCTGGGCAAGGGGGTATCCGTCGTCTTCCACAAGGGCGAGCGGTATGAGGTTCCCCCGGGAAGCGACGCTGCCGGCGTGAGCGGCGAGGTTCGGGTCGTCAAGCCCGGCGACCGCCTACGCATGACCTGGCAGCCGCAGGGCTGGCCGGCACCAGCGACGCTTCAACTCACGCTGCTGGAATCAGGGTCGGGGAAGACTGCGATCCACGCCCACCTGGAGAAGCTGCCCGACGCGGACGCCCGTGAAGCGATGCGCCAGCGCTGGCGCGAGGCGCTGGAACGCATCGCCACAACGGCTAGATGACCCGCGACAGCGACCTCCACACCCCAGCCGAAGATCCACAAGTGGGGCCAAAACTGGTTCCCACAACATGCGATGACGTGCCCCAGGTGGGGCCAAAGTCGTTCTCAGGTGGGGCCAAGACTCACCCGCGAGATCAGTCGGCACGGCGAGATCCCAGAGTCCCTCAGCGTCAGGGGACGACGAGCGGGCTCGGCCTCGAAGCTCCACTCGAACCCGCGCTCCTCGAGCTCCTGGTAGGAGATGCTCTGGGGCCCGAGGTCCTCGG
>JBOGFC010000057.1:0-22108 GCA_050742155.1 Acidimicrobiia bacterium
GGCCTTCACTGCGCAGACGGCGGCCGGCGACTCTTCCACCATCCACCGGGCGGTGGCCTCCGCCCCGGCCGGCTCGGTGCTGGTGGTAGGAGCAGAAGGGGCAGAGAGCCGGGCGGTATGGGGATACGTCCTGACGGTGGCCGCCGTGAGCAGGGGGGTGGGCGGGGCGGTTATCGATGGGTCGGTGCGTGACCTAGAGGCGATCCGTGCGGAGGGCTTTCCCCTCTTCGCTCCCTCGACCTGCCCGGCCGGACCGCACAAGGGTCACCCTGGCACGGTGGGCGAGCCGATCAGCTGCGGAGGCGTGGTGGTGGCGCCCGGCGACGTTGTGGTGGCCGACACCGACGGAGTCACCGTCGTTCCGGCTGCGCTGCAGGGCGAGGTTCCCCGGCTGGCCAGAGAGCGTCGGGCCGTCGAGCGGACCTGGCTGGAGCGGATCCGAGACGGCGAGAGTTCGTTGGCGGTGTTGAACCTGGAGTGACGTGGGTCTGCCCAATCCTCCTCCAATCTTGTTCGGCTGCTCACAAACGATTGCGAATTCTACCCGCCAGGGAACCGCCATAGACCGCCTGCCCGTACACCAGCAGGGTCCGTTCCCGTTGACAGTCCTCGGGAGGCTTCGGTACAGTTCGATGGGCACAATCGTTTGCGACCTTTTTGGCTGGCCGTCCGCCCGGCGGACGGGGAGGAGGAAAACACGATGTCCAGATCCACGAGTTGGGCACTGCTGCTGGTGGTGGCGCTGGTCGCCTCCGCCTGCACGCGGCAGCCGGTGACCACCCAGCCCCCCACCGAAGCCACCGGGCCGGCCACCACCCAGGCGCCCACGGAAGATACCGAACCCACCGAGACGACCACCGCGGCGGAGGTGACGAACCCTGGACTCTACGTCCACGCCGCCGACGATGAGCCGCTCAGCATCGACCCGGCCCAGGCGGCAGCCGGAGAGGCAGGCGAAACCGTCATCATCCAGGTGTACGAGCGCCTGGTGGAGATCGGCCCGGGCGGCCCGGACCTGATCCCCGGCCTGGCCGGCGAGGTGCCATCGCTGGAGAACGGTCTCATCTCCGAGGACGGCCTCACCTACACCTTCCCGATCCGGGAAGGCGTCACCTTCCACGACGGAAGCCAGCTCACGGCCGACGTCGTCAAGTTCTCCTGGGATCGGGCCCTCACCATGAACCTGCCGGAGGGCAACAGCAGCGTCCTCTCCGACCTGGTCGCCGAGACGCGGGTGGAGGGCGACAACTTCGTGGTGACCCTGCACGAACGCAACGCCGCCTTCCTCAACTCGGTGGTCACCGCCGCGGTGGCCTCCATCGTCAGCCAGGAAGCAGTCGAGGCCAACGGTGGTGTCGAGGCCGGCCAGCCCAACGACTTCTTCTCCGGGAACGCAGTCGGGAGCGGGCCCTACCGTCTCACTGCCTGGAATCGGGGCGAGAACATCCAGCTGGAGGCGTTCGAGGACTACTGGGGTGAGCCCGCCAGCCTGGACGTGCGCATCGATCAGGTGGCCGACGCCGATGTCAGGGCGCTCGGTCTCCAGGCCGGCGACTACGACTCCATCGAGACCGACCCGACGTTCGTCACCGACCTCGAAGGCGCCGAGGGCGTCACCGTCTTCTCGGGCGATTTCCTACTCGAGCCGGTCCACGTGGGGCTCAACCTCAACATCCAAGAGGAGCTCTTGCCCCCGGAGGACACCATCCCGGCCGACTTCTTCTGGGATCCCCGAGTGAGGCAGGCCTTCAACTTCGCCTTCGACTACCAGGGCTTCATCGACGGGGCCCTGGCCGGGTTGGGTGGTGTCGTCCCGCACTACCTCCCTCAGGGCATGCTCGGCTACGACGAATCCCTGCCCACCTACCAGCAGGACCTCGCCCGGGCCGAAGAGCTGTTCCGGGAAACAGGCTGGTGGGACCAGGGATTCACGCTGACGGTGCTCGCCGAGGAGGGCGGCATCTTCGAGGTGGCCGGTCTGGTGATGCGGGACTCGATGGCGGCGCTCAACCCCGCCTTCGACATCCGCGTCCTGGCGGTGGTCGAGGCCCAGTTCGACTCCGCCCACGCCGAGGACCCGTTCCAGTACGCGGCCTGGATCAAGAACGCCGACCCGTTCGCCGACCCGGCCGCCCTCTTCTCGGCTTACGTCCACCCGGACGGGGATTGGGGCGCGGTGCACGGCTTCCGGAACGGGTACCAGGACGCCGACCTCATCGCCTCCCTGGTCGATGAGGCGGCCGTCGAGCTCGACACGGATCGGCGGGTGGAGATCTATCACCAGTTGGCCGAGCTCCTCTACAACGACCCGATGTGGGTGATCCCCGGCAACGAGCGGGCGCTGATGGCGCACCGGTCCTGGGTCCAGAACTTCGACATGAATCCGCTGTGGCCGCGACCGAGCCTCAAGTTCGCCTACTTCGACAAGTGACCGACCAACGACGACACGGGGGGTAGGTAGTCTCTACCCACCCCCCCATACCAACGACTCACCCATGCAGGTTCGGGATTACATACTCCGCCGGCTCATGATCCTCCCGCTCATCGTGGTGGGGACATCGATCATCGTGTTCACCCTCTCCAGGGTGGGAGGATCCCCGATCGCCATCTACCTCGAGCACGAGATGACCCCCGAGGAGGTGGCGGAGATCGAAGAACGCTTCGGGCTCAACGACCCGCTCCCCGTCCAGTATGTCGCCTGGGCGGCCGGGGTCCTCCGGGGGGACATGGGGTGGTCGGCCGTCTCCGCCGCCCCGGTCATGGAGGTCCTCCCCACCAGGATCGGCGCCACCCTCGAGCTGTCCGTCGCCGCCGCCCTCGTGGCGATCTCGCTCGGGATCAGCCTGGGGACCTTCGGCGGGGCCCGCCGCAACCGGCTTCCCGATCACCTGACCAGGATCTTCTCGGTCAGTGGGGCCAGCATGCCGGTCTTCTGGTTCGCCATCATCCTCCTCATCGTCTTCTGGGTGTACCTCGGTTGGTTCCCCACCGGGAGGTCCGACCCGAACGTGTTCGGGCGGATCGCCCACCCGACCGGGCTCTACATGGTCGACGCCCTGCTGGCGGGTGATCTGGGGGCGTTCGCCGACGCCATCTGGCACCTCACCCTGCCGGCGATCACCCTCGGCTTCGGCGCCACCGCCCTCATCGCCCGCATGATGCGCTCCTCGCTGGTCGAGGAGCTCAACGAGGACTACGTCGACGCCGCCCGCGCCAAGGGACTACCCGAGCGCCTGGTGTTGCGCCGGCATGCCCGACGCAATGCCCTCATCCCCACGGTCACCGTGGTCGGGCTGAGCTTCGGGTTCCTCCTGCAGGGAACCGTGGTGGTGGAGATCATCTACCGCTGGCCGGGACTGGGACGGTGGATGGCCGACGCCGTCCTGCGGGGCGACCAGGCCACCATCATGGCCTACGTCCTCTTCACCAGCTTCCTCTTCCTGTTCGTCAACCTGGTGGTAGACGTCCTCTACGCCTACTTGGACCGCCGGGTCGTCTTGGGAGCCTGACCAATGCTCGACACAGCCCAGCAGCGTCTTCCCATCCCGGCCGCCGGCCCGGTGGCGGTCCGGCTGCGCCGCTTCGGCGAAGTGGGCCGCGAGGTGCTCCGCAACCCCACCACCCTGGTGGGCCTGGTGATCATCGTCGCCTTGCTCGGGATGGCCTTGCTGGCGCCCCTCCTGACCGTGCCCAACACGCCCCATGCGTACCAGATGCCCAGAGACTGGGGAGCACTCAACGAGCCGCCCGGGACGCCGGGCCATCCCCTGGGCACCACCGCCACCGGCGGCGACGTGCTCTACGGTGTGCTGTGGGGGGCGCGCACCTCGTTGCGGTTGTCGATCATCGTGGTCGGGATCACCGCCAGCGTCGGGGTGATCATGGGCAGCCTGGCCGGGTTCATCGGCGGCAAGCTCGATGAGATCGTCATGCGCCTCGTCGACGTGCTGCTCGCCATCCCAGAGTTGATCTTCGCCCTGGCGATCGCCGCCGTCCTGGGACCATCGTTCGGCAACATCATCTTCGCCCTGACCGTGGTCTTCTGGGTCAAGTACGCCCGCATCATCCGCGGCCAGATCATCCACGTGCGGCAGAACGAGTACGTGGACGCCGCGCGGGTGATCGGGGATTCCCAGTTCCGCATCTACCGCAAGGACGTGCTCCCCAACGCGATCACCCCGGTGGTGGTGCAGGCGACGCTGGATATGGGGCACATCGTCCTGGTGGGGGCCACCCTCAGCTTCATCGGGCTCTCCGAGGCCGGTCTCGCCGAATGGGGCGTGCTGGTCAGTGAAGGGCAGGCCGGCATCTCGGCCGGGCGCTGGTGGGCCTCGACGTTCCCGGGGGCGATGGTGTTCCTCTGGGCACTGGGCTTCAACCTGGTGGGCGACGGGTTACGCGACGTGCTCGACCCTCGTACCGAGGGCCGGTGACCACGGCGGCGGCCACCCTCTCCCCAGAGGCCGCCACCGTTCCACTGGTCGCCTCGGTCGAAGACCTCCGCGTCCACTTTCGCACCAAGGCGGGGACCCTCCATGCGGTGGACGGTGTCTCGTTCGAGGTGCGCGATGGCGAGACCTTAGGCCTGGTCGGCGAGACCGGGTGCGGCAAGAGCGTCACCGCCCGCTCGTTCCTGCGCCTGGTCCCCACTCCCCCGGGCATCTACGCCGGCGGGCGCATCCTGTTCTGGGACCGGGAGACGCGGCGGTCGGGGGGGGACCCGATCGACCTACTCTCGCTGCCCCAGTCCCGCCTCCTCGACATCCGCGGCAACCGGATCGCCATGATCTTCCAAGATCCGGCCAAGGCGCTCAACCCGGCCATGCCCATCCGGGAGCAGGTGGCCGAGGTCTTCTACCAGCATCGATCGGACGAGCTCCTCCAGGGCTTCGGACAGCGCGTGCCGGGCCTCCTGAAGAGGGCGGCTACCCAGCGCTCCCGAGGTCCGGAGCGCCTGCTGCTCAGGCTGCCGCCGTTCCGCGCCCAGGGCCGGCGGTTACGGAGGCGAGTGGACCACCTGGTCGGAGAGGCCCTGGCCGAGACCCAGATCCCCAATCCCCGCAAGGTGATGGCCAGCTATCCGCATGAGCTGTCGGGCGGGATGAAGCAGCGGGTCATGATCGCCCAGGCGCTCGCCTGTAACCCCGACCTGCTCATCGCCGACGAGCCGACCACCGCCCTCGACGTGACCATCCAGGCTCGCATCCTCGAGCTGATCCGCGAGCTCCAGCAGAGGCGCCAGACGTCCGTGCTCTACATCAGCCACGACCTCTCGCTGGTGCGGCGCATCTGCGACCGGGTGGCGGTGATGTATGCCGGACAGGTGGCTGAGATCGGCAGCACGGACTCGGTGTTCCACCGGCCGCTCCATCCCTATACGCTCGGTCTGTTGGCGGCCATCCCGTCGGTGGCCCACCAGCGAGGGCACCTGGCCGCCATCGCCGGCACGGTGCCGGAGCTGGTCGAACCGGCTCCCTCCTGCCATTTCCACAGTCGCTGCCCGTACGCCGTCGAGCTGTGCGGCCGGGTTCGGCCACCGCTTCGGTTCCACGACCAGGGCGACCATCGGGTGGCCTGCTTCATCTACGAGTCGGGGACGGAGTGGGGTCTCCCGGCTGAGGCCATGCCCTCCCTGCAACGGAGGACCCGGTGACGACCCTTCGTCCGCGCGGGACCGAAGAGGCCGAGCGCCTGGCCGGCGAGCCGGTGGTGACCGTGCGCGGCCTCAAGAAGTACTTCCCGATCAAGGAGGGGGCCCTGCAGCGGGTGGTCGGACACGTGAGGGCGGTGGATGGCGTCTCGTTCGAGGTGAGGCGGGGAGAGACACTCGGGCTGGTGGGCGAGAGCGGTTGTGGCAAGACCACCCTCGGGCGCTGTGTGAGCGGCTTGACCGAACCGACCGCCGGGGCCGTCTACTTCCGGCTCCCCGACGAGGAGCGCGACCGCCTCGACCGGCTCCTCGAAGTGCCGGAGGTCTCCCGCACCCGCCCGCAGAGCCACCGGCTCGAGGCGATCGAGCGGGCCCATCGGGTGGACCGGATGAGGGGCGAGGCCTGGCGTCGATACCGGCGCAATTGCCAGGTCGTGTTCCAGGACGCCTTCAGCTCCCTCAACCCCCGCCAGCTCGTCAAGGACATCGTCGCCCGGCCGCTGCGGGTCTACCACGAGGCGTCCGGCCGGCTGCTCACCGAACGGGCGGTGGAGCTGCTGGAGAGCGTGGGGCTCGGCCGCCAGCACCTCTACCGGTACCCGCATCAGTTCTCGGGGGGCCAGCGCCAGCGCATCTCGATCGCCCGGGCCCTGGCGCTCGACCCGGAGTTCATCGTCCTCGACGAGCCCACCAGCGCCCTGGACGTCTCGGTCCAGGCGCAGATCCTCAACCTGCTCCACGAGCTGCAGCAACAGCGGGGGCTCACCTACTTGTTCATCAGTCATGATCTCGGCGTGGTCCGCCACATGAGCGACCGGATCGTCGTCATGTACGTCGGAGAGGCGGTCGAGACCGGGCGGGCCGCAGATGTGTTCCAGTCCCCCCGGCATCCGTACACGGAGGCGCTCCTCGCCGCCAATCCCGACCTGGCCGACGACCCCGACGCGGAGATGCGTGGCCTGGAGGGCACGGTGCCCGACCCGGCCCGGCCCCCGCAGGGCTGCCGTTTCCACACCCGCTGCCCGGTGGCCACGCCGATCTGCGGCTGGGAGGTCGACGACGCCGTCGCCTGGCTGATGGAGGGGTCGGCCATGCCCGAGCCGCTGGAGGGGGTGGAGCGAACATCGGAGTTCGCAGCCGAGCTGGCCTTCGCCGACGAGGAGGGGGCGGCCAGGTTCGTCGCCGCGCTCAGGGGCCCCAGCCTGCCGGCGGCGATGCGATCGGCGATGGTCGAGGCGAGCCAGACCGGTCGAGCCGTGCGGATACGGTTCATGGAAGTCGACCGAGTGGCGCTGGAAGAGGTCGACGACGGGCACCTCACCTCCTGCGTGCTACACACCTCCGCGGGCCGCCTCCACCCGTTCTTGCGTGAGAAACCGCCCGCCGGCGGTCGCTAACTCACGCAAGAACGGGCAGGGAGGAGGGGCGGTCACGATCGGGCCGCCTGGATCGCCTGCCAGATCTTCAGGGGGCGCAGCGGCAGCTGCAGCTCCTCGATCCCCAGCGGGTGCAGGGCGTCCAGGACGGCGTTGAGGACCGCCGGAGGGGCCCCGATACACCCGGCTTCTCCGGCTCCTTTCACCCCCAGCGGGTTGGAGGGGGCCGGGTGCACCAGGCGGCCCGTGACGATCGGTGGGGCGTCGGCCGCGCCGGGAATCAGGTAATCCATGAACGAAGAGGTGAGCGGCTGGCCCTGGGTGTCGTAGACCATCTCCTCCAGGAGCGCCTGGCCGATCCCCTGCACCAGAGAGCCCTCCACCTGGCCCTCCACGATCATCGGGTTGAGCACCTCGCCACAGTCGTCCACCGCCACCAGGCGGATCACCCTGACCTCCCCGGTCTCGGGCTCGACCTCCACCACCGCCACGTGCGCCCCGTAGGGGAAGGTCTGGGCGCCGGGCGCAAACATCTCCTCGGCCGCCAGCGGGTCGCCGGCCCGCTCGGCCCGGCCGGCCACCTCCTCGAGCGGGACCGCCACGTCGGGTACCCCGGCCACCCGGAAGGCGCCCTCCTCGAGGACCAGGTCCTCCTCGGCCGCCTCCAGCATGTCTGCGCACAGGCGCCGTGCTCGTTTCCGGACCTGGACGGCCATCCGATACACGGCCGACGCCCCCAGCTGAGCCGACCGACTGGCGTAGCTGCCCACCCCGTCGTCCACCGCGGAGGTGTCGCCGGCCACCACCCGCACCCGCTCCGGAGCCACCGTCAGCACGTCACAGGTCACCTGGGTCCACACCGTGGCATGGCCCTGTCCGGCCGGCGTCGAGCCTGTGCGGACTATCACCGTGCCTTCCGGGGACACCTCCACCCGGGCGTACTCCCCGGAGTCGACCGCGCCTCCGGCCCGCTCCACGAAAGCCCCGATGCCCAGTCCCAACGGCCTTCCTCCCTCCCGGCGCCTCCTGGCCTGCTCGGCCCGGACGCCCTCGGCGTCGCCCAGCTCGAGCGCCCGCCGCAGGGCGGCCGGGTAGTCCCCGCTGTCGTAGAGGGCGCCGGTCACGGTCCGGTAGGGAAGGGCCGAGGGCGGGATGAAGTTGGTGAAGCGCACCTCGGCCGGGTCCCGGCCGGCGGCCCGAGCGAAGGCGTCGACCGCCCGCTCGATGGCCAGGGCCGCCTCCGGCCGGCCGGCCCCCCGGTAGGACCCGGTCGGGGCGCGGTTGGTGACCACGGTGGTGGTCTCGATCGCCACGTCTTCGATGTCGTAGAGGCCGGTGGCCACGTACTGGGTGAAGAGGGGGACCTGGGCGCCACTGTGGGGGTAGGCTCCCACCTCGGCCAGGATCTCGATCCGGGCTCGCCTGATGCGCCCCTCCCGGTCCCCGGCCAGCTCGATGCGGTGACGCTGGCCCCGCCCGTGGGTACCACCCAGGAACTGCTCCCGGCGCGTCTGCGCCCAGGCCAGCGAACGGCCCAGGCGCAAGGCGGCGGCCGCCACCACCGGGTACTCCGGGTAGAGCCGCTTCATCCCGAAGGCTCCGCCTACGTGCGGGACGGTCACCCGAATCCGCTCGGGCTCCAGGCCCAGCAGATCGGCCAGCTGGGCACGCAGCTGATGGGGGGACTGATGGCCGCACCAGACCCGCAGGCCGCCGTCGTGGGGACGGACCAGGATCCCGAGCGGCTCGATGGGGGCGGGCGCCAGGCGGGGGCTCTCCACGGTGACGGTGGCCCGCACGGGGTGGTCGCTCTCCCGGCTGGAGTCCTCCGAGGACACCTGGGTGCGGGCGACCACATTGGTCCTCGCGGCCGGGAAGAGCAGGATCTCGCCGGCCAGCGCCGCTTCCGCGTCGACCACCGGAGGGAGCAGCTCCAGCTCGGGCCAGACCAGCTCGGAGGCGTCGACGGCGGCCACCGCCGTCTCGGCCACCACCACCGCCAGCGGCTCGCCGACGTAGCGCACCCGCTCCGTCGCCAATGGGGGTCGGCTCATGCGTGGAGCGGCCGGACCGGGTCCGCCGGCGCCCGGGATGTCCTTCAGATCGAGGTCATCGGCGGCGAAGACGGCCACCACGCCTGGTGCCCCCCGAGCCGGCTCCAGATCGACCCCTCTCAGCAAGGCGTGGGCCTGGGGACTGCGCACGAAGCAGCAGTGCAGGGTCCCCGGCTCCACCAGGTCGGCCAGGAACTTGCCCCGGCCGGTGATCAGCGCCGGGTCCTCGACCCTCCTCGGCGAGCGTCCGCCGGCCGGTGGCGGGTTGCCGGGCGAACGGCGTGAACTCACGCCTCCGGAGCCCACCTTCACTGATCGTCGGTGACCCAAACCGTCTCGGAGGGAGCCGGAACCCACAGCTCGATGAAGGTGAAGTCCTCCTGATGGGGGTTCTCGAACCAGTGCACCTCGTTCTCGTACACCAAGGCCACGTCCCCCTCCGCCAGCTCGAAGGGCTGCTGGTCGGCATGGAGGATGCCGCTTCCCTCGAGGATGAAGAAGAAGTGCTTGGAGTCGCGGTGGTAGTGAGCGGCGGCCGTGTCGCCCGGGTGGTAGGTGATCCGGTCGGCCTTGAGATCGGTCAGCCCGAATGTCTCCTCGGTCACCAGGTCGACTCGGTCACGGCTGTCCCGCAAGGAGGTGAGCCGGGGCAGCTCTCGGAGCGTGACGATGCGCGGCACGGACGGAAGTTACTACGCCGATCTCACCCGATACAAACGTTTGCTGACCCTCAGTCCCAGTCGAGGATCGCCGGGAGCTTGCGGCGGTCTCTGAGCGTCCCCACGATTCCCAGCGGGAAGAACAGCAGCACGACGATCATCAGTGCGCCCGTCACCACGATGTTGAGCTCGGAGGTCCCGAACCGGACAATGGAGTACTCGTTGAGCGCCACCACGAACAGCGCCCCGATCACCGGTCCGGCGACGGTGCCCCGGCCGCCGATGATCGCCATGAGCACCATCTGGGCGGCCACCCCGATGACGAAGAAGATGCTCGGCCGGAGGTAGGAAAGCGAGTAGGCCCAGATGGCGCCCACCACTCCCGGGAAGTAGGCGCTGAGAGCAAAGGCGAAGATCTTGAGCCGGCGGGTATCGATACCGGCCATCTCGGCCTTGATCTCGTCTTGGGCGATCGCCCGCAGAGCCAGACCGAGCTTGGAGTGCTGGACCCGGTATCCCAGCACCACCGAACCCACCGCTGAGATCAGCATGGCGTAGTAGAAGGGGATCTTGAGGAAGCGAATCGGAAACGGGGGCAGCGGCAGGCTGATCCCGTTCGAGCCACCCACGAAGGACCAGTTGTCGAACCACAGCGTGATCATCAGGAGCAGGGCGATGGTGGAGATGATGAAGGCCGGCCCCCGGGTGCGCAGCGTGATCAAGCCGGCCACCAGGCCGACCAGGAACGTGAACACTCCCGCCAGGGGAGCGCTGAAGAAGGGGGAGATCCCGGAGTAGAGGAAGAGCAGGCCTGAGAAATACCCCCCGAGGCCGAGGAAGACGTTGTGCCCAAGCGAGACGTATCCCGTGTAGCCGCCGAGGATGTTCCAGCTCGACGTCAAGGCGATCCACATCAACGCCACGATGCCCAGTTGGAGCACGTAGTTATAGGCATCGAGGTAGGGACGAGCCAGGGGGAGGGCGGCGGCGGCCGCCAAGACCAGGATGGCGAAGACGTTGCGGAGGGTTCGCGGCCTCCGACGGAGGGGGGTAGGGGTCTCCGGGATGTCCACGGCGACGTCGGTGGCCACCTCGACCATCAGGCTCTCGTCTCCTTGCCGAACAGGCCCCGGGGACGGACCAGCACGATGAGGAACAGGGCCAGGAAGAAGGTCATCGGCGTCCAGATGGACCCGAAGTGGCTGCCGACGAAGGACCCCGCCACCGCCAGCAGCACCGCCCCGATCACCGCCCCCTTGAGGCTCCCCATTCCTCCCAGCACAATCAGCGCCAGCAAGATGGCGATCCACTGCCAATGGCTATTGGGGAAAAAGGTGAAGAGGAAGCTGAGGAGCGCCCCCGACGCCCCAGCCAAGGCCATCCCCACTCCGAAGGAGATGGTGGAGACCTGGCGCACGTTCACTCCAACAATCTGGGCCGCGCTCCGGTTCTGCATGGTGGCTCGCACCGCGTACCCAGTCCGAGTGAAGTTGAGGAAAGCCCAGAGACCCACCAGAAGGACGGCACTCGCCAGGGACGCATAGAGCTGGGCCTTGGGGATGAAGAACGGACCCAGGATGGCCGCCTCGGTGGCGTAGGAGGGGTTGGCTCTGCGGAAGATGCCGGTGAAGAAGTAGCCCATCAAGCCCTCGGTGATGAACGCCAGGCCGAAGGTCAGCAGCACCGTCATCTCGGCGTAGCGGGGCGATGCTTCGATGCGGGGAAAGAGCAGCCGGTAGAGGACCACGCCCAACCCGAACATCACCGGCATGATCACCAGTAGCGAGACGAACGGATCGATGTCGAGCAACCGGAAGGCGAAATAGCTCATGTAGGCGGCCACCAGGATGAAGGCGCCGTGAGCCAGGTTGACGATCCGCATCACCCCGAAGAGAAGGGTGAGGCCCGAAGCCATCAGCGCGTACACCCCACCCAGCAGCAGGCCGAGGATCAGCACCTGGATCAGGTTGGTCACGATCCCTCACTCCTCGTCAATTGTTTGCCCAGGTAGAGGTCACGAATCCTGGGATCATCGAGGATGGCGTCGGCCGGGCCTTCGAAGCGCTTCCTGCCCAGATCGAGCACAAACGCCCAGTGCGCCGCTTCGAGTCCCCGACGGACGTTCTGCTCCACGAGCAGCACGGTGATGCCCAGCTCCTCGCGGAGGCGCCGGATGATCTCGAAGATCTGGGGGATGATCTGCGGAGCGAGCCCCAGGCTGGGCTCATCGATCATCATCAGCTTGGGTTCGATCATCAGGGCCCGGGCCAGCGCCAGCATCTGCTGCTCCCCGCCCGACAGCGTCTGGGCGAGCTGGCCGGTGCGCTCCCGCAGGACCGGAAAGAGCGTCATGACCCGCTCCATCCGCTCCTCGATCACGGCCCGGCGCCGCTCCAGGAAGGCGCCCATCACCAGGTTCTCCCGCACCGTCATCTCGGGAAACAGCGTTCGGTCTTGAGGCACGTAGCACACGCCGGCCGACAAGACTTGGTCGGGTCGGAGCCCGTTGAGGGGGCTGCCGTCGAAGATCACCTCCCCCGTGCGGGGCGGCAACAGTCCACAAATGACCTTGAGTAACGTCGATTTCCCCGCCCCGTTCGGTCCGATCATGCAGTAGGTCCTGTGAGGCTCGACCTCCAGGGAGACGTCGCTGAGGATGTCGGGTCCCACGCCGTAGCCGGCTCGGATGCCCTGAACTTCGAGCAGCGACATCAGGCCACCCCCAGGTAGGCGTCGAGCACCCGTCCGTCCGCTCGGACCTCCTCCGGGGATCCCTGCAGGATCACCTGGCCGTGGGCCATCACGATGACCGAATGGCTCAGCCGCATGACCACGTCCATGTTGTGTTCGACGATCAGAAAGGTGGTGCCTCCGTCGTTCAGCTTCTCGATCCTGTCCATGATTCGCTCCATCAGCGCCGGGTTGACCCCACCGGCCGGCTCGTCGAGCATCACCAGCTTGGGCTCGGCCATCAGCACGGAGGCGAACTCGAGCAGCTTGCGCTGTCCGTACGAGAGCTGCTTGGCGAGCTCGACGGCCAGGTGGTCGATGCCGACGAACGAGAGCAGGTCCATGGCTCGTTCCCGCTCGTTCGGCATGATGCGGGGCCTGAACAGGGTGCTGAATCCCCCCCGGGCGAAGGGGACCACCATGTTCTCCAGCACGGTCAGGTCGCCGAGCTCCCGGGTGATCTGAAAGGTGCGGCCCACCCCGGCGTCGCAGATCGCATGGGGGTGCCCGGCGGTGAGGTCGGCTCCTTTCAACAGCACCGTACCCAGATCGGGCTCCACCACACCGCAGATCAGGTCGAAGGCGGTCGTCTTTCCGGCCCCGTTGGGACCGATGAGGGCGGTGATCGATCCTGCCTCCACCGAGAACGAGGCTCGATTGACGGCCACCAGACCACCGAACGCCTTGGTGATGTCGTGGACCTCGAGCAGCGTCATCCCGTCCGACCGGGTTCCGGGTTCACCGCCCGGCAGATCCCGACCGGTGCGGGGGGCCCGCCCAGGCGAGCCCCCTTCTCCTCTCCTTGTTCGGATTGCCGATCACCACTCTGGCTTGGGAAAGACCAGGTCGGTCGTACCGGGGAACTCGCCTACCGGGAAGATGAACTTCAGCTCGCCCTCCTGCCACTGACTGACCAGGAAGGCCCGCTCCGCGGGGAGCCCCCGCTCGTCCCACACGTACTGGCCCAGCACGGTACGGACGGGCTCGTCGGGAGTGCGGCCGTGCATCCACTCACTCATGGCGGCGTTGTCGGTGGTCCCTGCGCCCCGGATGGCCTGCTCCATGCCCTGGCAGACGGAGAAGGGAATCGCCTCGTCCTCGTCCGGCGGGCGACCGAAGGCCTCGTTGAACCCCTCCACGAAGTCGGCGTTGGTGTAGGGTTCGCCCCCCAGCACGCCCTCGAAGTTGGCCTCCGGGCTCCACACCGTGTGGATCACCACCCCGTTGGCAGCATCGCCCAGCTCCTGGCCGAACTCGGTCTGGGCACCCTGTGAGGCATACACCAGGTCGGGCTGGTAGCCGACCGTCTGCAGGGCCCGGATCAGCGAGATCGCCTCGTCGGGAGAGGCCGTAGGGATCGCCAGGAAGTCGGCGTCGGCCTGGCGTATCGTGTTGGCCAGCGTCAGCCAGTCGGTGAACCCGACCGGCCACTGCTCCTCCAGCACCAGATCCATACCCATCTCTGCGAGGAAGCCGGGAGCCAGGTCGACGACCTCACCGGTGTCGGGGATCTCCACCGTCCCTCCTACAAAGCCGTTGGCGATGGCCAGGGCGAAGAAGTCGTCGGCAGCGGCGATGGCGGCCGTTCGGGGAGGCTCCGTCACTACGCCCTGCTCTTGGTAGTAATCGAGCAGGTCGACGATCGAGCTGCCGGTGAACTCGGCGGGGAGCTGCTGGAAGTAGAAGATGTTCTGGAAGCCGCGGGCCCAGATCCGGTAGGCGCCGCCCGACGGCACCGGGTAGACCATCCCGTTCTGCTCGGACACGGCCGAGGCCGGGAAGGTGAGCAGGCTGGAGAACGTCCCCAAGAGGACGTCGGCATTCTCCACGTTGATGTGCCGTTCGGTCTGGGAGACGGTCACCTCGCTGTCGCTTCGGTTGTCCTCCACAATCAGCTCGACCGGACGCCCGAGGATGCCTCCCCGGTCGTTGATCTGGTCAACGCAGAACTGGTAGCCGTCCCGGTGCTTGGTGCCGGCGATCGAGAACTCCCCTGTGAGCGGAAGCGAAGAGGCGAACACGATCGGTTCACCCGTGGCCGCCGCAGTGGTACCGGTCGGAGCGGCCGTGGTGCCGGTCGGCGCCGCGGTCGTATCGGCCGTCTCCGTCGGAGCGCAAGCCGCCAAGAGCAAGCCGAACACCAAGCTCAGCACGGCGACTGAAGATCTCATGGCTGGCATTCCTTCCTCCCATTCCGACATCGATCCTGGCCCGGCGCGCCTACGCGCCCGGCTGACTGCAAACGACTGTAGTCGAGAGCGATCCACGGTGCAGCGGGGACGCGGATGTGGGTGCCATGTCCGTTCTGGCGCGCAGAAATCACACCCTGGTGTGAAGTTTGAGCACCAAAACGCAGGGGAATTCCTCAGGGCACTCCGGCCAGCTCGAGGACGGAGCGCATCCGGTGAACGGCCAGATCTGGGTCGCGAAGGAGTCCGGCCCGGTCGGCCAGCACCAGGATGTTGGCCAGATGGGGGACTGAGCGGGAGCTCTCGGCCCCCCCCACCATCCGGAAGTGGGTCTGGTGGCCGTTGAGATAGGCCAGGAAGACGACTCCGGTCTTGTAGTGGAAGGTCGGAGCCGAGAACACGTGCCGAGCCAGGGGCAGGGTCGGCTCGAGGATGCCCCGATAGCGGTCGACCTTCCCTGCGTCGAGCGCCTGGAGAGCCGCCGCGGCGGCGGGGGCGATGGCGTCGAAGGCGCCCAGCAGGGCATCGGAATGCCCCTGGTCGTCGCCGAGGATCAGCTCGACGTAGTTGAAGTCGTCACCGGTGTAGACCCGGACGCCGGAGGGGAGACCCCGTCGGAGAGCGACTTCGAGCTCGTCGTCGAGCAGCGAGATCTTGACTCCCTCGATCCGGCCGGGATGCTGCCGGACCAGCTCCAGCACGGTCTCGAGCGCCTTCCAGGGATCTGGCGACCCCCAATAGCCGGCCAGGGCGGGATCGAACATCTCTCCGAGCCAGTGGATCATCACCGGAGAGGCGGCTTCGCTGACCAACCGGCCGTAGACCTCGAGATAGTCGTCCGCCGAGGCCGCACAGGCCGCCAGGGAACGGGACGCCATCAGCATCACTCGTCCCCCCGCCCCTTCCACGAACTCGACCTGCTGGCGGTAGGCCTCCATCACGTCCCCCAGTCCGATGCTCGGCCCGGGGACGAGCTGGTCGGTGGCCGCACCGCACACCAGCAGGGCGCCGGTGTCCTTGGCCTCGCCGACGCTGGCGGCGATCAACCGCTGGGCGGCCGCCCAGTCGAGACCCATCCCCCGCTGGGCGGTATCCATCGCCTCGGCGACACCCAGTCCCAGCGACCAGAGATGGCGGCGGAACTGGAGGGTGGCCTCCCAGTCGATGGCGGGCGAGGCGTCACTGGAGTCTGCGAGGGGGTCGGCGACCACGTGAGCGGCCGCGTACGCCACCCGGCTGACGAAGCCTCCCGGCTCGGGCTCGATCGGCGGCTTCCCGGACGGCTTCCACTCGTAGAGGCTCCCGTCGGCGGCCGGGAGACGAAGCGATCGGGTCACGCCGTCATCCCCCTGGCTCGGCGAGGAGCGCATCGAGAGCGGTCCTCATCACCGGCCCTGCGCCGGCCACACCGGTCCACCGCTCGAAGGCTGCCTCCGCCTGAGCCACCAGCATGCCGGCCCCATTCGCCCCCCGCAGCCCTCTGCGGCGGGCGGCCGCCAGCAGCGGGGTCTCGGAGGGGACGTAAACCAGGTCGAACACGGCCGCGCCTCCAGGGAGCAGATTCGGGTCGAAGGGTAGGTCCGGCTCCGTCATCCCGACCGTGGTGGCGTTCACAGCCAGGTCGGCCGATCCCAGGGCCTCGGCGAACCGGGGCGAGCGCGAACCCACTCCCACCACGCGCGTCGGATCGATGCTCTCGGCCAGCTGCTCGGCCGTCTCCAGGGTGCGGTTCCCTACCAACACCCTCTTGGCTCCCGCCCGCAGGCACCCGGCCACGACCGCCCTGGCCGCACCGCCTGCCCCGGCCACCACGACCTCCGCCTCTTCCAATGGGAGCCCGAGGTCCTCGCCTACTGAGCGCACGAACCCCACCATGTCCGTGTTGAAGCCGACGAGGACGCCGTCTGGCTGCCGGAGGACCGAGTTGATCGCCCCGATCTCCGCCGCCTCGGGCTCTATCCGGTCGCAGTACGCCATGACGTCACGCTTGTAGGGAGCGGTCACCTGAAAACCCAGCCAGTCGGGACCTCGCGCGGTGGTGACGAACCCCTCCAGGTCGGCCGGCTCCAGCTCCCGGATCTCATAGCGGGCGTTGATACCGAAATGGTCGAAGGCCGCGTCGTGCATCACCGCCGAGTGGCGTCGTCGGAGCGGCTTTCCGATCAAGGCCACCCTGCGGGTCACGCCGCCTCCGGGAACCTGACGTGGGCGACGATCTCGGTCAGCCAACTCTCGAGCTGATCCGGGTCGGGGGTCATGGTGTGCAGCATGAAGTACTCGACTCCGGCGTCGATCCGAGCCTGAAGCGACTCGACGATCTGGTCCGGGGTACCGAACAGGTAGACCTTCTCCAGATAGGCAGCGCCGCGCGCGTCGCTCATCACCCGGAGGAACGCCTCGTGTTGTTGCCGGCGGGCCCGAGCAGGGTCCTGCGTCGCCACGAAGTGCATGAAGTTCTCGTGCGCCACCGTCAGACCGGCCGGATCGCGCCCGTGTAGTCGGAGGTGGGCCTGTAGCTCCTCCCAGTCGCGGGCGATGTCCTGGGGAGGACAAGTGGGACGGGGAATCCATCCCTCCGATCGGACGATGCGGTCCTTGACGGGATCGGCGAGACGGGGAAGGTCGGGGGAACCGGGATCGGCCAGCTGGGAACCTCCCCCGATCCACACCTCGGGCCGGCGTTCGAGCCGAGGTTCGATCAGGACGTCCTCGGCCGAGTAGAAGCGTCCCTGGTAGGTGACGGTCTCCCCCTCGAGCAGGGGTAGGACGATGTCCAGGATCTCGTCGGTCCGGGCGCCTCGCTCCGACTTCCGGATGCCGGTGGCGGCGAACTCGGGCGGATACCACCCAATCCCCGCCCCCCAGATGAACCGGCCGTGCGAGAGGAAGTGGAGCGTGGCGATCTGCTTGGCGAGAAGAACGGGCTCCCGGATGGGCACCACCATCACCGACGTCCCCAACCGCACCCGCTCGGTCACCCCGGCGGCCAGTGACAGAGCGGAGATCGGTTCGAGGAAAGAGACCGAATAGAACTGGTGAGCGGCCAGAAGGTGGTCGGTGATGAAGATCGAGTCGAAGCCCAGATCCTCCACCTGACGGGCGAAGTCAATGATCCCCTTCGCCCGCTCGCGTCCGTCGCCTTCCCAGATGAAGGAGGGGAGGAACACCCCGAAGCGTCCTGCGTTGTGGGTCATGTCATCGTTTGCCCTTCTATGACGCTTCTCTTCTATCACGTCCCTCGGGCCTTCGCCGCATCCTGAAACGCGCCGGGGCAACCGGCCATCAGCGGCCCTCGAAACGGGGAGGCCGCTTCTCGCGAAAGGCCCGGGCACCCTCCGTCATGTCGGCCGATCGGAACAGTCGCTCGGAAAGATGTCCCCGGGCGAGAACTCGAGAAGGGCCCGGCGAGCGATCACCTTGCGGATGTCGAGCGGGATGAGCTCTGTCACCCGAGCCGGGCGGCGAAGGAGGCCCGCGTAATAAGGGGAGAATTCGTGAGGTAGGTCTGGGTCTGGCCCGGGTCGAGGTAGGCGTAGTCGATCACCGCACCCGGGACCGCCACCGCCCGGGGGATGAGGCTCCCGCGAGCGGCGAGCCGCTTGGCCTGTGCGATCACCATCCCCCCCGAGTTGTGGGCCGCCATGGCCATGGCCAGCATCTCGCCGGTGATGGCTTCTTCCTCCATGGAGAGGTTGCCGTCCTCATCGATCACCGACCCTCGGATGACCGCCACCTCGATCGGGAACGCCTTGAAGAACAGCCACTCCCGGCCGGAGAGCTCCACCACCTCGACCAGGTCCTCACTCGCCGCGCCCTGCCTCCCCCCGCCCATCCGGGGATCGACGTAGGTACCCAGTCCGACCGAGGTGACGAGTCCCGGCCTCCCCGCGGCGATCTCCCGACAAAGTCCGATACCTTCTCGATGCGGGCCCTGGCGTCACTCTGACCGCTCTTGGCGGCGCGGAGCAGATCCTCGGCCTGGTTGCGGAGCTGGCCCAGATCGGGTCGGACGGGAAGATCAGGCATGACGTCTCCATCCAGTATCGGGGTCCGCATGCCGACAAAAGGAGACCGTCAATGGCCTGAGCCTGTTAGCTGAGAGGTGGACTCTGTCCTGCCCGCGGACCCGGTGGCGCCCTCACGCGCCGAATGCAACTCTAATCCGATGCCTCAACGCGTCTTGGAAGCGGGGATACCGGCCAGCATCAGCTCGAGTCCGTCGGTGAAGCATCGGTCGGGGTCGCAGTCGGCGATCATCTCCACCGCGGCTGAGGCGAGCTCGGGTGATGCCCCCTGTGGCAGGGCCTGACCGAGGGAGAGGAGGACTTCCCGGTCGCTGTAGCGACGGGTTTGGGTGGGTGCGCATGCCACCGCCAGCATGGCTACCTCGGCATACCCGGTGCCCAGGGCATACAAGAGCACGGGCCTCAAGACGGACGCCGGGGTGTCGAGTCCGGCCTCGGCGAGAGCGTCCAAGTAGACCCGCCACAGCTCCAACTCAGGTCGGGAGAGATCGGTGCAGCGAAGAACGAGCGGCGCTGCCTCCGGATGCCGGTGGAATAGATCTCTCACCGAGCGGGCGAGCCCGCGTAGGACCTTCTTGGCGTCCTTCGGCGTGCGGGGATACTCGACTTCTTCCCAGAGCAGCCCTGCCACCCCGTCGAGGAGGCTGTCCTTGCCCTTGGCGTGGTGGTGGACAGTCATCGGGTCGACGCGGAGCTCGGCCGCCAGGCGCCGCATGGTGAGGGCGTCGAGGCCTTCCCGGTCGATGAGGTCGAGGGCGGCTTGGAGGACCTGACGGCGATCGAGCCGTTCCCGGGTTGCTGTCTCGCTGGTCACTGCTCTTGCTCCCGTCGGGGTTGACACCTCCAACATACCATGTTTACGGTACAGGTCTACACTGTAGAACAATGGAGGCTGAGGTGGATCGGATGACGTCGTCAACAAAGCCTGCGGTCGAGGTTCGGGATCTGGTCAAGGTCTATCCCCGACCTGGTGGCGGCCAGCTCACAGCCCTGGACGGGATCAGCTTCGAGGTGGCCGCCGGCGAGTTCTTCGGCTTCCTGGGGCCGAACGGGGCGGGCAAGACCACCGCCCTGGAGATCATCGAGGGGATCCGCAAGGCGACATCCGGTGAGGTGCGAGTTCTGGGCATCGACCCACGCCGCGAGCTGGACGAGGTGAAGCGGCTGATCGGGGTGCAGCTCCAGGCCGCCTCCTATTTCAGCCTGCTGACCATCACAGAGATCCTGGAGCTGTTCGGCTCCTTCTACACAAGGCGCCGCTCCCCCGCCGAGCTGCTGGAGACGGTCGGGCTCGGGGACAAGGCCAAGTCGTATGTCCGCCAGCTCTCCGGAGGTCAGCAGCGCCGCTTCTCGGTAGCGGCCGCCCTGGTCAACGACCCGGAGGTGATCTTCCTCGACGAGCCCACCACCGGCTTGGACCCGCAGATGCGTCACAGCCTCTGGGAGCTTCTGCGGAAGCTCAACCGGGAGAAGGGAAAGACCATCGTGTTGACCACCCACTACATGGAGGAGGCCGAGCTGCTGGCCGACCGGGTGGCCATCATCGACCACGGGCGGATCCGCGCCCTCGACACACCACGGGCCTTGATCGCCCGTCTCGACGGTCGAGGTCACATCGAGTTCGCCACCAACCATCCGGTGGAGACCGCCGAGCTGACCAGGTTGGCGGGGGTCAAGGGAGTCGGAGTGAGGAGCAACGAGGCGGGGGCGATCGAGCCGGCCACCTACCGTCTCGAGGTCGACGAGGCGAGGGCGGCGGTCAGCTCACTGCTCAACTGGTCGGAGGGAGAGGGCATCGAGCTACGGGGTCTGGAGGTGGTGCCCGGGACCCTCGAAGACGTGTTTCTCCAACTCACCGGTCGGGAGCTTCGGGAATGACCACACTCGACGGTACCTTGCGGCTGGCCTCGGCCAGCACCCGCCAGGTGCTCCGCTCCAGCGAGCTGTGGGCCACCATGTTCGCCTTCCCGGCAGCCCTGCTCGGCATCCTCTGGTTGTTCGCCGAGCTGCGTTTCGAGTTCGCCCGCCGGGACGTCGCGCTCATCGACTTCTGGGTCACCGGACTCGGCGTGCTCGGCGTCGCCCTGGGAAACGGGCACGCCTTCCTGGCCAACATCGCCAACTGGAAGGCCACCGGGGTCCTCCGCAGGCTCTCGGTCACTCCCATCACTCCCAGTCAGCTCATCGTGGCCGAGGTCATCCCCCGTGCCCTCCTGGGGATGATCACCCTCGTCTTGTTCCTCGCTGCCGGGAACGCCCTCGGCGCCGACATCCGCTTCGGAGGCGAACTGGTCCTCGTGCTGCCGGTCATGGTGATGGTCACCTTCACCGGGCTTGGGGTGGCCTTCACCGTCGCCGGAATCACCAAGACCCCACAGAACGCCAACGCCATGGACACTGCGGTCAACTGGCCCCTCTACCTGTTCACCGGCGCCCTATTCCCCCTCGCCGCCTTCCCCACCTGGCTGGAGGACATCGCCCGGTTCATTCCCTACACCGGGCTGATCGAGAGCGTGCGGGGAATCCTCCTCGAGGGTCGACCGCTCACCGACTTCGGGCCAGAGCTCGGGATCGGAGCCGTCTGGATCGCCGTCCTCCTGCTGGCTGCCACCCGCGCCTACCGATTCATCAAATGAGCGACAGCATGACCGCACCGACCCTGCCCCTGTTCCGGGCCAGCTGGAAGATGATGCTCCGCTCCCGAGGGGTTATCTTCGCCATCGCCACATCCTCCCTCTACATCGCCTTCTTCGGCCTGATCGAGGATCTCGACTTCGGGATCGGAGCCGAGAGCATCCGGTTCTTCGATTTCGTCCTCCCCGGCTTCGCCGTCTTCCTGATGGTGTATCAGATCCAGGACATCACCGTGGCGGTGGCCTCGAGCTTCAAGGCGCGCGGCATCCTGAAGAGACTGGCCACCACTCCCCTCTCCCCGCTCCGCTTCATCGTGGTCCAGGCTGGCACCTACGTGGGGCTGGGAGTGGTCGCCTCCGCCCTGGTCCTCGGCATCGGCAAGCTGGTCGGAGGCACCATCGCCCTCACAGCCAACCTGTGGTGGCTGATCCCCCTCATCGCCGTGATCGCCGTCACCTCCATCGCATTGGGGTACGCCACCGCCGGTCTCACCCCCAACCCACAAACCGCCAGCAACGTCGGCGGCACCATCACCTTCCTCATGTTCGGGTTCTCGGGGGTCTTCTTCCCCATCGCCGCTCTTCCCGGCAGCCTGCCCGACGTGGTCCCCTTCGCCATCCCCCACGCCGCCCTGATCGAGGTCATCCGCGGGATCGCCCTCTCCGGGGACGCCATCACCGGCTACGGCAGACAACTCCTGATCGGGGCCGGCTGGTTGGCGGTCGCCTTCGCCGCCGCCGCCCTCTCCTACCGGTTCACCGAAGACCGCTGATCGTCCGACGGGGACGCCA